>CAZQWS010000007.1:0-49431 GCA_964597355.1 uncultured Bdellovibrionales bacterium
ACTCAGGACAAGTTTTTACAAAACAGGTTCGTACTTCATCCAACAGGCGGAGCATCGTAGGACTCGGGCATATTCTGTTTATGAATATATTTTATCCAATGCAGGGAACGGCAATACAGAAAACCTATTTGGAAACATATTCAGGGTGCGGGAAAAGTGGGTATCTTTTTGAAATATCTGATAAAGCGTTTACCGAAGCGTGGCAAACAGCATCAACTACTTTTGACTTTACTGCTCAAAATGTCGATGAAGAAATTGTGAGATGTCGAAAACACATTGAAAAGAATGGTGGCGCCCTCCTTCAGCGTTATGATGAATACGGTAACCCAGTCTATTTGGATGCTGACACAATGAAAAAGATAGGGGCTTATCAAGAGAAGTTTCTCCGGCGAGAGTTCTCTGTACTCAAAAAGTAAGCCCGTGATTTCATTTTGTAATACATCACGCTGCCTGTAATTTGGCAAGTTGACGGACAATCCAGTACATTGGTACTATAATGCTTCAAACTTATATTTTATGGATAAAAAATCTTGGTTAATTTTCGGAGTCTTAGTGGTTTTCGCTGTTGGAGCAGTCTTGTTTTTCATACAGCAACAGAAAATAATTCCTGCACAAAATCAAAATCCTGAAAATTTGAATAAAGAGACATCGAAGCAATTCCAGGATTATCCTCAACACATTGAAGCTATCCCAGGCAATACTGACGAGGTTTGGTATAACATTCCAGAATTAGGAGTACAGATGAAACTCAATAAGGAGTTCGCAGAGGATCTGTTATATATAACTTCAAACGAAAAAGGATCAAAACCAGATACTGCTTATTTCACAAGCAAAAAGCTATATGCTAATACCCCAAATTGTGCATTCGGAAGTATTGGTAATATAACAATTATTCAGAATGAACTAAAAACCAATGAAACTGTTCCTAATACAATACCACCCGAGAGAATCAAATCATTTTCTGGTTTCGATGTAGTTTTGTTTGGTCCTACCACTCCATATGAGATTTGTTGGGACCCTACTCAGGATAATGGGGATACTATAAAAAAAGTATTCACAGAAAAGAAAGACTTGATGTCTAGTGGTTTTAAAAATCTTCAGCCAATTTCATCAAAATAGTAGTTTTGTAGCGCTGAATAGGAAAACAAAAACAAACGGAAAGGAATTCATTTCTAATAAGAAGAGTTATCTTCCTCATGAAGTGGTTTCCGACCGTTTGTTTTTGTTAACAACGAAAACAGTTCTTTACCAATTGACGAATGAAAGGAAGGTCATGGGCAAGTACCTATTCATTGCTTTGACTCTTTGGCTCGGGCTCATACGTCCAGCTATGGCTGAAGATCCGAACGATACATATTTGTACCGGTCTGAGTGCCCACAAGTGGGTCCTTCGCTTCCTGCTGATACTTTCAATTTCCGAAAGTGTCAATGTACCTCATATGTTGCTCACAAACTGAACGAACGCTGGGGCAATACGAGTCCGCAGTTCACGAATCAGTATTACGGACTCGACCGATGGGGACATGCATATGAATGGCTTGATCGAGCACGCTCTTCCCAGGTTGAGATAGGTGTCACGGGTGCTAGGGACAATTTTGTTTGGGAAGAGTCAAAGTTCAACGCTGTCTTCGTTGGTGACGTAGCGCTATGGGAGAGAAAAGGGGACGGGGCTTACAAATATGGTCACGTTGCCTACGTCGAAGCAGCAGGTGCAGATGTTTACGGCAAAGGCGTAGCTTGGGTAACGATTTCCGAATACAACTTCGTGAATCCAGGCTACGAATTCAGCCGGCGCACTCTTTACAAGAGTGATCCAAAATTTCCCGATTACTTCCTTCACATCGATAAGGACCGTGTCTATTGCAAGGCTAATCCAACGGTCGACACCTGTGCTACCTTGATGGGCGGTGTTGCTACAGCCGGACTTTCCAAATATATTGGTGGCCTTGGAGGAGGTGGGGGTTCTGATCCCTTCAACCTCAAGGTCAACAGCTTTGGTGTCTGGAACGCGGCCGGTAGTGAACTTGTCTCTGGGGCAGGTACTCTCCTACCGAACCAGACTGTTACCGTCAAGGTGCAGGTCAAGGCGAAAGACGGTAATACGAGCAGTCATATGCGTCCTGGAAAGGACACTGTTGAAGTTGATCTCTATGCTCGTACTGACAGCAACGACTGGGTTTTCCAGAGACGGGCTTACATCAAGGCAGTCAACCTACCGAGTGGCAGTACTCATACGGAAACTCTCACTTACACGATTCCTCGAGGGATTTCCGAAGTTTCGTTTAAGGCCAAGATCGATGCCGAGGACGAAGCATACGAGGCCAACGAAGGTGATAACTGGTCGGAAGTTAAGACCTTCCGGGTCTTCAATCCCGCTCTCTTCCAGACCATCCTCAACCTCCTCCTTGAAGACTGAAAGGAAACGCATCATGCGTAAGACTCTCTTGGGCCTCGCCCTTTCCCTGGCTTTGACTTCCAGTGCTTTCGCGGGCGGCTGGGGCCGGTCTGCCACCATCACAGGCTACTTTGTCTACGGAGGTGGCAAGGCCTATATCCGCGTGAACAACGTGGACAACCCGGATGGGTGCCGGTACACCACCTACCTGGCGCTCGCGTATCCCTCAGAGCAATTCAAGACCCTCTACGCCACGGTCATGATGGCTCACTCACAGGGTTCTACTGTCCAGCTTCTCTACAGCGGCTGCACAGAAGAGAACTACTACCCCATCATCAACTCGATCGCCGTCCCGGCAATCTGGTGATTGAACCACGGAAGGAATGATCATGAAGCGTCTCATCACGTCCCTTGCTGCCGCTGCGATGCTGGCGGTTGTAGTTCCAGCTCGGGCAACCGAGTATGGCGCAACGGTCACCATCACAGGACTCCTCCATGTCGTGGCCAACCGACCCGTCGAGCCCTACAGCAGCACCGGCTTCCTCCGCATCTACTTCGCTCCGACGAGTGCCATTGGCTCCGGTTGTTCCAACCAAGCGGCTGACATTCCCAATACAACGGCCAACAGCCGACTCCTCGCTCTCGTCTACCTGAACCGGGCTTTGGGTAAGCCCATCAGTCTCTGGGTGGACAATACCCTTCCCTATCCGAACCAAGACGGCACCTGCCAGGTAGTTGTGGTGCGGGACTACTAAACGACAGCAACGACCGCATGACAGCAACGGCTGTACGAATGGGCCACTCTAGCAATAGGGTGGCCCAAGACTTTTTATAAACTGATACTTTTTTTCATAAGATGGGTTCGAACTTCATCTAATAGGTGGAGCCAAATTGAGAAAAGAGCCATTATTTGGCTCTTTTCTGGTATAAAACAGGTTCGAACATCGGGATATTGACCTATTCTTTAATATGGTATAATATAGATATATATCTAAACCATATTAGAGAGATTATTATGTATCTCAGTAACGATATTCAGAAAAGATTGGAAGAGAAAAAAGAGCGGTTAGACGCATTGCGACCACTGCCTGTTCAGGCAGTCAAGAAATTGCGTGAGCAGTTCGAATTGGAAATGACCTACAATTCCAATGCTATCGAAGGAAATAGCCTGACTTTGAAAGAGACGTATCTGGTTATTAGCGAAGGATTGACTATCAAGGGCAAGCCACTTAAGGATCATCTGGAAGCCAAGAATCACACCGAAGCACTTGTTTACTTGTATGATTTGATTGATAAAGACAAGAAGCATACGGTTTCCGAACAGCTGATCCGTTCGCTCCATCATCTGGTGGTACAGGATACGGATAAGGAGTGGGCGGGGCAGTACCGCAATAGTAGTGTCATGATTACTGGAACCGACCATAAGCCACCGGAAGCTTTCGAAGTGCCGAGATTGATACGAGAGCTTATCGATTGGGTGACGGTTGAGAAGTCTCATACTTATGTAGTTGAATTGGCGGCGATGTTCCATCATAAGCTAGTGCATATCCACCCGTTTTTCGATGGCAATGGTCGGACAGCTCGCTTGGCCATGAATGTGTTTCTTTTGCAGGCTGGTTTCCCACTCGTCATCATTCTTAAGAATGATAGAAAGAAATATTACCGTGTACTGAGCTTGGCTGATAAGGGCCAATATGAACCATTGGTGCGGTTCATCGCCCAAGCAGTAGAGCGGTCGCTTGATATTTATTTCAAAGTCTTGACGCCGGCCACGAAGCATAAGGAGGTGTTTCTTACGCTTGCTGATCTAGCGAAACAATCGCCATATTCCGCGAAGTATCTCAATTTGCTTGCGAGATCAGGAAAGCTGGAAGCCCACAAAGAAGGACGGAATTGGCTGGTTTCCAGAGAGGCTCTCGAGCGATATGTACAGGGGAGAAAAAGAAAGCGATAGGACAAATGGTTTATTGCGAATGTTTCATGAACTTGGTGCGCACTTCTTTCAATAGGCGGAGCTAGAAACATAAAGACCACTAAAAGTGGTCTTTATGCGTTGAGGGCGATGGAGTACGAGTGAATGTTGTTGTTATGACCCGGCGGAGGTAACAGTTCTATTGCCTTCCGGCGGCATGAGTACATCAGTAACTCCGGTTCCTTGCCGAAACATCGTATGTCGATTGAGTATGACTACAATGATTGCCACTACGATGAAAATGTAGTTCTCCCAAGGTTGCGTATTCGGCCAAATGGGATTCATCATTTGGAAGTGGTAGAGGTACGCGATAAGCAAGCTACCTTGCGCACTGTTAAACATCGGTGTGAGGATAACCGAAAGCGCAATAAGACCACCAAAGAGCGGGAACATAGACCACCCTTCATAGGGAACTCCGCTCATGAAAAACGCAGGGATATGCCAGATTGCCCAAATGATACCAAGTATTAGGCCAGCCCAAAATGGGGCATATTTTTGTTGTAAAAGAGGTAAGGCGATACCTCGCCAGCCAAATTCTTCGATGGTGCCTAAGAACAGGGCAAGCCCCAGTGCGGAAAATACTAAATACCATGGGGAAAATTGAAACATTTCATGAATGGTTCCGTTGAGTGTGGCGCTGAGGAGTTCGAGCAGAGGAATACCGAGGAGTAAGTATACCCACCACACTGAAGGCATTCGCCACAGCGTGAGTCGGCGCAAGAAACTTTTGAACCCATTGAGACCATAGGATCGCCAGATGAGGAAAAACCCAGCAATACCCGGGGAATACACCGCCAGTATATACAGAGGATTAGTGGTGCTGATTTCACCAAAGATAGCGGTGACCTGGTCGGTAAAAAAGATGAGGAGTGCCGCAATACCCCATGTCAGACCAAACGAAATACCAAGGAATGGGAGGAGAGTTTTTGCTTTCATGCGTCTACTATACCACATCTATCGGAAGCATTGACAGATGTTCAAAATTTACTGGATTTAATAATTGGATTCTCTGTTTATCATACCAAGTTGGTTTGTAAGTAGGTTCGAAACATCTCCAATTGTCGGAGTATCGTAGGACTCGGGCATATTCTGTTCAGAGTTTTGTTTTATCAGAGCCAAAACTGAGAGGTTCTAACCGATTCCGGATTGCCTTTTCCTCTATCGCCAACTCTTCCATCACAATCAGCTCATTTTTCCATTAGTCAAAAAAAGATCATAGCAGTAAGATCGTTGGCAGTAGCAGGAAAAATTGGTATGATGGGAGCAGTTTTCAGAGAATCGTATGAATATCGAGTCATCTGTCCGATATCTAGAGTATTCTTTCGGCGGTACAGCAGTACATCATCAATAACAGAGGCACGTCGTCGACCGGTTTGGATACGACCGAAAAGTAGGCCGGTACGACTTCATCTGGTTGTGCTCACCGACGTGATATGTTGCGTGAGCGGAGACACTGGTTGTATCGATTTTTCCGGCTATTTGGATAAATATCTGAAATCCCTGTCGCATGATCTGGAAAACGGTTCGACGGAATTGATGTGATATTCCATCGTTGCGAATGACAATAATATTTTACTGTCCATGCGTGCGATTCGACAGACGAGACAATCGATAGAGTCTTACGGTAATTTTTTTCCAATAGCGATGAAAGGGTACTTTTTTTGGCGGACACTCTTTCGGAAATTCTTCCCGCTACCGGCGGGGATTTTTTTGATATTCGTGATGCCGGCGAGCACGACATACCAGCTCAAAGACTACGGTTTCGGTGGTGGCGGAACGAGCAATGCGACCTCGACCAATTATGCTGCCGAGACGCTCTCGGGCGAACAGGGCGCCGGTATGCTCGATGGCACGACGTACGATCTTGGTTCGGGATTGCAGTTCACCAATCAGGCCAATATCCCCGCTGCCCCGGCATTTACCAATCCGAGCAGTTATTACAACAAACTGAAAATCGTCATCACAACAAGCAATAATCCGACGGATACCAAGTTCGCCATCGCCATAAGCGACGATGACTTCGTGACGACCCGCTATGTGCAAAGCGATGATACGGTCGGCTCGACACTCGGTATCGAGGATTATCAGACGTATACGAATTGGGGTGGTGCATCCGGTACGCTTATACTCGGACTTACACCGAGTACGACGTACAAGGTGAAGGTGAAGGCGTGGCAGGGGAAATTTACTGAGACCGGCTACGGCTCGACCGCTTCCGCCGCGACGGTTTCTCCGCAGATGACGTTCGATATCGATGTTTCGGCTATTGACGAGGAGAATAGCGTAACATCGATCGCTTTCGGCGACTTAATCGCCGGAACGGTGACGGACAGCCCGCAAAAAATCTGGATAGATTTTCAGACGAATGGCGAAAGCGGCGGTCGCGTGTACGTGTACGGGAGCAATGCTGGACTGGAAAGTTCGGTCGCTAGCTATACTATTGGTACGGTTACGGGGAATCTTACCGTACTTTCAGAAGGATTTGGCGCCCAAGGATCGACCGCGTCCGGAGGACTCTCCATCGCTCTGGCGTACGATCTGACCTCCGATAACGTTGCCGTCACTGATACAACCATCCGCGAAATTTTCACTGCGTCTGCTCCGACGACGAGTGGTCGAGGATCATTTCTCCTCAAAGCGAAATCTTCTTCCGTTACTCCGGCTGCCGGTGATTACACAGAAACACTCACTATTATTGCCTCCACTAGCTTCTGAAATGTCGCCAAATCGTTGACGAGAGCCGGTTTTTCCTGTATGATAGCGAATGTAAGGTAAAAAATCCTTCCATTTTGGACAAAAATAAAAAACACGATTCTTTTATGATGCATAAGGCTTCGAGGAAAACGGCGCTTTTTGAGATTTTCACACTATTGTTAGTTGCTGTTTTGCCGATGTTTCTTTCAAGGAATGCGAAAGCGGCATTTCAGGAGATATGGGTCCGACCTGATCGTTTGGCTGCTTCTACTGCGACGACTGGATTGGTTTGTGCTCAACCGAACACCGTTGGTACAGAAGCAGACGTTCAGGTGGTATTTCCGACCGGGTTTACGGTAAGCACTACGACTGGCAACTGGACGGTGACCACGACGAATATCCCTTCCGGTGCGACAGCGTGGCCCGGTATTGACACAGCGACAGCAGCTTCCGGTCAAACGGTGACATTCCCATCCTCTGATCTTTCTGTTGGTACCCTATATTGCTTCAATTGGTCAAGTTCATCGGCGCTGACGACCGCTACTGCCGGGAATAATAAAACCGGAACAGTAACAACTCGTACGAGCGGTCTAGCGACTATCGATACGTCCGGATATGCCCTCTCTATTGTTTCCGATGATCAAATTGTTGTTTCAGCAACCGTTCCGGCGACATTTACTTTTACATTAAGCGGTAATACGGACTCTTTCACCTCAAGCCTTTCGACGTCAATCACTTCGACTTCCGGACGGACAGTGACAATTGCGACGAACGCTGCTTCCGGCTGGGTCGCGTGGGTCAAGAGCGCGAATGCCGGCCTCAATTCTTCTTCGACTGGGGCTACTATCTCGACGGCCGGTACGGTAAACGATACACCGGAAGATTTGGATTCAGTGAACGGCTATGTGCTTGATGTGGATATCACGACCGATCATGGTACTGGCACTGGTACGGTCCAGCAGAACCCTGGATATGGCGATGAATATGCGGGTGCGGATACAACGGAGGGCGGTTCGCTTTCGACGACATTCCAGCCAATCGCTGAATGTACCGGAACGACTGCCGGTGACGTGCTTACCCTTACGGAGCGTGCCAAGATTAGTACTGTACAGGCTGCTGCGACGGACTATTCTGATACGCTTACAGTGGTTGCTGCCGGACGATTTTAAGGAGAATCCCACTTGAAAAAGATAGCCCCCTTTTCTCTTGAAAGGGGCTTTTATTTTTAAAGAGAGACGGTATACGTTATACTGGACGTACTTGCTCTATGAACAGATTTTTCTCTTCGTTTCCCATTATTGTCGCGCTTCCAGCGTTCTTTTTGATGTGTTTTCTTCTCTCCCCCCCTCTTGTCTCCGCCCAAACCTCGGACTTTTCTCTCATTACCTCTCCACTCCCCATCAGTATCGTTGCCGAACCAGGCACCTCCGTCTCCACCGATATCAAGGTCAAGAATGGAGGCCTTAAGGAAGAGTCTCTCAAAATAAACCTGATGAAGTTCAGGGCCTACGAGGATACCGGGAAGCCGGAGCTCCTCGATCCCGAACCGAAAGATGACTTCCTCAACTGGGTTTCCTTCTCCGAACCATCCTTCTCTCTCGGTCCCAATGAGTGGAAGACTGTTACGGCCACCTTCCGGGTCCCGAAAGAGGCTTCCTTCGGCTACTACTATGCCATCGTCTTCTCCCGAGCGGATGGTGATACCGTTTCCCCCGGAAAGACCGCCATCGTCGGTGGTACAGCTGTTCTTGTCCTTCTCGAGGCGAGAGTAAAAGACGCCGTCCGCTCTGTCGAAGTAGCGGAATTCTCTGTCGACCGGCGCTTCTACGAGTTCCTCCCTGCTACTTTCCACATCACGCTCAAGAACAATGGCAACGTTCACCTCTCCCCGAGAGGCAATATCTTCATCGACCGAGGCGACATCAAAAACATTACTGCTATCGAAGTGAACGATGAGAAAGGAAATATTCTCCCTGGTTCTAGCCGCATCTTCGAGGCTAAATGGGAAGACGGCTTTCCCCTCTATGAAGACAGAATCGAAGACGATAGAGCCGTCCTTGATGAGGAAGGAAACAAGAAACAGACTCTCGTCTGGAACTGGAAAGATGCTTCCAAGCTCCGGATGGGCAAATATACCGCCACTCTCCTTCTTATCTACGACGACGGCACGAGAGATATTCCGATCGAAGGCACCGTATCCTTCTTTGTTGTGCCGTGGAGGCTTTTGGGGGCGGTGGGTATCATCATCGTATTCTTTTTCATCGGACTCCGTTCGACTGTCGTGAAGATGTGGAAAAAAGCGTTTGGGAAAAAAATGGAGGTATGATAAGGGGAATTTTTGCTTTCATTCTGCCATTATTGGGTATTTTATGTGCATCCTATACATCCGCTGAGACGGTTTCCGGCGGATTTTCCGTAAGTCCGATGTTCCAGGAAATTTCTCTTGAACAAGAAGACCGCGAGAAGGAGATATTCATCACGCTCACAAATCAGGCAGATGTTCCTGTGGAACTCTCATTGTCTGTGCTTGATTTTGGAAGCCTTGATGAATCGGGCGGGGTGGCATTTTTGGGCGCACAGAATGATTTCGAGAAAAAATATTCCTTGGCATCGTGGATGCGTCCGGAAAAGGATCGGGTGACGATTGGTTCTAAGGAGAGCCAAAAAATAAAAGTAACGATAGAGAATGGTACGTCACTTGGTCCCGGTGGGCATTATGGAGCAGTGACATTTCGGGCAAGGGAAGGAGCGGATACGGCTAATGCCGGTACGCGAATTGCCGTACAACGGATGTTTTCGGTTTTGGTATTTGTAAAAAAGATTGGCGGCGAGCGATACGGCCTGGCTTTGAAAGAAAAAGAAATGGATGGGAATTTCGTCATGCTTCCAGAGACAGTGAGGTTGCGTTTCTTGAATGAGGGGAATGTACATACTGTGCCGCGTGGGACGGTAACCATTACCGATCCATTGGGCCGTGTGGTATCGAAAGGCATCATCAATGAGGAATCCGGAATTATCCTGCCGGAAACGGTGCGGATGTATTCTGTCCGGATACGTGCGCTGGTGCCTAGTCTCATTCCCGGCTATTATACGTTCGATATAGCCTATCGTTACGATGACCGAGAGGAATTTTCCTTGTATTCCGAGCAGTTTGCCTTTCTACCGGGAGCTGCTATCATAGGAATCTCGCTGCTTCTTGTTGCAGCGACCGGGTGGTATGCATGGCGACGCCGCAGAAATACGGGTGAATATTTGGCTTCGCAGACGGATACTCCATAAGTCCGCCGCTTTTTTTGTAACTCTTTTTTTTCTCGGTACGGCTGTCAATAGGGCAGAGGCAAGCGTTTCTGAAATCTCAGAAAATATCGGAAAAACAATTACCGTGACCGCCGAGGTACCCTTGTTTCCTGAATTCGTATATGCCGTGCGGAGGAACTCGATGGTGTCTGTTAAGAATTCTGCCGTTGTTGTCGGTGATGAGTTCTCCATTACTGTGAAGTTGATGTCGGGCAGACAGTCACTCAGTAATCATGATATTCAGATCGCATTTACGAATAAATCTGGCCGAGAGAAAAGAATCTTATTCGGACGTACGGATATCCATGGTGAAGTGAGCGTAAGGTTTTCGGCCGATACGTCTTTGCGTGGGCGAAACGAAATTCGCGTGACAGATCTTTCGTACGGAGAGCCAATCGAACTTTTTTCACAGCCGATCCTTGTTGTCTATGAAATTGAAAATGAGGCTGAAAAAAGCCAAAAAACAGGAAAAAAGAGCATAGGAAGTCCGTCGATACAGTTTGCGGCACAGGACGTTTCCCATTTTGCTATCGGAGAAGAAGTTTTTACGGAAAGTGATACAATGGGGAAAATGGCTCTGATGCTGACATATATCCGAGCGGAGCCGGGAGACCCCTGATGTTTTTGAGGGAGAAATGAAACGTATGAAATACAAAGACGCCCACAGCAAGAAAGGAAAGCAGAGAATTCTTTTTTTGTCCGGAGTGTTTTTTCTTTTACTGGCATTATTTTTCGCTCTATGGGTATACCTTTCTGGTCCGGCCATCGGTACGGTACAGGAAGGAAAGTTGCCCGCTGAAGATGATCCATTCAAACAGGGAAACGAGCAGAAGCGTTATAACGGGAAATATGTTTCTTTTTCCTATTCAGCTGCCTATGTTTTGAAATCCAACGAGATGCCCGTCAATGGACCAGTCAAAGAGAGTATTTTTTTGGCCGAATCTGGTTTGAGCGGAAAGAAGATAGCCATTACTGTCGAGGAGCGTTCGGAAAATAGCCTAGAAGCGTCTCCATCATTCAAGATGCGCCTGAAAAAGCCGGAAATATATGATAAAAAGCCGTTCATTCAAAGTGATTTTGATGGATTTTTGTTCGAAAAAAACACCCAAGTATTTGAAGAAACAGCCTTTTTCTTTGTTGGACGGAATATCATAAGCGTCTCGGTGACATCATCGGTTTCATTAGAGGGGCTTTTGGAAGAGCTTGAGCGTATCGTTTCAGGATTGATACAGCAGTGAATCGGGAAGATATTTTCCCTTTGATAGTGTATTATTCTGGCTTTTCGGAATGATATTTTTTTGTTATCCTGTACGTATGAAATGGGGCACAGGGTGAGCTGCCTCAGAGGTTTTTTGTTACAAAAAATTTTCTGAAAAAAAAGGCATCGAAAGATTGTATGCCGGTCTCACCGAAACAAACAAAGAAAAATACCCTGAAGAGAAGATGTGAGAAAGTATCCATCTTGCTTTTTGCAGCCGCGTTTGCCCTGAGCGCAGGGTTTTTTATTGTTCCGGAAGTGTCTGCTGCGACAGGTGTCAATAAGCAGATCAACTTTCAGGGCAAAGTTGTGAATACCGACGGTACAAACGTGACGAACGGCGATTATGACTTCGTTTTCAATATATACAGCGTCGATAGCGGTGGCACGGCGATCTGGACGGAGACGAGAACGGGCGGCAACCAGGTAACAGTGACGGATGGTATCTTTCAGGTGAATTTAGGATCCGTTACCGCACTTCCTGGATCAGTGGATTTCAATACGGACAATATCTATCTCGGTATCGAATTCAATAGTGACGGTGAGATGTCTCCACGCGTGCGTTTTACCGCGGCACCTTACGCGATGAACGCTGACAGGGTACACGGACTTACCGTGACGGATACGACCGGCACACTTACGATCCCAAACGGCGAGACAATCTCGTTTGGCGGATCATTCACGACGACGGCCTCAAACGACCTGACACTCACGACGAGCGGCGCGACGAGTGTGACGCTGCCGACAACAGGAACACTCGCGACACTTGCGGGAACAGAAGAATTCACGAACAAGACTATTGGTTCAACCGGACTTACCTTCTCTGGCGCAGTGACCGATATTACGACTGCCTCTGGCGAATCGCTCGTCATCGTGGCGGCCGGTGCTGGCACGGTCGATATCCAGGATGCGACGACTGTGGATTCTCTCACTGCCGATACGGGTGGCATCTCTATCGCTGCCGGTCAAAGCTATACGGGTGCGGGTGCAGTGACACTTTCGTCGGCAACCGCTTCGGATCTCACCATAAATTCCGGAACGACGGGGACGATTTCCATCGGTTCCGATGGATCGGCGGAGACAATCAATATTGGTACGGGTGTTGCCGTGAAGACCATCGTGATCGGCAATTCCACTGACGACAGTTTCACACTTAATTCTTCGGGACTCAACGTGACGTCGGGTGGCATACTCACCGGTGTCGCATCTATCGATACGATCTCGGTTTCCTCCACGGCGCTGACGTTCGCGGGAGTGGGAACGCTCGCGTCTGGAGGTTCGTCAGGATTGACGATCGATTCAGCGTCCGGTGTCGTAAGCGTGGCGACGGGGGATTATCTCGCACTTTCCCATTCTGGTGTTTCCGGCGCAGCTGCAGGCTACATCTGGTACGATTCTTCCGACAACAAATTCAAGATAAACGAAAATGGTACGACCAAGATTCTTTGTAACACGACAGATGGCGGCTGCGGAGGCGGATCGAGTGATCTGCAAACGACGTACGGCAACGATGCCGACGGGAGCAACGTAACCATCTCGCTTACGGCGGCCGACGACGGGCTTATCATCACCAATCCGACTTCCAGCGGCAACGACCTTTCGAGCTTCACGATGCAGATTTCGCAGCAGAACACCACCGCTGCTATCAAGGTGCTTGATCTTGTCCAGTCTTCGAACGCTGCAAACGCGGTCGATATCACTGCCAACTCAATCGATACGGAGACTGGACTTTCGATCACGGCGAATAGTCTTGCGTCCGGCAAGGGGATTACCGTCGCGTCGAGCTCGACCGTGTTTACCGGAGACTTGGCCGGTATTACGCTATCGGGATCGAGTGTGAGCAATACGGGAAACGTTTTCTCGGTGGCGAACACTGGAACGGCGAACGCAAACGTCTCGCTTTTTGTCGATCATCGGGCGACGGGTACAAACAACCTGGCCGTGCGGATAAACGATGAATCAGGTGACACGACGCCGTTCGTCATCGATGGTACTGGCAAGGTGGGTATCGGCACGACTGCGCCGTCGCGCGCGATGGATATCGTTGAGTCCGCGAGCGCTCCGCAACTCCGTCTGTCTAAAGACTTGACATATTACAGCGAAATGACCGTCGATTCGGTGGGCGATTTGCAAATTTCCGCGACTGGCACGGACATTCGTGCCTTGTCCGAAAATATCTGGGTCTGCGACAACGATGCCTGCCCGGCATTGACGCTTACGGGTGATGGAAACATTTTTATTGAAAACGTATTGAAGTTTGGCAATGGCGTGTATCTTAAGAACGATTCCTTGACGGAGATCAGTGTCTATGACAATGACGACAACGCGATGCTTATCTTTGACGAACAGTAAGTGATTTTTGGTATGGACCGATTTTCATCTCAGATCGAAGCGTTGAAAAAAATTATCGCTAGATACGCCCTCGCCCTTCTCGGCGTCTTTGTGGCGCTCCTATTCTTGACGCCGGAGATGTTCGGGTGGAGCGGACCGGATACTGCGGCATCGCTTGCGACCAACGCATTCCTTCTTATGAAGCAGATGCTCGTTCCCTCGGGTGTACCGATCGTGACACTTGGGCCGGTGGCGCTGTTTGTCGCGCCCATTCTCGTAGCGTTCCTCTTGGCGCTTCTTTTTACGTTTCCTCTCGCACTCTTTCTCTTGGGGCGGTTCCTTGCACCGGCGCTCCGACCCGCCGAACGCCGAACGCTTCTTTTCTTTGCGCTTCCGGCCCTCGTATTATTCTATGCCGGTACCGCATTCGCGTATTTTCTGATCATTCCAGAAACGCTTTCCGCCCTCTATTCGTTCGCCGATCCGGCTGGCGTCGTGCCGATGTTCGCGCTCGATCAGTTCCTTTCGTCAGTGTTTCTTCTGACGATTTTGACCGGAGTCGTATTCCTGTTACCGGTTATGATGGTGGCGTTTGGCCGGATCGGGCTTATCCCACCCGTGTTTTGGATGCGGCACTGGCGCGGAGCCGTACTTTTTGTAATTCTTTTTTCTGCGATCATCACGCCTGATGGAAGCGGTGTGACGATGGTGTTTCTTTCCGGTCCAATCCTTGGTTTATATGTGATCGGGACCATCTCGGCCGCCGTTTCTGTGCCGAAGCGCGTGATATAATTGAGGAAATCTATGCGATCTATTGTCGACTTCATCAAATATAACAATGCGTTTCCCATTATTCTCGCGGTCGTCTTGCTCGGGACGGGAGCAGCGTTCGCGGCGAGCCCGAAGCTCCGGGAAGCGGTCCTGCCTGGCGATACCGCCATAGCGCAGCCTTTTTCCGTTCCGAAAGCCGCCGATAGCGCCAATTTATTGAAAACGGATATCGATAAGTATGATATTTCCGTGCGGATCGACAGAATTACGGAGACGAAAGAGATGTTCGCGGTGGAGTATTCCTATAATACGTATGATATCGTGGGCAGCATCTGGCAGGAGACGCGCAAAGCTCGGCGGATGGAGATTCAAAAAGTGCTGCTCGGCAAGCGAAAACTGACCGAATACCTTTCCGAGCAAATCGGGCAAATCGTGCACCAGGAGCTCGCTTACCTCGACGAAGTGCGGACGGTTGCCGCGGGCGAAGACACGGCGAAACCGAGAATTTCCAAGTACGCCGGACTGGTTGGGAAAGAACTCTCGGTCGGAGACGGCAAATCGTCGAATGCGGGAGAAATGGAATCTAGCGATAAGCAATCGTCGAGCAATACCAATGAAGATGAAAACGTCGAAACGCCGACACAGACTACTCTTGGTATTTCCGATGAGAAATTGCGCGAAATGATCGTACAGGCGGTCGCGGAATTTCTCGCTATCGATACCAGTATGCCGGAAGCTCCTGTCGTCATTGAATCAACTCCGATTACTACGCCGGCAACAGAGACTATCGAACCAACTGATCAGACGGCTGTCAACGAAGAAACTTCCTCCGAAAGCGAAGTAGAAACGGTGGAATGATGAACTTTTCGGGTACGTAAACACTGCTTGAAATCCCTTTCGCGAGGGGTTTTTCGTATGGTATAATAGGCACGGATCATTATCTTTAATCATCTGCGTATGTTCGGATTAGGATTGCCGGAAATCATCATTATCGTACTCGTGGTGGCGGTGCTTTTCTTCGGAAGCGGCAAGATCACCGAGTTTGCCAAGTCGCTCGGACGCGTGACGGGAGAATTCAAGAAGGGAAAGCGCGAGATCGAAGCGGAATTGAAAGATGACACAAAAAATGATGCGGAAAAGCCGCCGCAATAATCGGCGGAGACGGAAAAAGGTTACGGAAAAACAAAATGATGTGGGATTGGAAAATGAGTATACGTTCGCGGAAAGCGTGGGTGGCCAGACAGAGCGGTCGGTTGCAAAACACACTTTCTGTTTTTAAGAAGGCATTTGCCGATAGCCGATTTTTCGTGGTTGTTCATTCACGTTTTCGTGGAGCGGAAGTCCGTGCCGCTCACAAGGCCGGAATACCGGTCGCGGAATTTGATGTAAAGCGTCGAGCGTTCCTTAAATACGCTCTTTTTGGCGGGGCGCTCTTTTTGGCGGGGAAGTATCTGACGCCTCTTATCAATGCCTTGCGTGGAGATACGGTCTTATCGGAAAAGACATTCCAAAACTTCAAACTTACCGAGACAGGAAAACAACTTTTAGTCACCGATGATGATGGCAATGAGATTCTTACTATAGATAAGGAAAGTTTTTAATATTCTATGACTGTCCGTATTTCCAAAAACTCCGTTCGTCTTGAATCGATCCCGCTTAATTTCGCGGCGTCGGTCGACGTGGCGTCGGCGGGAACGACCAATATCGGCGCGGCAACGTCGAACAATGTCCGCATTACGGGTACAACGACGATTACAGCCTTTGATTCGGTTACGGCTGGTATAAGGCGCAATGTCCGTTTTGCGGCAGCGCTTACCCTTACCTATAATGGTACGTCGCTCATCTTGCCCGGCGGGCAAAATATTCTTACGGTCGCGGATGATACGGCTGAGTTTCTTTCTTTGGGAAGCGGCAACTGGGTTTGCCTTTCTTATAAATTTGCTCGTAAGGCTCCTAAACGGATTACATCAGAAGCGTCCAATACCACTCCGACGCCGAACGTTGATACCACTGATGTCCATATTATCACGGCGCTTGCGGCGGGAGCGACTTTTGGCGCGCCGACTGGGACGCCGACCCAGGGGCAGCAGCTCATCATTCGTATCAAGGATAATGGCACAGCCCGAAGTCTTGGTTGGAACGCCATCTATCGGGCAAGCTCGGATCTCGCGCTTCCGACGACCACGATTCTTTCCAAGACGCTCTATTGCGGTTTTGTTTACAATTCGACCGATACGAAATGGGATCTTCTCGCTAAGCTCGACAACTTCACATAAGCTATGGCGACAAGATTGAAAACTATCCAGTACGGCATTCCGCAGTTAAACACCCTTGCCGACAACACACTGACCGCGATGACGGTGATCACGGCGTATATTCCCGAGTTTTCCGGAACGGTGACGATCAAAAAAGCCGTGGTGGAGCTTCAGGTAAACGACGCATCGACCACGCTTGGCAACTATACCTCGCGGCGTATCGACGTATCAGTGGGTGGCGCGACGGCGACATCGTACACCAATGCCAACCTCGAGACCAACTCCGGCGAACAGACGATGCTCTTTTACGCGGCGGATGCGACGACGCATTTCACTACCAACTGGGCGAGCGGGACGAGCAAGACTATCGCTGTCTCGGTGCTTGTCGACCACGCGTCGGCATCGGGTATTATTATGAACAACGTCGGCGCCACGGTCTATATCACCTACGAATACGACGACACGCAGACGACCCACATCAAAACCGTGTATATTCCTTTAAACGCGCCGGTGGGGACGCTTGCTACTGCCAAACCGGGAACAGCGACCGATACCATCGCCGCGCTTGATACCGAACTCCCCGAAACATCCAAGACCTACCGCAATATGTATGTGGTCTGCCAAGGCAACGTCAACAACACGGCTGGTACGACCGACTCCACACTCTCAATGCAGATCGACACCTATACCGCCTATGCTTCGCAGACACTTGAGATGGGCGCCACGTCTGACTACTGGGCCAAATTTGTGTGGGTCACGCAGTACTACGATTCGGGCGGCACGAGTCAGGGTCTCGCGATGACGACCAGCGCAACACACGGATTTTATATCTGGGCGTCCGTAGCCCGGCATAACCACCAGCAAGTGTATATGGTGGTGACGTACGAATTTGATGCCTCGGCCTCGACTGATGTCTTTGTTTCGACCCTCCTCCCGGCACAAGCGACACTTATGGGCGGTACCGCCTCGACCGATTTTGGTCGAATGGAACGCGTACTGTGGATCGAGGAACCGGCGACCATCACGACCAAAGACATCGCTTTCTATGCGTTCTGGGAACAGGCGGCGGCGATTTCAACGCTCAACTGGCGCGTTGGAACGGGATCATTTGTGGCGTACACCGACGCGGCGGCGGTGCTCTGCGGTGGCAACGGTTGTATGATACGCAACGACTCTGCCTTTACGCTGGCGCGCGGCACTAATACGCTTAATGTTGATGTTTATCGAAGCGATACGGCGGACTTTGGTCTCGGTATCTCCGGGTTTTTCATCGTGAATTATACAGCCGGCAAGCCGACCCAAGGGTATGGCGCTGCCAATCATACGGTGAAGTGGAATACAGGCTTTACATTTGATGGTGCGACGGCGACCAACCGGAAAACCGCAGCCTTTGCAGTCTCTATTCCGGAGACAAACTATTTCATCAATTCTTATGCCTGTCATCTGGCTCATGTGACCAATACGACGACGACCTTCGGTGGTCTCACCATCATGGCGGAAAAGACCAATGCGGCTGGGCAGTGGCTTACGGTTGATGCGGTAAACGGTCATACTGATGCCGAAAAAGGACTTCATCAACACTTTGCCGGTCTCCGCGATGATATGTACCGCTACCCGGGTGATCCGTGGCCGGGGCGGCTCGATCCGGAGGGAACCCGTCGTTGGTGGATATCGTACACCAATGCTGGAACAGGTTTTATGTATCTTGACCTGTGGATTACGTATCACACGGTGACGTTTACAGTGTCCGGGACCGTCTCGGGGTCGTCGGGCGGGTCAGTGACGATTGGATTGTGGCGGACAAGCAACAAAGAACTCGCAGCAACGACTTCGCGCTCGGGAAACGGCAGTTACTCGATCACATGGTACGACAATACGGAAACGCTTTTTGCCGAAGCGCGCGAAAGTTCCACTCTCATCGGTCGCTCCGACAACGGCACAGCAGCGTAATGTTAAATGCAGATTGAAGATTTCAGATTGAAGATTTGAATTCTCATTCTGCAATCCCTGTCTGCCGACAGGCAGGTACAATCATCAATTTAAAATTACCCTATGGCTTTTGCAGACATAGAATTGCGAGACAACGGATCAAGTACGTTTGACATCGCGCTTTCGAGTGGGAGCGGACCGACGGGGAATAGCAATTTCTTCCTCTTCTTCGACGAGGCGTTTTCTTCGCCACTTGTATTTTTTATCCTCGTGATGACGGGAATGTTTTGGCCACTCTCGTGATGAGGAAACTCGTTTGAATGATTCTTCGTCGTGCGGTATACTATTGAAAAAGACTTTTCATTGTGCACATCTTTATGCCTCCGCGAAAACCGAAAGAGAAATCAGAAGCCGTTCTCCCGCTTTCTGCTGTTTCGGAAATATCGTCAGCGTCTGTTCCGGCACCGCGTCGCGAACGTCGTGCTGCGCCGGCGACGTTCGTGTTCGGCGCGTTGTTTGTTGTCGCGCTCGGATTGGCGGGGTATTTCTATTACCAGTACAGCCATACGAAAGAAGTAATGGAAGCCAAGGAGATTACTGATCTGACGGAGAAGATCGGTAACGTGATGGATTTGCCGGAAGGTGAGGTGCCGACGCTTGCAACCGTTACGAACAAAGAAAAACTTGACGATCAGGCTTTTTTCAAGAAAGCGGAGAATGGCGATAAGATACTGATCTATGTCGACGCGGGCCGCGCGATCCTCTATCGTCCGTCTATGGGAAAGATCATCGATACAGCAAGCGGTATCACGGTGACCGATGGGCCGGTGGACGAGACATCGCAGGAAATAACCTCTTCGCCTGTACCGGAAGTGCCAGAACCGACGCTCGTTCCCGAGACCGTGCAAAGTTTGGCTCCGGCTCCTGAATCCGTTGTCGACCCATTGACGCTTTCGGCGACGGTTGTGCTCTATAACGGATCGAAGAAAGTTGGCGTGACAAATGAGACAGAAACGACGCTGGTGGGGACGTTTGAAAACCTTTCGATCATTTCCAAAGAAAAGGCGGCGAAGAACGATTATACGGGAAATATGGTCATCGATCTCTCTGGGCAGAAAATGGCACTTGTGGAAGCGCTTGTGGAAGAGATCGGCGGCACAATCGTCCCAACTGTTCCGGCCGGTGAGACTGCTCCGACCGATGCCGATATTTTGGTTATTATCGGGAACAAATAACCTTTTCCGCTTTGTGGTTGTTATACGGATGGCGATTTGGGTTGCGAGTGTCTATTGAGTATCGCCTGGCTGGTGATAACTATTATCCCTATTTGGGACGGTTGAAATTCCTCGTCCTTAGGTAACGGATGACCAATATTGCGTATTGATGAAGCACATAAAGGAGAGAGAGGCTAATTTATTGTCTCCTCAGGTACAACGTTACGATCAAAGAGTACACCGACGGACGATAGGGAGAGCGAGTACGGTCAAACCAGGTATTCCGATGGGCATTCGTTTCAACACTTGGGGAACTTTTGACTGTTCTTCGGTCGTCAGTATCTCGAGTAAGAATGTCAATCAAGTCTTGCCGTCTTCGAGAGTGACCGAGGTCGCTATCGGCACGCTTGAGGCGGGTACGCTCGAAGGGAGTTGCGGGATGGGTATGTACCCCTTTGAAATCAAGGTATCAAATTAAGTGAACCATGAATAACAAAGACGCTTTTATCATTGTGGCCTTTGTTTTACTGGCAGCTCTCTGGATTGGGTGGGTTGTATCTCAAGAACAGTCCCCTGGGGTTTCTTCGAATGAAACTAACATAGAAAAAAGAGCGGTACCACCAATAAGGGAAGAAGAGGAAGTTGCATCTTCATCATCACCGACGAATATTTCTCAACAAGTTTCAGAAAAGATTGAACCAGGTGATGGTTTCCCTGCTCTCACTATAGAGATCGTCAATGGGAAAACAGAGCGGACGATTCATACGGGCGTGTGGCAGTATGTCTGGGATTAAAATGTACTTGTGGTCAAAAAAGGTGAACTGGTCCGACTTATTATTCATAATGGCGACGTCATGCATGGACTGGTTATTCCAGAGTTGGGCGTATGAATATCGATATCCCTCCTGATGGGGCAGTGATCGAGTTTACTCCGGACAAAGCAGGCACCTTCGAATTTTTCTGCTCTTACTATTGTAGAGAGGATCATAGTGTGATGCTGGGCAAAATCACTGTCGAGTAGAAAAGGAGAGAAACGCATGGTATGGTGGGAGTAATGTCTATGCAGTTCTCTCTTTTTTTCATCCAAAAAATCTATCGGGTTGGTTTTCTTCTGGTGCTTGGCCTCGTCCTTGTGGACCTTATTGCTTTCTTTTATTTTCCCAATACACTTTTGAGCGATCTCTTCACGGCGACCCGCGAGCAGACTCCACTCACCTGGTTTTCGGCCCTCTCTTTTTTCTTTATTGGTCTATCTGCTCTTACAATCTACTACCGGACTCGAGAGAAAATCTGGTATTTTCTTTCAGCTATCTTCTTCTTTTTTAGTCTCGATGATGCTACCTATTTTCATGAACGAATGAGTGGTTATCTCGCAGAGCACTCGCTTCTTTTTGATTTCTTTCCATCATATATTTGGGTGATCCTTTATTTTCCCCTCATGGTCTTTTCCCTGGGAGCGCTGCTCTATCTTCTATGGAAAGAACATTTAGAGCGTATCAGACGACCACTTATAGGAGTGTTTTTCGTTCTCGGTCTCGCCGTGGCCCTTGATCTCTTTGACGGATGGATAGGGAAACGCGATACTTTTGCTCTTTGTACTGAAACGACTTGTCGTTTTGTTTTGCTTCATATTATCCGCCTCTCTGAAGAAGTGATGGAGGTTGTGGCGCTTGGTCTGCTCGGGTACTTACTCATCACTACGCACTGTCTTGACAAGGAACGGTAGCTGTTTACGACCTTCAAAAAGAGATTTACACTGAAAGTAACTTTTAAGCTACGTGTTTTTATGCCAGAAAACAATAGTCGGACAACAGAAAAAGTGCTATTTGGTGTTTTGAGTGTGCTCCTCTTGGTGTTTGTATTCAATGTGTATACCAAGAAACTGTCGACCGTTCAGACGGTGCTTGGGGACGAAGACGGCGGTTCGGAAGAACAGTCGTCGCCTTCTTCGGACGAAGACGAGGATGAAGATGATGACAAGAGCGGATCCGGAAGCGACGATGACGAAAAGAGTAATGAGGATGACGAGAAAAGCGAGACTGAGGTTGAAAAGCAAGCCAGAGAATCTACCAAAAAATCTAGTACACACTCAGGATCTAATAGCCAAGAATTGAGCAGTACCGATGACGAGCTAAGCGAAGTAGATGATGAAAAAAGTGAGTCTTCTGGCTCAGGCAGCGGCATGTACAAGGAGGAAGAGAAGACTTTAGCTAAACTCCAAAAAGAGATAGCGGAAGCCGAAGAGGAAATCGCTGAGAAGCAAGGAGAAGGAGTAGATGGATCGGCAGCGCTCGCTCGACTTGCTGAAGCGAAGACAGTGCTTGAGGCAGTCAAAGCAGCTTTTGCTGCCGGAGACTTGGAAAAAGCTAAGGATCTCAGTAAACAAGTGAGGAAGCTCGCTCACTTTGCCAAAGAAAAAGATTTACATGATGCCAAGGAGGTTTCTGAAGAGATCAGTAAGATCGCGAAGCGGATCAGTCAAACCTACGGAAAGATTGCTTTGCTCGAGAGCGCGGGTGGTGATGCAAGCACGTTCCGCTCAGCCCTGGCTAACTATGAAACAGAATTGGCGGCTATGAGGGCAAAAGTGGCAGCGGGCGGCTACAGCGTAGCCCTTCTCGAAGGGGAACAGGAAGTACTTGAACGCAAAGTCAAGCGGTTGAAGTCGGGCGTTGAATCAACTATCTATGCACTCGGTAGTACGGATGAGGAATTTGATGATGATATTGAGCGCGAGACGGAAACACTCGTGGTTTCTCTCAAACAAGTAGCCGCGATCGAAGATGAAGAGGGTGAAGTCGGGAAGTCGATTATCAAGGTTGCAGAGGAGCAAGAGGTAGCTGCTTCCCGTGTCAGTGACATCGTAGCTCGTGTCGACAAACGTAGTCCGGTACTTCAGACGTTGTTTGGTACCGATCGTGATGATATCGCTCGTCTCGAGACGGAAGTAACAGCCAACCAATCCCGTATTACGGCACTCTTGAAGGCAGCCAATGCTATCGAAGATGTCGACGTGAAAGCCATTCTCCTTGAGCAGGTGATTGCGCTTGAGGAAGAAACCAAGAAGCTTGACACCTTTGTCGTTGCCCAAAAGGAACGCTCAGGCGTCCTCGGCTGGATCTTCAATATCTTCTAGTGGCAGGGACAAGAAGAAGGGGTACGAAAGAGGGGCGCCCCTCTTTTGTGTTTTGATTTAGTTGACGCTTATTCTTGGGCAGCCTACACTTGGGGTGGTTCTTTCACTTTGGCCATTGAAAGGAGGTCACCATGGATACGCGATCGAAACTAGTGAGGATCACTGGCTATCCAGTAGAGTTTACTCCTGGAGACTACACTTTACTCCAAGCTCGAGACAATCCGGCGTTCTCTCAAGAGGTCGGACGTCTGCTTTGGGAGAAACTTCATGATATTTTGCTCCGCCACCATCGTGGAGCCGATCCTGGTCAGCTTGAGAGGGTTAGCTCCCGTGTTTTGAGCCGAACTCCGAGACATTGGGGTATTCTCATCGAAGTCCTTTACCGTGTCAATCCCAAACCGGACTTATACAGACACGTGTTTCACTTGATCATGGACAAAGGAGATTTGAGTGGGCATCTTTTCACCCAAACTCGGCGTCATATCGCCAAATAACCAAGGGCAAAGCCCTGGAGTGGATCAGTACGATATTTCTTTGCTGATCCACTTTCATTTTTACACTCGTGTTATGTCAACAAGGACAGTCATTGTTTACGACAAAATGCAACAGGGCTATACATATACTTGTACTGAGCCAATAGGAAAAAACTTTTCCCCTGATTTTCAACCGGACTTGACACCTCAAGAGATGCTCGCACTCGGTGTTTTTGGGGGGAAATACATGACTGATTGTCGAGACGAATTTCCTCAAGTTTGGTTTAACAGAGCTAAGCTCTCTCCAGAAAAGCCTGACGTGAAACTGAACTACTTCGGAGTGAGTGCTTCACAAGCACTCTCGGTATGGAAACAAAAAGGGTGGCTTTATCCGGATGATCCGCGTGGCTGGTTTCAATGGTACTGTCGTTATTATATGGGTCGAAGATTGTCTCAAGAGGATGCTCGTCAGATCAAGCGCTGGCAGGCTATTCGACGACATGCGGCCCAGATCACTCATCACTGCAGACAGGGAGACATGCATTGTCGGCCGCGCCAACGCCAAGCCCTTCTTCATTGGGCCTATGATAGTCGAAAGCTTTAGTTGTTTTTTCATAGAGGATTAAGAGTATCGAAACAGCTAGTCCGTTTTTTTGTGCCTTTAGATAGCGCCAGCACTGTCAAATAATGCGTCCCAACGAGATTGGTAGGCGTAGGAAAAGAGAAGGGATATTCGGCCCTGCTTTTTTTCGAATCTTGTAGTAGAATGAACCTTCTTATGGACGAACAAGAGCGTCACTACCTAACCAAAGCTCTGGCTGGAAATGAAGAGGCTTTTGCGATACTTGTCCATACATATATTACGTCATTGTATCAATTCGTTTTTCTCATGGTGTGTGACCGGGATATGGCAGAGGATATAGTCCAGGAAACCTGGATTAAGGCCTGGAAACATTTGGCTCGCTTTCATCCAGAGTACTCTTTTAAGACGTGGTTATATACTATTGCCAAACGCACCGCTTTCGATGTACTGAAAAAGAAGTCGTCGGTACCTTTTTCTTTTTTTGGTGAAGAGGAAAGCGAGTTTTCTTTTGAGAAAAAAGTGGCGCATTCGGAATTCTTATTGGTTTTCTGGTAGCAGTCCTCATGACTGTTCTCGGTATTATGGTCGTGATCTCTCTCAGTTCGGTGCTGCTCGCATTTTTGGTTTCAGCAGCCATAGGGATTGTTTTTGGGTATTACCCAGCCTATCGAGCCGCTCGTCTGAGTCCGATGGAGGCACTGTGGTACGAATAGGCAGGGTGATATACTGGAAATAATCTAAACAGTATCTTTCCCATGGAGAATATATCAAAAGCTATTTTTATGGCGGTCCTCGCTTCTAGAAGAAAAGTAATGTTGGTGGTCGGTTTTGGGTCGATCTTTCTTTTGGGCATAGGCTATTTTCTCGAGTATGTCGTTGGCCTTACACCCTGTGCGCTTTGCATTATCCAGCGAGGATTTTTCCTTGGGGTTGGAGTAGTCGCACTTATCGGCGCTTGGCACAACCGCTTCCTCGAGCGGTATGCGTCGGTCATGTTTGTCCTCGCGCTCTTGGGTGGGGCAGTTGCCGTTCGCAACGTTTATATCCAACTGGTGCCCCAAGGACTTGGGACGAAATGCCTTCCCTTGTTGGAATCATTTATGGATGCGGTGACGGTGCTTTTTCAAGCGACGGGAGATTGCAGTGAACGCAATTGGACTTTAATGGGGCTCTCTATCCCAGAGTGGTCACTTATCTTCTTTATTTGTTTGGTCGGTATTAGTGCCTGGCTCTTCCGTGAGAAACAAAAAGAGATCGAATAGAACTTTTTCATGAAAATAAAGGCGCCAGCCGGGAGCACCGACTGGCGTTTGTTTTGTTCCTGAACGTAGTCAGAACGACTCAGAAGTACCAGCGGGCGACCACTTGCCCGAGGTTGCTGTTGCCGTCGAATTGCTTACGTTCGATAGCAAGTGAGAAGTCAGGGTTAGCTCGATACATGAGACCGAGACCAACGACGGGGATCACTCCGCGCTTCTCTGTGGAGAACTGTATTTCCTTAGAGAGCTGCGGGATCAATAGGGTAGCTCGACCAGTACCAACCAGTATCCCCAGTCGACCAGTGAACGCCACTCGTTGACTAAGTGGAAGCAGCCCGAGACCACTCACTTCCCAGCCCTCGAGAGTCATTTCTCGTCGCAAGAGGATTGACTTCGAACAGAGGGAGAGATCGAGGATTTCTCCACAGATAGCCACAGTGGTATTGACTTGCGTCTTGAAGCCTTGGAGATAGCCTACTTCCAGGGCGAAGGAACGTGAGAACTGGCAGCCAACACCAAGTTGGTAGGGATAGCTGGTGCTCTTGAAGGTCGAGGTCTTTTGAATCCAGGAACGGTCAAGCAAGTGGTCCTCAAACTTGTCGGTCAGGCTTCTCTTGTACCTGCCTTGGCCAAGCCCTGCCACGAGGTAGCAATCGGTCGCTGCGAAGGTCGGAAGCGTCCAACCGGTAAGGAACAGGTAGAAAATCAAATGATTGAGCCGCATGTTGTCTCCTTTGAGAAAGGTGGTGCGGATGAGAGGACACTACCATTGGAGGTGAAAAAAGTAAAGTTATGAATTCTGTTATTAGGAAAGAAGTTTCTCACGACGCGCTATACTAAGCTATAGAATATGTTTGGTTTTACTCAAGTGGAACTCAAAGTACTGAAGTCGCTCAACGCGCCGGACAAAATCCAGGATTTTCTCGATGCACTTCCAGCTAACTATGTGAAGCAGGGTGATACACTGTATTCGCCGCGCGCAGTGCTTCGGGAATGTAAGGCTCACTGCATCGAAGGAGCGCTTTTGGCTGTGGCTGCCTTCACTGTCAATCGAGAGCCTGCGTGGTTGCTTGATTTGCGCACTAAACCGTATGACGAGGATCATGTGGTGACTCTTTTCAAAAAAGGGGGGTATTGGGGGGCGCTTTCCAAAACTAATCATCCAGTTCTGCGGTACCGTGACCCAATCTATCGGACTGTCCGTGAGCTAGCGCTCTCATATTTCCATGAATTCTTTATGGCGCATGATGGTGAGAAGACGATGATTGATTACTCGCGACCATTTTCACTCAAACGATTTGGTACAGCATGGATGACGAGCGAGGATGATCTTTGGGATATCGCGCTTGCTCTTGATGATTCACCCCACTATCGTTTGTTTCCTCGAGGGACACAACTTCGTCCAGCGACAGAGATCGAACGCGATGCTTACCAAATGGTGGAATGGAAAAAAGAGGATCCGCATACATAACATGCTAAAATAAGGGGCGAAACCCCTCTATTGAGATCTCTTTGACCGGGTATGCGCCGTCTCTCCCATCCCCACAAACGTTTTTTGGCCCGAGTGCATTTCTGGATACTCAGTTTTTCATTTTTGGGATATCTGGCTCTTACCTTTACGCTGGGCCCGGGTTTTCTTTCGTTTGATGTGAGTCAAAAAATTCAAGCTCTGGCGGACGAGCTTATTGTGGTAACGGCCATTGTGTTTGGCCCTCCAGCGACACCAGTAGTGACGGCTACTCCCGTTTGCGTTTCGGGGAGTCCGCGCATTCTCCTCGACTGGGCTGATGATGCGGCGACCGGTACCTGGGACGTCGAACGTGACAGCACCCCACTTGTCTCGGGCCTCATCACTTCGGGCTATACTGATACTACCGTCACCAGCAATGTGACCTACGATTATATTGTCATTGCCTATGGCCCGATGTCACCGGGTATTGCTACTTCGAGTACCGTTTCAGCCACAGCTATTAATTGTAGTACCCTTCTCCCTGATCCGACGGTGACAATTAATACGATTGGTAGTACAAATACTGTCCCACCTCGTCCAGGAAGTATCAAAGTTCGTGGGAGTGAACCGCGTATTACAGGGACTACCAATGTAGAGAATGCCATCGTCGATATCAGTGTCAATCGGCCGATTATCTTTGCACAAGTTATAGCCAATAGCAACGGCTACTTCACCTGGACGCCACCGCGCTCACTGAAGCCGGGGCAGCATACTCTCACGGTCACTGTGACTGATCCCAATGATAATAGTCGAACAGCGAGCGATAGTCTCAATTTCTTTCGTCGTGAAAATAAAACCGACGATGACGAAGAGGATGAACCGCTCATCACTGAAGTATTCGACCAGCCGCCCTTTGATTTCACACTTACTATCAATAATGATGAAGCGGCGCTGCGTCAGGGAGAGCGTCTCAACTTCACTTTGAAACCGATCCGAGGACTCCTGCCGGCTAATGCCCTCTTTGAAATCATGTTTATCGATAAACTGGGAAAAACTATCTTTACCGCCCCAAGCCATACCATTTCTCCGATCGATCGGCCGGGCATCGAATGGTCAGTAGATGTCCCAGTGTATCTCCCTGAAGGTTGGTATACGCTCCAAGTAATCGGTACCTTTGGAAAAACGGTTATCAGTCGCTCCGCTCCCTTTACGCTGACTTCCTTACCACTTCTCTATCTTGGCGATCATGGCGTCATTACCTATGGTAAAATAGCTAGTTTTCTTGGGTGGATACTTTTTGGAAGCCTCACCCTGTTGGTCATATTTTTCCTCTTTTTCTTACGCGAGTACTGGCTCTACCTTCATGGGATTCGTCACATTACTGAACGAGAACTCCGACGTTTCGGCCTGATCGCTTTTGGAAAGGAGGTGAGGAAATAATATGTTCGAACTCCTTGAACTTATTTTGGGTGGTGCGACCTGGATTATTCTCCTCGTAGCCCTCGTATTTGTTATCGGCATTGTGTGGCGCGTTGAAGCCGAGCTCGATACAGCGTACAAGTATTTGTCATTCGCGGTAGTGTTTTACCTCTTGAATGAAATCTTGGTTGTTCTCCCGGTGATACGTGAGCTTGTGTTGGGAGATGTATTCATCGCACTGGTACGTTTTCTTTCGGCCCTCATGCTTTTCTTGGGAATGTACTTTATGCGAGACCTCATCCGTCGAATGGACGGGGAAAAGAAACCCTAGTTTCCCTCTCCTCTCTGAAGAAGGACCCTTAGCTGGTCTTTTTTCTTTTTTTCACACCACTTCCTCTTGCTGAGTGAGTGCTTGTATGGTAACCTGATTTTCGTTGTGTCAATTTTCCTCTGCCACCCATGAAAACTCCCTTCTCAAAAACGAAGCGTATTCCAGAAGTTTTTTATCCTGTCCGGGTCGGGCGCTCCTCGGCTGGTTTGGGTTTGTTTGCAACGACCGATATTCCAAAAGGTCGACGCGTGATCGAATATGGTGGTTGGCTTATCTCGGCTAAGGATGGAGATGACCTCGAAGATCGCAATCGCTATGTTTTCAATATCAATTCCCGTTGGGACCTCGATGGCAGCCCTCGTTGGAATACTACTCGCTACATCAATCATGCCTGTCGTCCCAATTGTGAGGCTAATACCGTTGGCAATCGGGTGATCATCAGTGCCATCAAGAACGTCCGGACTGGTGAAGAGCTTACCTATGACTATGGTAAAGAGTATTTTGACGGTTATATTAAACCCATTGGCTGCCGCTGCAAGAGTTGTGAGAAGAAAAAAGGAAAAGCTAGGAAGAAATAGCCGAGGGATGGACATGAGAGGTAAAATTTGCTATAATTGATGTGTAAGTGGCTTGAGAAAGCCAAAAAGTGTGTCCAAGAGAGACGGGTGACCCCCGTTTTTCTTTTTATTTCGGCTGATTTATGTCTGATGCTCGTTTTGCTATCACGTATATGTTTTCCCACCCTTTTTCCCAACTAGCCTGGGGAGGGGCTTTGTTGTTGATGCTTGTTTTCCCAAGTGACGTATTGGCGGGCAATATGCTCGAGAAAGCTATCGATCTCGTTAACAAAGAACGAAGAGAACAAGGGATAGCCCCACTCACAGTCAACGCCCTTCTGAACCAGGCAGCCGAGGCCAAGGCGGATGACATGATCAAGAACGATTATTTCGCCCATACTTCTCCGATTGGTGAAACCCCGTGGCATTGGCTCAAACAGGCTGGTTATAGCTACCGTACAGCTGGAGAGAATTTGGCGCTCAATTATGACGATGCTAAGGAGCAGCATGAAGCCTGGATGAAGAGTACGACACATCGAGCCAATATTCTCAATGAACGTTTCGATGAAATTGGCATGGCCACTCGGCATGGCAAGATTAATGGCAAGAACGCTACCATTACAGTGCAACTTTTTGGTTCACAGCGAAGTGCCGCTCTCGCAAAAACGTCTGCTCCAGCCAAAGAAATTCCAGAGAAAACGATTCAGGGAGTAGAAACTAAACTCGAGCCAGTGGTAGTGATTCAAGCTACTCCGGTTCTTCCCGTAATCACTCCCCAAACCAGTGCTGTCACTGTACTCATCACGCCTACACTGCTCGAAACTCTCCAGAATTCTCACTTTATCGCTGATAGGGTATGGTCTACTTGGGCTGAACTCTTCCTCGTCCTTATCTTCTTCTCGGTGGCGCTTGCTATACCGACAGTCTTTATTGTTGAGATGAGCCTTAAACTGCGAAGTTTGTTTCGAGAACGACGGACAACGTAATAGATATTCAAACGCATAAATCAGCCCGGCCTTGTATGGCCGGTTTTGTTTTTTAGCCTGCCAGATTGGTGATGTAGCAAAATAGCCTTGACAAGAAGAGTGGTTTACTGTAAGGTGAGGCATCAAGGTTGTCTAAGGAGATGGTGCTATTCCGCCACGTGAGTGAGGATCTTTTTTTATGTAACTTTCTACTGTACATTTGTGCTGTTCGCTTCAACCAATCCTCTTTTTCAAAAAACAATTCTCGCTCACAGGACACTTATCCTGTACTTTTTTATTGGCGCGTCAGCTTCATTAATTGACCTCATTGGTTTTTTCGTCTTTCATTCAACACTGGGCATTATTTCGACCCTCGCGACTACCTATTCGGTGGCTATCGCTACCGTGTATGCCTTTCTTCTCAATGCTCATTTCAACTTCAAACAGACTGATCGGATATTGATCCGACTCCTATCCTACTCTTTGGTGAGCGGTATCGGCCTGCTTATCTCTGCTGGGATACTGTTTGTGTTCAACGTAACCATGGGTTTTGACGGCAATCTGATCAAAATCCTTTCCTTGCCGGTGGTATTTGTCGTGCAGTACCTTTTGAATAAAAAAGTAACGTTCCAATCGAAACATTAGTAAATCATGTACTATGGAACAGAAGAAAAAAGTGGCCATTATCGGGGGAGGGTTTGCGGGGTTGTCCGCGGCCTACCACCTTGGAAAAGCAGGGGTGGAAGTGCATGTGTATGAGCGAGACAGGACACTAGGAGGACTGGCTGGCGGATTTTCCCTTTTAGGCATGCCGCTCGAGAAGGCGTATCACTTTTTTTATAAGACAGACCAACATCTTTTGGGACTGGCCCAGGAGCTTGGTCTTGGCGACAAAGCCGCTTTTTACAGGAGTTCGGTCTCTACCTACTATGACGGGAAACTCTACCCTTTCATGAGCGCCAAAGATTTGCTTACCTTCTCGCCGCTATCATTCCTCGATCGTGTCCGTTTTGGTGTAACGGCGCTGTACCTCCAGTTTCTCAAAAACTGGAAGCCACTCTCACAGATCACTGCCTATGAATGGCTCAAGAAATGGGCTGGGGCCAGAGTGACTGAGGTGATTTGGGAGCCGCTTCTTAAGGGGAAGTTCAATAAGTATTACAAGGATATTGCCATGTCGTGGCTGTGGCGGCGCATTCAGATTCGTGCGGTGTCCAAGGATAAAGATGGAGAGATGCTCGGCTATTTTCATGGAGGATTCGTCGCTATTGTGAACGGTCTTGAAGAGAGGATTAAGCAGTTTGGCGGGACTATCATTACTGAGCAGGGGATTGAGAAGATCAAAGGAATGGAGGGAGGAGCGGCCTTGACTATTAACGGTGAGGAACATGCATACGACGCGGTGATCGCCACGGTTCCTTCACCAGTGTTTGCTCGGCTGGTTGCTGGCAATGAGGGAGTGACGGAAGCCTACGAAAGGCAGCTCAAAAGTATCGATTACCTCGGAGCGGTTATTATGGTCTTTGTGACTGATCAGCTCATCAGTCCGTATTTCTGGCACAATATCAACGATTCAAAGATTCCGTTCTTGGTACTTCTCTCCACTTCAGCGTTGACGGGGACCAAGGCTTTCCAAGGCAAGCATATTTATTACATCGGGGCCTATGTGCCGGTAGAACATCGGTATTTCTCTCAGACCGAAGGTAAAATCATGAGCGAGTGGAAGGCTGGCCTGAAAACGATGTTTCCACGCTTCGATGAAAGTCAGATCCTCGAAGAGAAACTTTTCCGTTTCAAAGACGCGCAGCATATCGTGGGGACGGATTATATTGAAAAAATACCAGCCTACCAGTCTCCCGTGCCGCACGTGTTTCTTTCCAACTTTTCCCAGATTTTCCCAGATGATCGCGGCACCAACTATGCTATTGAGGAAGGCAAGAAAATCACAGAGCTTACGTTACAAGATCTGAAGTAATCAAAACCATGTCTCAAAATAAAGTTACTATTCTTCTTCCAACGTACAATGAAGCGAACAATATTTCGCCGCTTCTCCGTGCTTTGTATAGGGCGCTCAATGATGTGGCGTACGAGTATGAAGTCCTGATCGTTGATGACAGTAGCGACAATACGCCAAAAGTCATTCAGGATATGATGAAAACGTATCCTGAGGTGCGCTTGATTCATCGAGAAAAAGAAAATCGTACTGGTTTGGCGACAGCCTTTGTTGAGGGTTTCAGAGCAGCGACGGGGAAATACATCATTTGCATGGACTCAGACCTGCAACATCCCCCAGATATAGTGCCACGCCTAGTTGAAGCCATTGAGAACAGTGATAGTGACATCGTAGTAGCGACGCGGTATTTGCCTGGCGGTGGGGCGGATGGCCTCGGAACGTTGTACCGTAAGCTTGTTTCAAAGTGGAGTCGTTTAGCTTCATGGCTTATTTTGCCAGTGACTCGTAAAACAACTGATCCTGGGAGTGGTTTTTTTGCTGTGACCAAAGAATTAGTGGACAGTATTCCTTTCGATGGTTTGCGTGGTTTCAAAATTTTAATTGATATCTTGGCTCGGGCACCGATCGCTCGCATTAGTGAAGTACCCTATGTTTTTCGGAAACGTGAGAATGAGGAAAGCAAGGCAACGTTCAAACAAGGGATAGAGTTTCTTCGTCATATTCTGTACCTTCGTTATGACGAGGATATCTACAATCCAAAACGTATAGTCGCGCAAAGAGAAGGGACTAGAGAGTGGGGAAAGATTGAGTGGCTTACATGGGTTAAGGATATTCTCGCGGTTGCTTTCATTATCGGAATCGGTTGGTTTGTTGTTGGATACTATACTCACTACGATTACCTTCTCTCAAGCTATGAAGACTGGATCTACCATGCTTTTCGAGTAGAGACGCTTCAAAATGATGGTATTACTTCTTGGAACCATGAGTGGGGAACGGGGATGAACATCTGGCGCCTGTACCAGTACGGTCAGCACCATCTAGTTATGTGGGCCGTAGCTCTCACCGGAGTGGCTATCCCCAAGATGCTTATCTATTTTGGTGTTGGGATCTACATTGGTATTCGTGTAGTGCTCTACGGAGTGCTCAGGGCCTTTGGAGTAAAGCCACTGTTTGCTCTTTTAGGTATTACGGTTTCATACACCTTTGTTCAAGAATGGATTGCGATGCAGGACTTTTCGATTTATGTAGCTTTTGCCTGTGTTCCATTTTACATCTACCTTTGGGTAAAAACTTTTGAAAATCTCCGACTTATTTATGTGTTGGTAGCATTGACGGGTTGTCTATGGTCACTTCATCCCATCATGGGCTTCAGCATGAGTCTTCTTTTGGGTTTCTTAGTCTTGGCTTCTCCACTTAAAGGTGAATGGAAAAAACTTCTTCTTATGGCTGTAGTGTATCTCCTTGGAGCCACGCCTTTTCTGGCGCAGTACTTTACTGCTGGATACTTCTTCACTAACCCACTTTTCAAATCACCCATTTACCTTTCTTACTCGGTACTGCCGATCTATGGTGGTATGAGTCTAGTGTATTGGGTGCTATTTGTTCTTTCGTGGTTCCTGTTGCTTTTCCAATCACACCGTATCGCCCCTTGGGTAAAGGTGCTCTTGGTGTATTGTTCTTTCTATCTGGTACTTATTTATCTTGGCAAAAACTATCTGTTGCCGGAATTTCTCGTTCAATTCCAGTTCTCTCGAGGAGTGTCAGCTATAGCGATTATTCTAGCTTTCTGTTTCGCTGTCATTTTTTCTCAAGCCATGCGTGGGATACGATCAAACTTCATACTGTCTATCGTGATAGCCTTAGTAGCTATTAATATGGTGCATGCAGTCGATATCGGATCAGGGTATTATGTTGCCCCTCCTGGAAATAAAATAGAGAATCCGGTAGCTCAGTTTTTTGAAGTGAATGAACTGCCGCAGGGGAGTGTCTACTATGACAATATTTCTGAAGCCAGCTACTTTACTCGGCCCGGAGTGCGTTTCGCTACCTCGTACAATGAACATATGCAGCCTCACCCCTATTCGACACGGCTTAATATACTCGTCAAAAATAGTACCATCTTTACGGGTATTTCCGAGGCGCATGTGAAGAACCTAGAGGACTACTCGACTGTTTTGGGAATTGAATACTATTTCTTGCAAGGAAAGTCTCCCTTTGTAAAAGGGTTAACTGAAAAGGAGAATGCACGCTTCAGTAAAGTAGCAGAAGTTCAGAGTGAAACTCTTTCCGATTCAGTAACAGTCTTGAAGAGTAAAGTCGAACTCGCTCAGGCATATGTGGGCGAAAGAAAAGATATTCCTGAGTCGCTGCTCTCGGGCGCACTGGAAAAGCCAACCCTGCATGTGGCCAGTTATCAGCCGTGGGATGAGGAGATTGCTCGGATGGCGGAGGTAATCCGATCTGGATCTCTCAAGCCACTCAAGCTTTCTTTTGAAGCCACAGATCGCCTGCAGCTTGAAGTCTATCAAGCAGTACTCGCTCAATACGAGGATCCTGTTATCTTGCTCAATCAGAGTTATGACCAAAACTGGCGTGTAGAGAATGCATCTGGAGTTACAATTTCTCCGACAGAGCTTCGCTTAATGCTCATTACCGTACCAAAAGGTACAGAAATTGCAGGGGAACAACTGAGTCTCAAGAACTCATGGCCTGCCTGGCATTGGGGAGTTCAAAGTATGGGCCTCCTTACCGTGCTTCTGATGGCCGGCATATATGAAGTACGAAGAAAATGGAAAACTGCCTAACACTATGAAATCTCTCAAAAAAGACTCAATGGCTGTTCGTTACCTTTCATCCACGAGGATTAATAACCTTACGATCGTTTTCCTTTTGGCAGCTCCTTTTGTTGTTATTTACTATGCTGCTTTTGTTTTCAACCCAAACAATGCTGATCACTTAGTGCTGTATATCTTGCAGGTATTAGCAGATGCCATCAGTATCATGGTACTCATAGGCCTATGGGTCACGGTCCTATTGGATGTCATTGTTGAATACCACCATCGTTTGGAACGTCCTTGGGATGAGAAGTTTCTGAAAGAAGAACGGACAGTGGACGTCATCATCACTACAGCTGGAGAAGAGCTTGAGGCTATTGAAAAAACTCTCACGGCTGCTCTCAATCTTGATTACCCCCATGAGACCTATATCTTTGATGACGGTCGCTCGCGGCAGGTGAAGCTCCTTACCGAAAAGCTCGGAGCGAAGTATATCTCTCGACTTAATCGTCAACACGCCAAAGCAGGGAATCTGAATCATGGACTGCCGTATTGTTCCGGAGAGTTCTTTATTATCTTTGATGCTGACCATGTGCCTGAGAAAGAGTTTATTACTACGCTGCTCCCTTTTATGGTGAATCCAAAAGTAGCTATGGTTCAGTCTCCTCAGTTTTACAACAATACGGATCGTTTTATCGCAGCCGGTGCTGCGCAGGCACAGGAAGTATTTTACAAATACGTTTGTCCATCGAAGAATATTTCAAACTCGGCTTTTTGTGTGGGGACTAACATGATCTTCCGACGTAAAGCCATCGATGGAATCGGAGGGATTGCTTTCAACAAGTCTGAAGATATCTGGACTTCGCTCAAGTTGCATGAAGATGGGTGGCATACGATTTTCGTGAACAAAGTACTTGCCAGGGGACAAGCACCCGATACGGTAGTCTCGTATTTCAAGCAGCAGCAGCGCTGGGCACGTGGTGGGCTTGAGATGCTTTTCCATCACAATCCTTTGCGTTCGGAAAAGTTACATATGGATCAACGAGTACAGTATGTAATGTCGAATTCGTTTTTCTTGGTAGGAATATCGATTACCGTGTATCTTTCTTTTCCTCTCCTCTATCTGCTCTTTGGAATCAAACCGCTTCAGGCAGAAGATTCGGTAGCTTGGCTTATTCATTATGTGCCTTTTTTCCTCCTCTACTACTCTCTGACATGGCTTTTGACTGGGCGGCTCCATATCTCAACTTTGGCAACTTCGGTAGCTACTTTCTTCCCGTACATCAAGGCTCTCTATTCAGTGCTCTTCAACAAGGACCAGGTCTGGTCAGCTACCAATTCTCGCAAGAGTTCGACTGATTACTTCTTGCGTTGGACATGGCCGCATATATTTCTCATCATCCTTACCCCGTTTAGTGTCATTGTCGGTTGGTATAATGCGTATGATTTCTGGTCAACAGTGTTCTACACGTCGTGGTCTATCGTCAATGCCTATCTGCTGTATCTTTTTCTTTCGGGAGAAAGAAGGCAGGGTATTATCTCTAAGCTATAAATGTAACGTATGATTCCAGAATCAATGAAAAAATGGTCCTATAATAGCGCGGTCTTTGCTATCGTATTCCTAGCAGCCTTTGGTATCGCAGCTCAGGCGTTGGTACACAAGATTAACACGTACAATCTCACCAACAAGGTATTTTTCCTTTCAGTCGACAAAGAAGATGTAATGGTATCGAGCACGATTGCTGGCCGGGTAACAGAAATCCTTGTTGAGCCAGGTGCTCATGTGTCAGAAGGGGAGCTTTTGGTTCGTCTAGTAGACGAAAGCCTGACTCCAAAAGTGGAGGCCCTTGAAGATGTAGCCTTTGAAAACCTCTCAGCTCGCACAGAGCTTGAACTCATCCGTGCCAGAGCCAGTGAATATGAAATCCGAGCTCCTCGTGACGGGGTGGTATATCAGGTAGCAGTAACCAAAGGATCATATGTTCAGGGCGGTACACCCGTAGCGACACTCTTTGCTGATCAAGGAGTGACTTTGGTTGGGGAGATCAAGCCTCAGCAGTATGCTCTCATCGAAAAGAATCGAGGTATGAGCGTGTTTAGTCCTCGTCTGGGCCAAGTGTACACAGTCTATTTCCATGGGATTGGGCGAGTACTGGAAAAAGAAGTCTTTTCTGATGGCCAAATAACGCAGAAAGAAGAATACTACGAAGTGAAATTTACACTTCAAAATGAAAACGAAGGCTCAGCCTTCATTGAAGGAGAGCGTTTTGAAGTGGTACCTGAGCAGCAGAAGAAGGATAGATTGAAACCAGCTTTTCAACTCGCTCGTATTTGGAATGGGTTGGTACTTGGTACGGATCCTGATATCCTCTTGAATAGATATGATGAACAAACTGAATAATTTTACCCCTCTCATTTTCTTTATCCTCATTTTGGTTGCCTGTGTTTCAGTGGGTATTTTCCTGAGTGACACACCTGCTTCACCAGAACAAATTATTGAAACAAAAGCATCCTTTTCTGATCGTTCTTCTCTTCTGCGGACCAATACCTGGTTTTCAAATGTCTACAAAAAATTTCCAACGGAGCCACTGTTTGCTCTCCCGGGGGCGTATAAGTTTGATACAGCCGGCCTTGTCATAGGTTTCCCAAAAGTAGTAGGTACGCCAGCTACCGTGTTTGGGAGCTTCTCTCCTTTTTGTTCGGTTGGTATGTCTTCAGCAACAACTGCAGTAAAAGTGGTGCGTTCAGGGGATTGGGATGCTACCTTTGAAGTAGAAAGTGGCAGTATTCCTTGGCAGGTAACCATAGCACAGGGATCACCCGTAACGACCATAGAGAATCTGCAAGGACCTCTATCTATCAATTGTGAGGGTGATGTGGTGTCTACGATGCTATCACAAGGACTTCTGCTTACTCGTGGTACCCAGTCTATGCTTATTGAAGGGAAGGGGACTGTCGCTCTCGAAAAAGAAACAAATATTCGCTACACTCTCCTGTCTACGGACAAGATTTATCGGATCATTCTTCTCCCTGAGAAAACAGCTGTTTCAAGCGCTTTTTTTTCTGAGCTTCCGTGGGATACGCTCACTGGTACGGAGGCTATTTATACTGAAACGAATAGTAAGCTTGTGACCAGTTACCATTTTCAGACTCGAGAAAGTCAGCCTGTTTTGACCACCCTTTGGCCCCATCATGAGCTCATAGGAGAGTCAGAAGTGTTAGGGGAATACCTGACTTCTACAGGAACCCTTCGTCTTATCAAAACAGCATCATTTGCTACTACCACTGAAATTCCAGCTCTTCCGACTTCTTTTGAGCGTGTCAGTGATGAGAAGGCCGTCAATCGTATTCAAGAAGCAGTGAGGCAGGACCTCGCTCTGTTTAAGAAAGACACACCTCCTGGAGGAGTATATTTTCTTGGTACATGGCTTGGGGGGCTGACGAGTGTTCTAGAATTGGCTTATCTGTATGGGATGGAAAGTGAGCGAGAACAACTTCTGGATCTTCTCCAAAACAACCTACTTGGAAGCCTTAAGAACTTCACCTATCGCGAAGATCTGCACATGTTGGTTGCCAAAAATACCGAATTTGGGAACGATGAGGGCAATGACCATCATTTCCATTATGGGTATTATTTGCGGTCAGCAACGGTTCTTGTTTCTCTTAGACCAGAGCTTCGAGGAGAGATTGTGCCAGTCATGGATGAACTAGCGAAGGATATCGCCACGACTGACCGAACCAGTACCCGGTACCCATACATTAGGAATTTCTCTCCTTATGATGGTCACTCTTGGGCTGACGGATATTCTAACTTTGGTGATGGCAACAATCAGGAATCAACATCTGAAGCACTCAATGCCTGGTATAGCCTCTTACTGTGGGGGGAAGTGACGGGGAATGTGGCCTTGGTAAAGATGGGTCGAGCCCTCTTTGCGACAGAACTTTCTTCTGTAAAGGCCTATTGGTTTGGAGAAAACAATCCTTTTCCTGAAGGATACCAGCATACGATAGCTTCAATCGTTTGGGGAGGAAAACGGGATTATGCCACCTGGTTTAGTGGGGAAGCGATGCATATTCACGGCATCCAATGGCTTCCTATTACCCCCGCTTCGGGATATTTAGAGAGTTTACCTGCTTGGGAAGTTCGGAAAGAGGAAATTCTTCGGGCACATCCTAATCCAGCCGGACATGAGTGGGGAGATCTCTATACGGCTACCCTTTCTTTCAAGCAACCTGAAGAGGCGCTACGGTTGCTGCCGGAAGCACAAAAAAACAGGGCCATGAAATCAACTGCCCTGCTCTTACATACCGTGTACTCTAACCTAGAAAATAGTAGATAGATCAGTACACTTTTATTCATATTTTGTCAATAGTGTAGACGCATTGACAGGTAAAGAAGGTCGGGATACCATGCAAAAAAGACCAAAAGATAGTACGACACTTTTTGAGAGCTTATTCCTTGACGATGAGATTATGCGGATCTTCACGCGTGTAGCGAGGCGGGTAGCATTTCGGATAGCGGAAAAAACAATTAGTCTGTTTGTTATTGCAGCGCTTTTATTCCAGCCGATGGGTACGGTAGGAATGTATGGCGCATTTTCTTTTTCTCGCGGGGTGGTGGTAGCTTCGGATGAGATGGTAGTGGAGGAAGAACAGGAACAAGAAGTTGAAACAGATGAAGAAGTGACCGAAGAAAAAGAAGATGTTGAGGAAGAACAGGTCTCTCAAGAGATACAGGCAGAAGAACTGATGCCAGAAGAAGACACTGAGAATAAGGAAGTAGTGGTGGAAACAGAAGAAATTACCGAAGCAGTCATTGTTCCGCAAGAAGCAACGACTGAAACTGAACTTGGTGAAGATCTAGTCGAAGCAAAGGAGGGAGAAGGAAATCTTCTTCCAGAAACTCCGGTAGGAGTACCTACTGAATCAGAAGAAGTAATTACGGTAGATGAGACTCCTATCGAAGCAGAGGAAAAAATAGAGGCCGAAGAGGAAGTTGCTGAAGTATCGCTGTGGAAAGAAGTAGGGAACAAAGCTACGACAAGCCAGAAAGTCGTTTTGGGGGAAACCTATGTCGCTCCCCAGAATGACGAGGTGATGGTGACATTTACCAAGTTGCCAGAGCATTCAGGGACTCTCTCTATCGAAGAGGTGACACTGTCCGATAATCAAGTGGCAGAGCTGAATGCTTTCTCACATACCGCCTATGACATTACTTCCTCCATGGAAGATGGGACATTTGAATACGTACTGACGCTGCCTACTCCCAAGGACAAAAAAGATGTCCAGGTAAAGTATGCTGAGGATGTAGATGATCTGGAGGCAGCCAAGACGATTTCTGAAGACGACGTAGAGTACAAAGGAGACTCTGTAGCAGTGACACTGGACCACTTCACGCTCTTTGTGGCGACATATGGCGACGCGGCTTTTTCGGTTGATAAGAGCGAGTTTGTCCCAGAGGAAACCATCTATCTCAAGGCGACGGGACTGAACGATACCAAATACTATCGGCTGGCCCTGGATCCGCCCTCCGGGAGCGAGATTTTTACCACGAGTTGTTTCAATCCGGCCGAAGGCGTGACAGAATTGACGGATTCCTACGCCTTTTTGGCGGATGCCGTTCTCGGGAATTGGGGGGCTGAGCTCAAGGAGTACGCGGCTTCCAACTGTACCGGAGGCCACGATGACATCTCGGATCCTTTTACGCTGGTTGCTCCAGAAGAGCAGCAGCATGTCGAAGTGACGTTCTGCCATGCTACTCCGCCGGATACCGCGGTCAATGGGTATGAACAGATTACGACCGATGACGACGGCGTCATGCAGCAAGGACATGCCAGCCAACACAGTGCGGATATTATCCCGCCGTTTACGGTAGGAGAGACTAATTTTCCTGGCCAGAACTGGACACCTCTTGGTCAGGCCATTTGGAATAATGACTGCCAGCCGGTGGGGAACTTGAAGGCCGTGAAGGTGGTGGATGATGGCTCGGATTTGACCCAGTGGAGCTTTCAACTGGGTGAAAATTCTCCTATCCAAGCCAATGTTTCAGGAGAAGTAGATTTCGGGTATGTGCCGGTCGGAGCACACACTATTACCGAAATTGGTGTAGCTTCGTATAGCGTGACCAATGTTTCCGGTGAGAACTGTGAATTCATCGAAGAATCTTCACAAGCAAACGCGACCGTGATGGCGAACGCTACGACGACCTGTACCTTTAGTAACGCCGTCAACAAAGGTTCGATCACGATCGTGAAGGATGCTCTGCCGGATGACCCGCAGGACTTCTCTTTTGCTGTGACGAATATGGAGGGGAGTGAATTTATACTCGATGATGATGGAGACAATGAAAATGATTTCTCAAACTCGATCACTTTCTCTTCATTGTGGCCGGGCCAATACTCCTTTACTGAGGGTGTTGTTGATGGTTGGGAACTTACCGGGCTGAACTGTGTTTCGTCCAATGTATCGCTCGATATTCCACTTAGCGCGACGGCGAATATCAATCTATCAGCTGGGGAACATGTCACCTGTACCTACACCAACACGAAAATAACGGAAGAAGAAAGCCCTGTCTGTGGCGATGGCATCGTCAATCAGGAAACGGAGCAGTGTGATGGTACTGATGGCGTCACGGAAGGAGAAAACTTCTGTACGTTTAGCTGCGCTTTGGTACCAGTCTATGAAGTGGGTGGAAGTTGCTCCGAAGGGATGGAGAAAGTGCAGATAGGATCATACTTCGTATCTGGGACTACGGATCCAGACGGTATCAGTATCCCACTTTCGGCAGGGCAAGAGTACGTGCTTGAGGCTACGGGGGAGTACAGCTATGGAGGTGTCGCTACCAATCATGAATTGAACCGCGCTGATGCAGGGTACTCTTCAGATGATAATTTTGCTGGCCCAAATCTCTTGAATAGTCTTTTTGGCATCAGTGCCGGAGCTTTCTACCGAGGTGTGCATACGCTCATCTCTGACCTGGGAACCGGTACCTTTGGGGTGGTAGACTGGGGTGCCTATGATGCTAGCCACGTGTATCCGATGGCTGTGACCCCTGATGTTGATACGAATATCCGTTTCATGATTTCTGATTGGTACGATGAATGGTATACCGGTGATTGGCTCTCAGAACCCAACAAAAACCAACAGGGCTATCGAGATAACGAAGGTGGTTTGACCGTCAATGTCTATGAATGCCAGTCTCCCAAGGGCTCAATTACTGTAGTTAAAGACGCGCAACCTGATCACGAACAGGACTTCGGGTATGTGTTGAATCCAGGTTTCGAGGAATTTGTCCTGGATGATGACGCGGACGCGCTCCTTTCAAATATGCAAACCTTCTCTGATTTGCCAGCAGGGGAGTATACCGTGACAGAAGGATTGGTGTCGGGTTGGGAGCTTGAGTCAGTGATCTGTACTTCCAATCAGCGTTCTTTTCTCCCAACAACTGAACCTATTCGAACTATTGATCTCCAGCCAGGAGAACATGTCGGTTGTACCTTTACGAATGTCGCCAAGAATAGTTCACTTACGGTTATCAAAGATGCTGTCCCAGATAGCGCTCAGGATTTCGGCTATGCCATGAATGGGGCTGGCTTCGTAGAGTTTGTGCTTGACGATGACACGGATCCGCTGCTTTCCAATACGGCGAGCTTCACCTCACTTCCTGCAGGTGAGTATACTGTGACGGAAGGATTAGTACCTGGCTGGACTCTCTCGGGAGTGAGTTGCGTTTCCAACTTTGAGTCAGTTTCGGTAACGACCGAACCTATTCGCTCTGTGGCTCTGGAACCAGGAGAAGCGATGACATGTACCTTCACCAATATTCAGACTGCCTCAGTACCAGTTTGTGGCGACGGCATGCTCAATCAAGAAAGCGAACAGTGCGATGGAACGGCTGGCGTAACGGAAGGAGAAAACTTTTGTACCTTTAGCTGCCAGCTCGTCCCTCTCTATCAAGGTGGGGGAGTATGTTCTGAGGGAACTGAACCGGTATTGGTAGATACCAAATTTGTCGAATCTTTTATGACTGACGATATCGTTCCAGATCCAGTAGCTATCTCGCTTACTGGCGGTAAAGAGTATGTTATTGAGTCCGTGGGACACTTCGGCTACGGTGGGGTGCCGCATAATAACAGTCTTAACCGAGCTGATGCCGGATACGCAACCGATACCAACTGGGCGGGAGCTAATCTTGACACTTTGTTTGGTTCAGCTCCCACAGCGCTTTACCGAGGTATTCATATGCTTATCTCTGACTTTGGTACGGACACTTTTGGAGTAGTTGACTGGGGAGGCTACAATCCAGCTCATGTTTACACGAAAAACTTTGCTCCAGCGAGTGATACCAATGTTCAGTTTGCTATCTCAGATTGGTATGACACCTGGTACGCTGGTGACGAACTCTCCAATTTCAACAAAAATCAATTTGGTTTCCGCGACAATGATGGCGGTTTAACTTTGAATATCTATGAATGTCAGGGAGGTGAACAAGAAAGTCCACGACTTCTTTTGACCAAGTCAAATGACAGTGTTTCGGATGAAACTCCTGGCAATGAGGTGGTCTATAGCCTTACCGTGACCGCGCTTGGAGGAGGCGTGAATGATGTGACTCTCACTGACCTCCCTCCAGAAGGATTTGAATATGTGGATGGTAGTGGAGAAGGGGCACCGTTTATCCATGAATACGCCTCTCCTGGTGTCTGGGATCTTGGTGATATGGAAGAAGGGGGGTCCAAGACAGTGACCTATAAGACCAAAATTAGCGGCAGCCAAGATGAGGGGCTTTATAAAGATCTGGCCTTTGCTCGGGGGACGAGCGGTACGGGAACCACCGTGTTTGCCAATGGTGAGGCTAATCCATTTGTCGGGACAGAAGTAAATGTGGTAGTAAATAGTGATCCTACGGTGACTTTGGATGAGGATACCAAAGAAGAAAAGAAACGTAAGACGAAAACAATTACTCGTATGGTGCTTGGCGCTACACTCCCTCTCACAGGAACCAAAGCCGGATGGTTTGGCTTAGCTGCTCTTCTTATTGGAGGAGGACTTGGCCTCATGTTCTCCGCTCGTCGTCGCAAGTATTTGCTCAAAAGCCTGGTAGTTCTTGCTGGTTGTACGGTCTTTGGGATGCCGGCTCTCGCCGAAGCTGCTGGCCTCTCGGTCAAAATTGAGACGCCCGAAGCGGTAATGACTACGGAGAATTTCAAGATCGGATTTGCCACCCTTGATGTCATGGGCCGTGATTTGGAGGTGCAGTGTTTTGTGGTAGGCAATGCTTCACCTTTTGCTACCTATGCGCTTGATTCTTCCTTTGGTGGGAATGCTGGTGATTGCGAGGTGAACAGTCTCGTCGTGCCAACGGATGGGAGCTACGAATTCTTTGTGCGGGTCAATGCGGCAGGGGAGAGCCCTGAAACGGTAGAAAGTGAACACGTGATGGTAACGGTTGCTACTGATAGGCCCGGTACCCCGACGAACTATGATCGAGATGAGAATGACTGCCAGGTAACCCTTTCTTTTACTACCGCCAATGATGGAGGGAAGACAGTAAAGGTAGAATTGTATCACTCAGAAGACAATCCGTTTATTGCCAATAGCTCTACCAAGGTAAATGAGCAGATGATCGGATCAAATACCAATGGAAGTTTCACAGAATCTTTGCCTGGTTGTGATGATGATGTGTTTTATGCCATCCGAGCCGTAGCGGGGAATGGCAATGGATCTGACTTTGTGGGCGATGTAGATGTGGATACGGAAACCACGACGAGTACTCGTACGCGCGTAAATACGGTGGTAGTACCAGCAACGGGAGGGAGTGCTTTGCCGGTAGGAGCTACGGAGGGAACTGCTGGTAGTGTCCAGGGGGCAAGTACGGAAACTACTGAAACTTCTGGTGAGGAAGGAGAAAATACGGGAGATGAAGGGGAGGTATTGGGAGAGATGACCGAGGAAAAAGAGGCTACAGATGATCAAAAGATCGTACAAACCCTGAAAGATCACCCATGGTTGACCGCTCTCGGTCTTACCGCACTTTTCCTTCTTGTTCGGTACGGGTACCGTCGCTATGTTACAAGAACCAAGCAAGAACTCTAGTTTTTCTTTCGATCCACAGAAGCTCTTTTGGATCGGCACTATGCTCCTCCTTTTGGGTGGAGCATTGCTTTTGTTCCTTCTTTGGCCGGCACTCAAGCAAGAGTTTCATTATTGGTACAAGACAACTTTTCAAGCCCCTATGGTTTCCAGTGGGACAAATATCTCGAGTGACCCTTTTCTCGTGCCAAGCGAAGTAACGGAAGTAGTTGATACCAATTTTGGCATCATGATTCCTAAGATTGAGGCCAACGCCAAAGTATTGCGAGACATTGATTGGCGGGATCCGAAAGTGTACCAAGAAGCGCTCCGATATGGAGTAGCTCATGCAGAGGGGACAGCTTTGCCTGGTAAAGCAGGTAATGTATTTATTTTTGCTCATTCAGGGATAGATTTTTCTGAAGCTGCTCGTTACAATGCAGTCTTTTATCTCATGAATAAACTTGAAGCTGGTGACGTGATTCAGCTTTTTTATGAAGGGAAGGAATACCAGTATCAAGTAACCGGAAGCAAAAAGGTAGCGAGCGACGCTGTCGAATACTTGGAGCAAGATACATCCCGGAAAACCCTTACTCTTATGACGTGTTGGCCGGCAGGCACCACGCTGAAGCGGCTTATTGTCGAAGCTGAGCTGAGAGAAGAATAAAGATAAGAATAAAAAACCAGGACGGTGAGGTCCTGGTATGGAGTAGGCCGTGGTCGGTGGATTACAAGAGTCCAACCTGACCAAAAAAGGTGAGTGAGAGCACTGGTACGAGAGCGAGGAGAAACGCGAATGAAGTTTCGTCGCTTTGGGCAGCTACTTGGGCTGCTTTGGCACAAGACTCACACTGAGTACCTTCTACATGAGCCTTCATAGGCATTGGTGTGTCTGACATAGTTTTTATGTTTGTTTTTTAAAAGTTTACGACCTTGTTAAAAGCAAAAGAACGGGGACAAGGTCACCCGTTCCTTACTTCAACATATCCAGTATAGCAAAGAAATACCTTCGAGTCAACCCCGTGTAACTCAGTTTAGAGGCAGACCGGAGGCCGGTATTATACACTAGGTCACAAGTATCGAGAAATAACCAGTAGTAGGGAGAAAAGTTTGCTATGATAGGGAGGCTAACATTTTTTCTCTATGACCCTGATTGTTGTTTTTGCTTTCTTGTCTGGCATCGCGACGATACTGGCGCCGTGTATTTGGCCACTCCTTCCTATCATTCTTTCGACCACGACTACGGCAGGCAGGTGGCGACCATTAGGCATCGCGACAGGTATCGTTGGGGCGTTTACGCTCACGACACTTCTTCTTTCAGTACTGCTTCGTAGCATCACTTTTGACCCGGAGTGGCTTCGCCTTGTCGGAGCTGGTACGATTATCCTCTTCGGACTGATGTTGTTGGTGCCAGCGTTTGGTCGTAGGTTAGAAACGTGGCTTTCGCGACTTACAAGTTTTGGCGGGCGTTACGTCGGGTCAGATCAGAGGGGCTTCGGGGGAGGTTTTTTGGTAGGAGGAGCGCTGGGTTTGTTGTGGTCTCCTTGTGCTGGTCCGATCTTGGCTACTATCGCTACTGTGGCCGCGACGCAACCACTCAATGCGACCATGATCTTGCTTACGTTGGCTTTTGCAGTGGGAGTGGTAGTGCCGCTATACGTCTTCGCGTGGTTTGGTCAGGTACTCTTTCTCAATCTCAAAATTGTTTCGCGACACACGGTGCGTATTCGCCAGGTATTTGGAGCAATGATGATTGTGGTGGCAATACTTATCTATACTCGCTCAGACCAGACGCTTCAGAACAAAATGGTTGAGACTTATCCTGCCTGTGGCGTGGTGCTTAATTCTTTTGAAAACCATTCCTGGTTTCAAGAAGCGCTTGAGACGTTGCGCCAAACTGGAGAGCGCTAGGCCGACTCTCTCGAAATCAAAAAGCATGCTATACTGTATCCTAAGCATATGTACAGACACAAGAAAAAAACACCGCTGATTGTTTCATTTTTCCTGCTCGGCAGTGCCCTCTTTCTCCTCTCGGGTTGTTCTTGGGAGAATGAGCCGGTTTCCAAAGAAAAAGAGAGTAATGTCCTTGCCTTGGATAAACTCAAGACCGAAACGCCTCCCCCCGAATCCACTACTCCTAAAAAACCGCCAGTTTCACAACCAAAAACTTCTCCTACTATGAATAAACCTCAGTATCCTACCGCGCCAGCCATGACGCTTGATATGAGTAAGACCTATACGGCCACACTCGATACAGGCAATGGTCCTATCGTAATTGCGCTCAATGCCAAGGCTACGCCAGTTACCGTCAATAATTTTGTTTTTTTGGCTCGGGAAAAGTTTTATGATGGTACTATTTTCCATCGCACGATCCCTGGGTTCATGATTCAGGGTGGCGATCCAGAGGGGACGGGGATGGGTGGACCTGGGTATCGCTTCGATGATGAGTCATTTACTGGCGAATATGAGCGAGGAGTAGTGGCCATGGCCAATGCTGGACCAAATACCAATGGGAGCCAATTTTTTATCATGCATGCTGACTATGCGCTTCCCAAGAACTATGTCATTTTTGGTGAGGTGACAAGTGGGCTCGAGGCAGTGGATGCGATCGCTACCGCCCCAACACAGTCAGGTGGCGAAGGTTCTAAACCAGTAACGCCCGTAGTGGTGAAGACAGTGACTATTGAAGAAAAATAATGGGTATTACTCTCCAAGCTAGCTCTGGGTCTAGGCGAATTTTTGTTTGTTCTGTCTGCGACAAACTGTAGAGTACTTTCTGATTTTGCCTGCACCGTGTTCGGCGATAGAGTGCTTTATGTCTGACTTCATTTGAGGGAGGAAGTTGTCGTGGCGGTATACTGCTACACCAACAGTTGTTATCAGGAGAAAAATATTGAGCTTCTTAAGCTTGACTTTAACTAGCTCTTCAGTTGGTGTAGTAGTATACTAAAAACAAATAAACAATTTTCTTTATGCTTCTACGCCGCTTGTTTTTTTCGTTGATGCTTTTTTTAGTCATGCTTCCGATGGGAATGACTCTGCTGCCCGCCCAGGCAGAGGCGGCGGCTTTTGGTCTCGTCCCCTGTGCCTTGAGGGATGACGACCAAACTACCACCTTTGATGAAAGGGGTCCTTGTACCGTTTGCCATCTCTTAATTGGGATGGAGCGTATTGTAACGTTGCTCCGTAATATCATGACGGCTATAGCGGTAGCGGTAATCGTTGCCATGGCCATCGTCTATATTACTTCGGCTGGTGATGAAGGTCGGATGAGTTTTGCGAAGGAAGGCATTAAATGGTCTTTGATTGGTTTTACCGTGATTCTTTTGGCTTGGGTGATGGTCAATTTTATCTTTACCCTTCCGCTTTTTGCAAACAATGGTCTTGTCCGAACGGACTGGGATAGTTTTACATGTAATACCACTTCCCAATCTCAAGCTGGAGGTACGACAGTAGCCGCCCGCTCATCTTCGAGTATTAGTAATGCTACTGGAAGTAACGACGGCAGTGGGCCAACTAGAGGGGGGACTCCGGGGCCTGGTGCTAAGCCGCCAGTAACTGGTGGAGGGGGTGGAGGCGGCGATACGGGTGGCGGAGGAACAACTCCTCCTGGGAATGGTGGGGGTACAGAGCCTACGGTTATCCCTCTATGTGGATCCACTCATTATACTTGCGATTCAGGCACGTACGATGGTAATGGCTCTCAGAACAACGATGGGTGGGGCTGGGACTGTCTGGGGGGCATAAGTCACGGCGAGCCTTTTGTTACCTGTATCGAAAATATTACCGGCTGTGGGAATAATAAGGTAGAAACTTCTGTCGATGAACAATGTGATACTGGGGCTGCTCGGGGTGTCTGTCCTTATGCATGCAGTTGGACTTGTCAAATCAATGATTGTTCCAATACGCCTCCTCCCACACCTTTGGCCTGTGGGCCATCCAATGGGACATCGAGCGCCCCGACAGAACCACTATGTGTCGGTGACGGGGCTATCGCTTCTGGAGTGACGATTTCGTCAGTCGGTAATGCCCCGCGTTATGACTGGACTTGCTCAAAAGATGGGCTGTCAGGATCACTTAGTTGTTCTTCGGGGCGTACTTCTGTTGGAGGAAACCCAACAGCTACTTGTGGACCATCTGCTGGAGTAGCTTCGGTATCTGCTCCGTCGAGTGGGTTATGTGGAATAGGAGAGCTGGATAACTATGGGGTAAATCCGCTTATTCACGCCGTAACTGGAGAACCGCTATGGAGCTGGGGCTGTGTTATATCTCGATCTCAAGGGGGTACGCAGACTAGCTGTTATGCTCCTCGGATTGTGCCATAAATTTTCTAACCCAATCCTTTT
>CAZQWS010000008.1:0-47311 GCA_964597355.1 uncultured Bdellovibrionales bacterium
GGGGGAATGCTGAAACAGTTGCTACTTATCTTGCCTCTGATCCCAATAAAACCAAAGGAGAATTTGTGATCATTGCCTATTAAAAAGTTTTTGAGCCCGACGTCGTTAGACAATCGGGCTCGCGGTTCATTGGAACGGGTTCGGGCGGCCGATGGCCAATGCTGTGACAATGATCACTACCACCACGGCGGCAATGATGTAGCCATCCCAGTCACGCGGTTGGCTTTGGAGACCGCTTTGCCGGTAATCCAGGCGAGATCTGATCTCCACGATGTTGCTGACCCCTGTCCCTTCTCCCTTACTCAGGTAGGGAGCGAACCAGGCGTACAGTCTGGGGAAACGAATCATAATCAGGCTGCAAAAATCGAACCACGCCTGATTTTTGATCCGTTGGTAGGTACGGCCAATCTTCATAGAACTCCTCGAGTGTGGTTGTGGGGGAACTACAAACGGCACAATCACCGTTCGCAACATTATACACCAAAAATGAATTCAAGTCAACTTATTCTCAGGACCAGGAAAAGATGCTAAAGTCGGCTTATACAAGCCAAAAAATAGGTATGCAATTTTATCTAGCCGTAAAAGGCCTTATTCGTAATCCAGAGGGGAAAATCTTGGTTTTGAAACGCAGCGACCATGATGACCATAAACCAGGTGTGTGGGAAACCCCAGGTGGGGGAATTGACCATGAGCAACCTCCTCAAGAAGCGCTCGAGCGAGAAATACTTGAAGAAACGGGATTGACTGTTATAGTCAAAGAGCCCTTTAATGTGTTCACCTTCCGTAAAGATACCGGGGAATTTAAAGTAGGGATTACCTTCCTTTGTGACTGGGTCAGTGGAGAAGTACGACTTTCCGACGAGCATACCGAATACCGCTTTATTGATGCCCAAGACTTTGCTGGCCTCGAATCTGTACCATCGCTTCATGAAGAAATAGCTCTATACGCTCAAAAATATGCCTAAGCCATTTTTTATCACTACCGCTATCGACTACGTGAACGCGGCTCCACATGTGGGGCATGCGGTTGAGAAGGTGCTTACTGATGTCGTGGCACGCTACCACCGTCTTGCTGGTGATGAGACGTATTTTCTGACTGGCTCAGACGAGAATAGCTTGAAAAATGTGCAGGCCGCCGAAAAAGCGGGCCGACCGACTGAAGAATTTGTAGCTGAAAACGCCGAGGTTTTTAAAGCGTTGGCGAATTCTCTGAACCTTTCTTTTGATCAATTTATTCGCACTACTGAAGAGCGACATTTCAAAGGAGCGCAGAAAATGTGGGCTGCGTTTAAACCCGAAGATCTTTATAAGAAAAAATACCGGGGATTGTATTGTGTCGGGTGTGAGGAGTTCAAGCTCGAAAAAGATTTGGTGGATGGCAAATGTCCCGATCATCAGAAAGAGCCTGAAGTAGTGGAAGAAGAAAACTGGTTCTTCAAACTTTCGAATTACCAGGACAAGCTTTTGCAGTTGATCGAAAGTGATGAGCTCAAGATTTATCCAGACTATCGTAAGAACGAGGTAGTGTCGTTTATCAAAATGGGTTTGGAGGATTTCTCAATCTCACGTTCGGTAGCGAGAGCGAGGAATTGGGGAGTGCCGGTGCCAGGTGACGAGACGCAGATTATGTATGTGTGGGTGGATGCTCTTTCGAATTACATTACCGCGCTCGACTATGCAACGGATGGTGATCTCTACGGGAAATTCTGGGCGAGTGACGGGGAACGGGTGCACGTGATTGGGAAGGGGATCCTCCGTTTCCATGCTATCTATTGGCCAGCCATGCTTCTCTCGGCTGGGATCCCACTTCCGACCACGATCTATGCCCATGAATACCTCACGATTAATGGCCAGAAAATGTCGAAATCTCTCGGCAATGTCATTTACCCAAGTGAACTCGTCGAGAAATTTGGAATTGATGGCACGCGCTACCTTCTCCTCACTGCTTTGCCGTACTCGAAAGACGGGGATTTGTCGTGGGAAAAAATGACCGAGAAATATAATGCTGATCTCGCGAATGGTCTCGGGAATTTGGTTTCTCGTGTAGTGAAGCTCTCTGAAAAACTTGAAGACAAAACAATTGAGGTTGGTCGAGTTGAAGGTATCCAGAAACAACTAATGACTGAATTTAAAATAGCTGATGCTCTTGCTGAAATTTGGACACAAGTTTCTCTAGCCAATAAAGAGATTGACGAGAAGAAACCATGGGAATTAGTAAAGACAAATTCTGAAGCATTTGGCGTGGTAATGTGTGGTTTACTTTCTCGGTTGAGGTACATTGCGTATGATCTCCGTCCATTTCTGCCAGGAACGGCCGAAAAGATTGAAACTGCTTTGAAAACCGGAGTAGTTGAACCGCTCTTTCAACGGATTAAATAAAAAAGAAGGCGGCCGGATTCCGGTCGCCGAGCCCAACGCTTGATTCAGCGCCACAGGTAAGAAAGGCCCTCGCCGAAGTCCCTCATGGTGACTGCGATGAAGATGATGGCTGCGAGGGTAGCGAGCTGCCTCAGGATTTTTCCGATTGCTTTCATGGTCACACCTCCTTGGAAGACATCGCTATCATAGAAAAAGCGCAAACTTTATGCAAGATATTCATACTCATCTCTACTGGCATACGTACGACGCAGACCGAGACGCGGTAGTAGGGCGAGCCCAAGCGGCTGGCGTAAAGGAGATGCTTGTCATTGGCTGTACGGTGGAGGAGAGTCGACAAGCAGTTGAGCTTACTGAACAGTATCCTAATATGTATGCAAGCGTGGGGATGCATCCTCAGGAATTTGTTTCGGTAGAAAGCGTAGCTGCTCTTCCTGCTTCGATCGAAGCCTTGAAAACGTTGGCTCAAAATAAGAAAGTGATTGCGATCGGGGAATGCGGACTCGAGTATTTTAGTCATGATCCAGAAAAGCTGATTACCGACGAGCAAAAAGAGTGGCAGAAAGCTGGGTTTCTCGCCCAAATTGAACTGGCTAAGGCGGTAAAACTCCCACTTATTGCTCACTGCCGGGCAGAATCTGGAAAGAGTGATGCCTACGAGGATTTGTATTCTATTCTAAAATCCAACATCCAACATCTATCATCTCTTGTCTTACATTGTTATATGGGCGATGCGGAGGTGGCCAAGAAGTTTCTGACTCTACCCAACGTTTTTTTCTCCTTTACAGGTAATATCACTTATCCTATAAAGAAGGCAGTTCTAGGTACTAAGGACGACCTGACCGAAACAGTGAAGCTTATTCCTCTTGATCGGATCTTTACCGAAACGGATTGCCCCTTTCTTACACCTCAATCCAAAAGAGGGGAACGTAACGAGCCGGCTTATGTGAGTGAGGTGGTGACCAAAATCGCTGAACTTCAGGGAAAGACAGATGCCGAAGTAGAACAAGCCGTAGCGCATAATTTCCAAAAAGTTTTTAACCGTTAAATCTATGCCAGAACAACCACCAATGATGCCGTCGGCACCAAAGCCAGAAAAGGCCTTGGAAGATATGACCATCGAGGAACTTAACTCTAGTATTGAGCAGTTGGGTAGAGAAATTGATGGCTTGACTGAAAGGCTTAGAAAACAGAGAGAGTTTGAGGAGCCTTCTCGTTCACGTGGTGACGAATTGCCTGATAAGGATACTGCTACTGATGAAGGAGTGAGACAGCCAAAGATGCGGAGAGGAAAAGGGGTGCAAAAGGAAGTGATCGGAAAAGACATCGAATTTGAGATTACTCGAAAAACACAGGAAAAAGTTCGGAGGATTTTCCGTCGGGATGAAATTTTGAGACGTCAAACAGGGGAGGAGGAATAGGATGATATACTGAATCTAAGCATAATTTTAAAAAATACCCCTATGATGGATGAAATGAGTATCCTTGAAGCTATCCAAAAAGCTCAGGTTGAAAGAGCCAAGGTTAAAGATAACCTAAGTGAAGATACAGTGGCTAGTTCTCTTATCGAGGGTCAACAGGAAGGGGTGGCCGAAGAGCGAGCAATGAAAGTAGCAGAGCGTGCGAGGCAAGTGGAAGAGCTGGGCCAAGAAGTCGAACGTCTTCGCCAAGAGGCAGAAATCATTCAGTTTATTATTAAAAACAAGGAAACAGACTTGTCGCATCAGGGACGGATAGACGCAAATCCGAAGGGGCCAGGAGCGGCGTTATATCGAGAGGGTATAGATCTGCGTAAAAAAGAAACGGCAGGTTTGATCGTTCGGCTTCAAGAAACAGCCCCAGATTTCAAGACTGATATGAGTATGGAGGAACTGAAAGCTTTACTTCAGACCAAGAAAGAGGAGCTGGATGCTACTACGGTAGTAAGGGATAGCCTTAAAAATCAAGAGGAGTAGTCTCTAACAAACTTTTGGTCTCAATTGCTATTGTATGAAACGGGATCAATTTAGTTTCTCTCAACTTGAAGCTACCCAAGAGGCTATTCGAAAAGCATCTGGGGCGGAGAAGAGAGAGCTAAGGTCTGAAAAGTCAAAGGCGTTCGCTGGACAGGCGACTCCTTCCGCTCGAGAAGTACTTGGAATTACGCCCCAGACACTTGAAGCTGCAGGGATTGAAAGCGAGCGTGAAGCTGAGGAACGTGTAAAAGCGACATATAAGACTCAAGGCGGGGGTGTGCAGGACTTTTCTCTTTCAGAAAGAGACTTGGAAAATGCTCTGAGCCAGCCCAAGATGAAAAAGACTCAGTCTACGATGGCTGAAGAGTATTTTGATGGTACAAAGCTATGGAATCCTTCTCAGTATGGGAGTAACCATCGAGTTACTGCTCGGCGGGTGATTCCTGATACCCCCCTGGCCACGAGATCGGCTCGAGAAGAATTTGGTGTTACGGAAAAAGAGCTGCTTGGGAAATCAGGGGAGATGGGGATACAGGCTAAGGCTGAGAGAGAGGGTGGTACGCGAACTCGTAAGGATCTAGTTAAAGAGTTAGCAGCGGAGGAAGAGCAGCTTCGGATTCTTGGGAGGCTTTTGCCGCTAGTGCGGGGGCCGATTGGTAATCAAAAAACATTGACCAATACTCAAGAGTCAAAAATTCAAGCGAAATCTTCGTTGGCTTCGGTTAAAAAATTACCCTCTTTAGCAACTGTAGCAGATTACGAGGTTGCTCTTGCAGAGGAAGAGGATCCGATTGAATGGGGGAAGCTGAATCGTGGGTTGAAAGCCTTGCAAGAAAGATTAAAAACATCAGAAAAAAATTGATTAATCCTACTTATAAGCAAGTTATAAACTAAAACCTATGATCACAGGATTATTTGAACAGCCGGATCCAGCCAAGCGGCCTCCTCGTAGTTTGGATGGAGAAGTGGCACGAATGATACGTGAGGAAGAATTGGCGCGGGGAGTCAGTGAAATTGTCCACCCTAAAATGGCAGGAGCTTCTTTGGAGGAAGGAACACGGGTTGAAAAGAATGGCAAGCATCTCTCTTCGGCTATTGGATTGGAAGAAACGCACTAATTTTTTCGAGGTTTGACCCAACTCGTTTTGACTGCTACACTAGAGGCGCTTTTTGAGCCTGATTGTAAAAGCTCCTAAGCGTCTTTTTGTTTATATGGAAATATCAATTGCAGCTGAAGAACTCTTCCATGTTGGAAACTTTCCCATAACCAATGCCTTTCTCATTGGAGCGATTGTTTCTGGTGGACTCATGCTGCTTTCGCGTTCAGTGGTAAAGAATTGGCGTGAAGTCCCGCAGGGAATCCAAAATGTCTTTGAAATCGTCCTTGAAGCTCTTCTCGATCTCGTTCAGTCAGTGACTCAGGATCGCAAGCAGGCACTCCAATTCTTTCCCTTGATCGCGACTATCTTCCTTTTCGTACTCTTTTCCAACTGGGCTGGTCTCTTGCCAGGCCTCGGTACGATTGGGGTGTGGGGTGAACACGGTGGGCATCACACAATCATTCCATTCCTACGCTCGACTTCAGCCGACCTCAACTTTACCTTGGCTCTTTCCCTCATCACGGTGCTCACTATCCAGTTTACGGGGATTGCTGCGATGGGATTGGTAAAGTATGGCAAGAAGTTTTTCATTAGTCCGTTCCATAAACCCTACGGGATTGGGACAGCAGTAGGTATCCTGGAACTTGTTTCTGAAATTGGGAAAACAATTTCTTTTACTTTTCGTTTGTTTGGGAATGTCTTCGCGGGAGAAGTCTTGCTTACAGTAATGCTTCACCTCGTGCCCTATATTTTGCCACTCCCGTTTCTCTTCCTCGAGATTTTCGTCGGATTTATCCAGGCAGTGGTCTTTGCGATGCTTACCCTCGTTTTTCTCAAGATGGCCACGCTCGAACCTGAGCACTGATCATGGAGTGATCATCCTGCCAGCGACTCCGAGGTCGCTCAGACTCGAGGAGAGTTTATCGAAGAGGTGGGTAAGGATAAACTCTTTGACAGGCTCAGGACAGCGGATGTTATTCATTGGACAGCTTAGAAAAGTTGGGGTATAATCGAATCGTTTTATTCACAAGCGAAGTGAGTGAAATAAGAAGCATCTTCTTAATTTCCGAACGAGCACAGTGAAAGAAGTGTACGTTTTACGTTTTTGAAATAAGTAATAAGTTTTAAGTAACACTATGGAACTCGAAGCAGCAAAAATGCTTGGTGCGGCACTCGCCATGGGTCTCGGTGCCATTGGGCCTGGTATTGGTCTCGGTATTCTCGCCTCAAAGGCCTTGGAAGCTATCGGACGTAACCCAGAGGCACAGGGAAAGGTGCAGACCACAATGATTCTTGCGATCGCCGTGACGGAAGCTGTGGCTATTTATGCTCTTGTAGTCGCTCTCATGATTCTCTTCGGCTAGGATTTTTTGTTTAGGCGATTTCTTTATTGTAATCTTCAGAGCTCGACGCTGTATAGAACCATACAGCTTACTCGCCCTTCGATTGCGTCGCAAACTCGCCATAAACAAACAAATCCTTGAGCTGTTAATGTTGCTGTATGGAAATTTTGGCCAAACTTGGAATTGATTGGAAACTCCTCATTGCGCAGGCAGTCAATTTCCTTATTCTTCTATTAGTCCTCAAACGCTATGCGTATAAACCAATTCTCAAGGCATTGGAAACCCGCACCAAGAAAATTGAGCAGGGACTGAAAGATGCCGAGGTTTCTCAAACCAAGCTTCAGGGCGTGATCGAAGAGGAAAAGAAAATTCTTGCTGCTGCCCGTGAAGAAGCGCGCAGTATTTTGGTAGAGGCAGAAGGTAATGCAAAGAAACGTGATGCCATGATGCTCGATGAGACCAAGCAAAAAATTGATCGGATGATTACAGAAGCTGATTCGCATCTCGCCGAAAACCAAGCGAAACTCCTCCGAGAAGCCAAAGAGGAGCTCGCAGGCGTGGTGCTTCTTGCTACCGAGCGAGTCTTGGGGAACAAGGTAGATGCCACTGTCGATACCGAACTTGTCAAAAAGTCTCTTGAATAAGTATGCGTATTGCCGAAGCACAATTGGTTCGTGCCGTGGGAGAGCTCGAAAAAGCGGGGACGATGAGCTCTCGCGATCTCTCTCAAGTCGTGAAACAATTTTTGGTGCGCAAACGCCTACTCAAGCGGACGGGAAAAATTGTTCGAGCCCTGGAACGGTACGAGGAAGAGACGACGGGAGTAGTAACGGTCAAGGCCACCACCGCTCACCCGCTTTCTCCAGCCACCGAAGAACTCATCAAAAAGAAGGCTGAAACACTGCTCGCGCCCGGCAAAGAAAAAATCAAAATAAGTTTTCATGAAGATAGAGCGCTCCTCGGTGGGGTACGACTCGAAACGACCGATACCCGTTATGACTTCTCTCTCAAACGTGCCTTTAAAGAACTCCGTAAATCACTTTGCAAATAGCCTATGAGCAATCCTCTCATTGAAGAACTGAAAAAAGAACTTTCCCAGTTCCATGTCGCAGTAGAGCGCGAGGCTATTGGCACTGTGCTTGAAGCAGGAGACGGTGTAGCGCGCGTGGCTGGACTGTCTGAAGTAATGGCTTCAGAGATGGTGGAGTTTGAAAATGGTACGCTCGGAGTCGCCCTCAACCTCGAAGAGAGCGAGGTAGGTGTGATGATTATGGGTGAGATGGGTGATATTAAAGAGGGAGCCAAGGTGAAAGCGACGGGCCGAATTCTCTCGGTCCCAGTCGGGGAGAAAATGGTAGGTCGAGTAGTGAATGCTCTCGGAAAAGCTATCGACGGTAAGGGCGAGATCAAATCTGAAAAATTTTATCCCGTAGAAAAAATTGCTCCTGGTGTTATTACTCGTCAGTCGGTCAATCAGCCGCTTCAAACTGGTATCAAGGCGATCGATGCTCTTATCCCTATCGGTCGGGGACAGCGTGAGCTTATTATTGGCGATCGTCAGACTGGCAAGACTGCCGTCGCGATCGATACCATCATCAACCAGCAGGGCCAAAATGTGCTTTGTTTTTATGTAGCTATCGGTCAAAAGGAATCCAAGGTGGCTCGCATCAAAACTGAGCTCGAAAAAGCTGGCGCCATGGACTACACCACTATCGTGGTAGCTGGCGTGTCAGAGTCTGCTGCACTTTCCTATATCGCACCCTACGCTGCTACCGCTATGGGCGAATACTTCATGGATCAAGGCAAGGACGTGCTTGTTATTTACGATGATCTCTCCAAGCACGCTGTGGCCTATCGTCAGATCTCCCTTATTCTTCGTCGACCGCCAGGACGCGAAGCCTATCCAGGAGATGTGTTTTATGTGCACTCACGCCTTCTCGAGCGCAGTGCCAAAATGAATGCGACTTGTGGCGGTGGATCACTCACCTCACTCCCCATCATTGAAACCCAAGCTGGCGATGTGTCGGCCTATATTCCTACCAACGTCATCTCGATTACCGACGGACAGATCTACCTCGAATCCGATCTTTTCTACAAAGGTATTCGCCCAGCCTTAAACGTCGGTATCTCGGTATCGCGTGTGGGTTCGGCTGCTCAGATCAAGGCGATGAAGCAGGTATCGGGTACGCTCCGCCTCGATCTCGCTCAGTACCGCGAACTCGAAGCCTTTGCCCAGTTTGGATCAGACCTCGATGAAAAGACCAAGGCACTCATCGAACGTGGTCGTCGGGCAGTGGAAGTTTTGAAGCAGTCACAATATGCACCGATTCCTGTCGAAAAAGAAGTGGCTATCCTCTTCGCTCTCTCGCGTGGGCACTTGGATGATGTGAAGGTGGACGCAATCGGCCGCTTCGAGAAGGAATTCATGGTCTATCTTGATACGGAAGGAAAAGAGGCTATCGAAGCGATCCGTAAAGAAAAAGCTCTAACAGAAGGAGTGGAAGCTACGCTCAAACAGCATGTTGAATCATTCAAAAAAGATTTCGTTGCCTAAGTCTCTATGCCAAGCGGGAAGGATATCCGACGTCGAATCAAAGGAGTAAAGTCCACCGGGAAAATCACCCGAGCTATGGAGATGATTAGTGCTGTCAAAATGCGCCGGGCGGTAGAGCGAGCAATCGCCATGCGTCCTTATGCTCAATCCGCCATCTCCATTCTTCATCGAGTAACCGAAGCAGTACGCCTCGAAAATCATCCGCTTCTCACCGATCGACCGATCAAAAAAGAGCTCTACGTGGTGGTTACCTCCAATCGTGGTCTCTGCGGTTCATTTAATACCCAAGTCCTCAAGAAATTGCGTGAAGCAAGAGCAGAGGATGAGAGTCGTGGGGCAGTCTTTATTACCTTAGGAAAAAAGGGGGAACAAGCGGTACGCCGTATGAAGGGTGACATCATTGCTTCCTTTCCTGATATCTTTGACTATCCTCGCGTTACCGACATGCGACCGGTAACCAAAGTGATTCTCGATGAATTCAATGCAGAGCGAGTAGATCGCGTGGTGATGGTCTATACCGATTATGTTTCAGCGCTCGTTCAGAAAGTGAAAGTCCGAGGGCTCTTGCCGGTAACAGAAAAGGATGCCAAGAAAATGCTGGATGAAATCGGACTCAAAACCGATGTGCCAGCCAAAGGTGACTTCGTGATTGAACCATTACCAGAAACAGTTTTGGAAAATCTCATTCCACGCCTTATTGAAGCGGAACTCTATCACGCCGTCCTCGAGTCCAATGCGTCACAGGAAGCCGCTCGGATGGTGGCGATGCGCAGTGCCACTGATGCCGCCAAAGAAATGACCACTGACCTCACCCTCGCCTACAACCAGCTCCGGCAGCAAAAGATTACACAAGAAATTGCGGAACTCTCAGCGGGAATGGCGGCAGTGCAGGGATAATATTTTTATAACTAAGCGCTTATGAATACAGGAACAATCATTCAAGTCATCGGACCAGTAGTCGATGTCGAATTCAAAGATGGGGCAGAACTCCCCAAGATTTACGATGCTTTGGAAGTGACTCTTAAAGAGGGGAAGTTGGTGGCCGAAGTACATCAACACCTCGGGGGAAACCGGGTCCGAGCCGTCGCGATGGGTTCGACTGATGGTTTGGCGCGCGGTACCGAAGTGGTGGCGACAGGTGCCCCGATTAGTGTTCCTGTCGGGAAAGCGGTCCTCGGCCGGATGTTTGATGTATTGGGCCGCGCTATTGATGGGAAGGAAGATGTCCAAGCTGAAGTGAAGCGCCCGATTCATCGCAAGGCGCCTTCGTTTGAAGAACAATCAACTCGCGCTGAAGTCTTTGAAACTGGTATAAAATCCATCGACCTCATCTGTCCTTTCATGAAAGGTGGAAAGGTTGGTCTTTTTGGTGGGGCTGGTGTGGGAAAGACAGTGGTGATTCAGGAGCTTATTCGTAACATCGCTCAAGAGCACGGTGGCTACTCGGTCTTTGCAGGTGTCGGGGAACGTACGCGTGAAGGGAATGACCTCTATCATGAAATGAAAGAGTCGGGTGTTTTGGATAAGACGGCACTGGTCTTTGGCCAAATGAATGAGCCACCAGGATCACGCCAACGTGTAGCCCTTTCAGCCCTTACTATGGCTGAAGAATTCCGTGATGCCGAGGGAAAAGACGTACTTCTTTTCGTTGATAATATTTTCCGTTTTACCCAGGCTGGTTCGGAAGTATCAGCGCTCCTCGGGCGCATCCCGAGTGCGGTAGGGTATCAGCCAACCCTTGCTGAAGAAATGGGTGGGCTCCAGGAACGCATCACCTCGACCAAGAAAGGTTCGATTACGTCGGTACAGGCCGTTTATGTACCAGCCGATGACTTGACTGATCCAGCTCCAGCCGCTACCTTTGCTCATCTCGATTCCACCGTTGTTTTGAATCGTGCTTTGACCGAAATTGGTATTTATCCGGCTGTTGATCCGCTCGACTCAAGTTCGACCATTCTCGATCCGCAGATTGTCGGAGAGCGTCACTATATAGTGGCTCGTGGTGTGCAACGGGTACTCCAGCGGTACAAGGATCTTCAGGACATCATCGCCATTCTCGGTATGGAAGAGCTCACCGAAGAAGACAAACAAACGGTAGCCCGAGCCCGTAAAATTCAGAAATATCTCTCGCAGCCGTTTTTCGTGGCTGAGCAATTTACCGGAGCGCCTGGGAAATACGTGAAGCTCGAAGATACCATTAGTGGCTTTGAGAAAATTCTTTCTGGTGGACTTGATCATATCGGAGAACAAGATTTCTATATGAAGGGTTCGATTGATGAAGTGATCGCTGCCGCCAAGTAATAACATGAAAACATTCCATGTAAAACTGGTGACACCCGAACGACTGCTGCTTGAAACTGAAGTAGCCGAAGTGACTTTGCCTATTGCTGATGGTGAGGTGACCATCCTCGCTGAACACGTTCCGTATATTGGAGCGATTAAAGCGGGGGAGGCCCTCCTCAAGACGGCTGAAGGGAAGACAGAAGTGGTGGCCGTTTCTGGAGGCTTTGTTGAGTTTGACAATGATATTCTCACGATTCTCGCTGATACAGCTGAACGAGCAGAGGATATTGATATCGCTCGAGCGGAAGAAGCCAAGAAACGCGCGGAAGAAATTCGCAATCAGGCTATTGATATGAGTGAGGAAGAGTACGCTCGCTTGGCCGCTATGATTGAAAAAGAATTTACTCGTATTAAAGTGGCTCGGAAGCATGCCAGTCGCCGTGGCCCACAGATTGTTTCTCAGTAATTCTTTCTTGGAAATGAAGAACACGTCGACCTTAAGGGTAACGTGTTTTTTCAACTTATATCGCTAGATAGCCGTTTCGGCCTTTTCCTTGACGAAAGCTTCCCAGAGATCGTTGCACGCACTGGCATCATTCAGTCTACCTGCGGCCCAGGCTATGATGCAGAAGGAAGGCTGCCCCACGCGGACCTGTTGGCTGCTCCCGTTATGGATACGGGTGTACTGCACTTCGTCTCCCATGGAAATGAATCCGTTTGGAAGTTGATTCCATACTTGCTCACATTGGATTTTATCTTCCCATGAGGCGCAGGCGGCAGTTTGTGTTTCCAGTACAAGGAAGAAAGCTGGCGCTCCTGGAGCCAAGAAGAGCCCTCGGATCGAGTAAGGGACCCATTTCTGCTCCGATTTTTGCTGAGGATCGGCAAAGGCGAGACTCATGAAGAAGGCGAGGCAAGTCGTGATGACCATTTGTGTGACACGAAAGAACATGATCCGTCTCCTTTCTCTGGACAATGGATCTTGCCGCTAGCATAATCCTCCTCAAAAAATTTAGCAAGAGGAAGTATCCTGTTTGTGTATTTCACCTTATGGAGTAGACTTCATGTAGAGAAATCATTTTTTAATTTCTAAAAAACACATATGTTGAGTTCGCGTTGGGCAAAGGCACTTGCCAGTGGAGCGCTGGTGCTTGCTTCCATGGCCCTGGTTTTATTTGTGGCTTCAGTATTTTCACAAGGTAGTGGCCCAGACCCAGTGGTCATGAAAAAGCATGTGCAGTCGTACCCAGGGAAGATGATGGGCGAACGAGGAATGGAGTGGGATGGACCACAGGATATGATGGTGGGTATAGCGGAAGATGGTGCCATGGGCATGGCTGTTCCTCCGATGGCGATGGGAGCCCCGATGATGGAGAAGTCCAGACAATCGATGATGGGCGGCAGTGTGGTGAGTGCCGAGCGCAAAGTCTCAACCACGGCCTCGCTCGATATGCGGGCCAAGAGTTTGGATTGGACGGTAGGAAAGGTGCGAGAAATCGTGAAGAATGTCGGTGGTTTTGTTGAGAATTCTTCGGCAACCCAGCCAGAACGAGGAATACGTACGGCCTGGATGACGGTCAAGGTGCCAGCTGATCGCTTTGATACCACTCTCACTGAAATTAAGCAGACGGCTGACCAAGTGACGAGCGAAAATGTGGGATCGACTGACATGACCGCCCAGGACATTGATCTTACGGCTCGGCTGAACAACAAACGAGCTGAAGAAAAAGCGTATGAGAACCTCCTTGGAACAGCGACTCGAGTCAGTGATGTGTTGGAAATTACCCAACAACTGACGATGGTGCGTTCAGAGATTGAATCTTTGGAACAGCAAGCTCGCTATATCGAAGGGCAAACGGCTCTCGTAACGATCAACCTCAACATTACCGAAGACCCACAGGTGCAGGGAGACGCTGGCGAATTTAAACGAGGCAATGTTTTCAAGAATGCTCTCAATACGCTTGTCGACGCACTCCTTGTTCTCGGAAGCGGCCTCGTAGTATTTCTCATCTCTGGTCTTCCCATCCTTCTCATTATGCTCGGCGCTATCTGGGTGGTGTACCGAGTGGCCAAGCGAGTGGTGGACGGTTTCTTTAGCCGGATATAAAGAGAACTTCATCATGGCAGTAGCTCATCTCTCTTATTTTGTTGAGATGAGCTTTTGTTTTTTCTTTGAAAAGAAAGCAGGAACAGCTACGGGAGTCAGTATGAGTCAGCTTAAGTCTGTATCAGTCGGCGTCTTGAAAAAAGGCTTAAACTAAGCTAGAGTTGGGGAACTTGGGGCGGCTCTATTAGCTGCCAAAGCTTCATTAGCTTCTAAAGGAAAGACCGTATGCAGCAAAAGTACCAACCGGAAAAAATCGAGAAGAAATGGCAAGGAGTCTGGGAAAAACAAGGCCACTCCCAAGCGAAGGGGAAGAAGGGGAAATACTATATCCTCGACATGTTCCCATACCCTTCAGGGGATGGGTTGCATGTGGGACATGTGGAGAATTTCACGGCCACCGATATTTATGCTCGCTTCAAGCGTTTCCAAGGGTATGAGGTGCTTCACCCGATGGGGTGGGATGCGTTTGGGCTCCCAGCTGAGAACTTTTCGATTAAAACAGGGATTCACCCGAGCAAGAAAACTAAAGAGTCGATCAAGAACTTCACCCGGCAAATTAAATCCGTTGGCCTCTCCTATGATTGGGACCGAGAAATTAATACCTCGAGTCCCGAGTACTACAGATGGACTCAATGGATATTCCTTTTTCTCTACAAAAATGGCTTGGCCTACAAAAAGAAAGCGAGTGTGAACTGGTGTCCGTCGTGTCAGACGGTTTTGGCCAATGAACAAGTGATTGATGGCAAGTGTGATCGCTCGGGTGACATTGTGATTCAGAAAGATCTCGAACAGTGGTTTTTCAAAATTACTGATTTTGTAGAGAATACCAAAAGTAAAACAGGGAAGAAGGTGAGTGGCCTCCTTGCAGGGTTGGATAAGATTAACTGGCCTGAATCAACTAAAGCAGCGCAGAAGAATTGGATTGGCCGTTCAGAGGGGGCTGAGGTAGTGTTTTATGTGGCCAATACCGAGGAAGAAGTCCGCGTCTTTACCACGCGCCTCGATACGATCTTTGGCTGCACCTATGTGGTGATCGCTCCCGAGCATACCCTCCTTGGTACACTCAAGGGAGAAATCAAGAATTATAGTGAGGTCAAAAAATACTTAGATAAGAGCAAAAAGAAGACTGACCTCGAGCGGACAGAACTCAATAAAGAAAAGACTGGTATTAAACTCGAGGGAATTGAAGTGATTCATCCCTTTACAGGGAAGCGTCTCCCAGTGTATGTGGCGGATTATGTTTTGGGAACCTACGGCACGGGAGCAGTAATGGGAGTGCCTGCCCATGATGAACGGGATAGGGAGTTTGCATTAAAACAAAGCTTAGACATTCAGAAAGTTATTTTTCCTCAGGAAAAATCTGATATTAAGAATGGTTCATTCCCACAGTTTGTTTATAATCTGGCAAATAAGGATTATAAGGTAGCTAAAGGTGAGTACGAAAATGAAGTATTCCAAAAATTGAAGGATCAAAATAATAATGAATTTGGGTTTAAAAATGATGGTGTTCTTGTTGATTCAGGAGAATTTACCGGACTAGTCTCTGATGAAGCAAGAGAGAAGATGGTAGCGTGGCTCAAGAAAGAGGGACTAGGAAAGAAAGTGGTGAACTATCGCTTGCGAGATTGGCTCGTGTCGCGCCAGCGCTACTGGGGTGCGCCGATCCCTATCATTTACTGCGAACACTGTGGGACCGTACCCGTGCCAGAAAAGGACCTCCCCGTGAAGCTACCGACGGATGTCGATTTCCGACCAACGGGGGAGTCGCCACTGGTACGTTCCAAGAGTTTCCATAAAGTGAAGTGTCCGAAGTGCAAGAAACCAGCCCGACGTGAAGTCGACACCATGGATACCTTTGTGTGTTCGAGTTGGTACTACCTCCGTTTTGCTGATCCAAACAATACGAAAGCGTTTGCCTCGAAGAAGGCTTTGGAAAAATATCTCCCAGTTGATTTCTATATGGGTGGCGCGGAACACACGGTGCTTCATCTCCTTTATGCTCGCTTTTTTGCCAAAGCCCTCATGCAACATGGTCATCTCAACTTTGACGAGCCGTTCCAGAAGTTACGCCATCAGGGGATTATCCTCGGTGAAGATGGTAATAAGATGTCGAAGTCAAAAGGTAACGTGATTAACCCTGACCAGATTGTGAAAGAATTTGGAGCGGATAGTTTACGGCTTTATGAGATGTTTATGGGACCACTCGACGAGATGAAGGCCTGGAATACCGCGAGCATCATCGGACTGCGCCGCTTCTTGGACAAGGTATGGAAGCTTCAGGATAGAATATCGAATATCGAATATCGAACATCGAATAAACCTCTCGAAAGCCTTACTCATAAAACAATTAAGAAGGTGACAGAGGATCTTGAAACTCTGAAATTCAACACGGCTATTAGTAGCCTGATGATGTTTGTAAATGCTTTGGAGAAAGAAAACAACATCCCGCATCCCATATTCAAAATTCTTCTTACGCTTCTGGCTCCTTTGGCACCACATATCACCGAAGAACTTTGGTCACAATTAGGTGAAAAGAAATCAATCTTTCTCGCACCATGGCCTAAGTATGATCCTAAGAAAATAGTGGACGAAACCGTAAAGATAGCGGTCCAGGTCAATGGCAAAGTGCGGACTACGATCGAGCTGTCACCTACAGCTACTGAAGTGGAAGCAAAAAAGCAAGCTTTGGCTGATAGTAATGTAAAAAACTTTGTCCAAGGAAAAACCATACAAAAATTTATCTACATTCCGGGACGAATTATTAGTTTTGTGGTGGGATAATATTGTTTCTTTTCCTGACAAAGAACCTGATTTCAGGTACAATAGATTGCATGCAAACAATTATTCCCCAACTTCTTCCGCTCGACCGACCGCTTGTCGTGTTTGACTTAGAAACGACAGGTCTCTCGACCAGCGAGGACAAAATAATCGAAATCGCCTACGAAAAGATCCTTCCATCAGGGGAGATTATTGCCAATGTACATCGAATCAATCCTGGGCACCCAATTCCAGAGGAGGCGAGTGCTATCAATGGCATCTACGATCAGGATGTGGCCGATGCACCCAGTTTTGCCAAGCTTTCCTATGAGCTCTGGGCGATGTTTGATGGAGCTGATGTCTCAGGTTTTAACATCGTAGGTTTTGATCTTCCTTTTCTTAAGTCAGAATTTGCGCGAGTAGGAAAAAGCTTTGATTTTCTTTCAAGAAAAGTTATCGATGTAAAAGTTTTGTATCATAGTAAAGAAGCGAGAGATATGTTTGCCCCCCGTAACCTTACCGCAGCGTATAAGCTCTACTGCAACAAGGAGCATAACACTGCTCATACTGGGGCAGGGGATGTGAGGGCTACCGTAGAGATTCTGGAAGAACAACTCAAACGTTATCCAGAATTCTGCGATTGGCAGGCTATCGCTGAATTGCATGGACGGAAAGAACTGCTTGATTCAGCCAAAACCGAACATGCGCCTGTTATTACCAAACCAGTCGGAACACTATTTTGAATTTTAAATTACAAATTTCAAAATAATATCTTAAACTTTAAATTTTAAAATTCAAATTTTATTTTAGAATTTGAAATTTGAGTTTTGAAATTACGTTTATGTCAATTCTTGACGCTATTATCCTCGGTATTGTGGAGGGGATTACCGAATTCTTGCCGATCTCTTCTACAGGACATCTCATTCTTTTCGCCGATCTTCTCAGCCTTCCGGAAACAGATTTTTTAAAAACATTTCAAATTGCCATTCAGCTTGGAGCTATCGGTGCCATTGTAGCCCTCTACTGGCGCAGACTTCTTTTTGACAGAATCCTCGTACAAAAGGTTTTGGTGGCGCTTCTTCCAGCGCTTGGAATCGGCTTTCTTTTTTATACGTTCATCCGCAAGCTTTTTGAATCAAGTCTGACGGTGGTAGTTGCTCTATTTGTGGGCGGTCTCATCCTCATCTTGTTTGAACTTTGGCATCGGAAGCAAATCGATGAAGGGACTGAACTCACCACACTCTCCTATAGGACAGCCTTGGGGATTGGCCTTTTCCAGGCCATCTCAGTTATTCCAGGAGTATCGCGAGCGGGGGCGACCATTCTCGGAGGACTCGTACTGGGACTGAAGCGGAAAGCTATCGTAGAGTTCTCTTTTCTCTTGGCGGTACCAACCATGCTTGCCGCCACTACTCTTGATCTCTTGAAACATGGCAGCCTATTCTCTTCAGCCGATTTTACGCTACTAGGCGTAGGATTTGTGACGGCTTTTCTCGTGGCTATCTTTGCGGTCAAGTTTCTCTTGCGTTACATTGAAACGCATACGTTTATCACCTTTGGCGTGTATCGCATACTTGTTGCTGCTCTCTTTTTCCTGTTTGTACTGTAGGCCTATGACACTCCTCTCTGGAAAACTGATTGCCGATCGCATCCTTGTTGATTTGAAGGAGCGCATCGCAGGCTCAGGGGTCCGACCGGGCCTCGCTGCAATCCTCGTGGGGGACTATATCGAATCACACAAGTACATCGGCCTCAAAGAAGAGCGAGCCAAAGAAATTGGGATATATTTTGAGAAGTATCTCTTTCCAGCCACAGTGACTACTGGGGAGCTCCTGAAAACTCTCGAGGAGTTGAACCAGCGAGCGGATATTCATGGGATTTTGGTACAACTCCCACTCCCAGGCAATCTACCGGCAGATACTATTATAAGGGCTCTTGATCCTAAGAAAGACGTAGATGGGTTTCATGAAGAGACACTGAAGCGATTCTTGGGGGGCGACCAGGAAGCTTGTCCCGTCTTCCCGAGGGCCATAGTAGAGCTTATTCGGGCCACGGGGTTTTCTTTTCAGCGAGAACAGGGAGTAGCTGTTGTTAATTCTGAACTTCTTGGAGAGATTATAAGAGAGGCCCTGACGCTTGAAGGATTGGTCAGTGAGTACGTTTTGAGTAGTCAGGGAAAAGAAGTCATTGCCAAAAAAACAAGGAATGCTCGAGTAATAGTGACGGCCTGCGGTGTTCCCGATCTTATTACGGCTGATATGCTTTCTCCCGGGGCGATTGTTATTGATGGAGGTAATGTTCATGTGGATGGGAAAGTACGCGGTGATGTAGATCGAGATGGCGTACTCGCAAAAGAAGCCTGGCTTTCTCCAGTTCCAGGTGGAGTAGGACCGCTTACAATCGCCTTTCTTCTCAAAAAGACTGCCGAATTTTCTTTCCAAGGGAGGTAAAAAGTTGAATATCTTTTACGGAAAACTTTTGAAGTACCCGTGGAATGGTATACACTACAAATATGTCTTTTCTCAAACGCACCAAACATGGTTCGATTATCGCTTTCACGATTATCCTTCTTGCTATTCTCCTAGCTTCTGGCCTTTCAGTGGTGACAGTGGCTTCTTTGGAGAAGAAAAGCAGTTTTTCCACTCAGAAGTCAGTGGTGGCTTTTCAGGCAGCTGACAGTGGCATTGAGCGTATTTTAAAGAGGATCTACATTGATAATTCCCCTTCCTATGCTGCGGTGGATATTAATAATCCCATGCCAACGGATCCTACACTTAACGATGTGGCGGATGGTCTTGATGGGGTGACCGCTGGATCTACCTGTGATACGACGACCAACAAAATAGTAGCCACAAGCTCCAATGAGCCAGTCTATACGTTCGAGGTCTCTTTCTTTGATGGGAGCGATGTTCAAATTTCTTGTAGTGATACGGCATGGCGCGACAAGGTGGTCCGTATCAAAACCGAAGGATTCTATCGACAGACCTCTCGTGTGATAGAGCTCGGGATCAAGCCGCGACCGAAGTGTAATACAACAGTCGATGATACCGATGGGAATACCTACGACGTGATCGAGATTGCGGATATGTGTTGGACCAAGCAGAGTATGCGAGTTGGATCAAGGCTTGACACAAGCACGTCACAAACCAATAATGGCACTATTGAATATTACTGTTATGGTGATAATCCATCAAACTGTACTACTGACCATCCCAACGAGCCAGACGGCGGTCTTTATACTTGGGACGAGGCGATGCAATATGTGACGACCGAAGGGGCACAGGGAATCTGCCCGGCAGATTGGCATATTCCAAGTGATAGTGAGTGGAATACTTTGGCACAGGCTATTAGTCCCGCTGATCCTAGTGTATCGGTACCGTGGAGTAGCTTCGGCTGGCGGGGTATAGCTCCAATCGATGTCGGGGTAGCACTCAAACCAAACGGATTGACGCACCTAGAGTTAAATTTAGGAGGAGGATTTACGGTCTCTGGTTCCCAGGGTCGTGATACTGGAGTGGCTTCATTCCTCACGTCTACCGAAAATGGTGCTAGTGACAACTTAAAAATTTCCCTTAGGGATGATACGGCTGGCATTGCTCGTAGTTCTCAGCAAAAAGCGATCTATGCCCATTTTGTTCGCTGTGTAGCAAATGAGTAAAAATTGTTGGTGCCTCTATCATAGATATCGCCAAAACCTTTTTCTCCGTTCAAGACAGATAAAAGTCCGACGTATCTACTTTCCTACTGCTTACTGGCAAGTATTTCACCGTATGGTTTAAATATGTGCAGGGAGAGGCTTGTCAGCCCGAGGCTGATCCGCCTTTGGCGGAAGCTCTTTCAATGTGCACTTATTCAACCAAGCTCGAACTTGTTCTACCAAGAATTTTTGAAAAATGGAAGGTTTCGCTCCGCCCCGCCGCCCGCCAGCCTTTGGCGGAGAGCCGAGCAAAAAAATTACCTTATCATTTTCCTGTTTTTGCGCGCGCCGATTTTTTTCTCTTAAAGGAAAGTCAGTTTTGGTGCCGGGAGAGAGACTCGAACTCTCATGATATTGCTATCGCGGGATTTTGAGTCCCGTGCGTCTACCATTCCGCCATCCCGGCAAGCTAAACACTAGCCAGGATAGGCAATTGCTGAGGGCTTGTCAATGGAATATACTAGGTATAAATGTCAAAGCTTAAATTACAAATTCTAAAAAAAGATACTTGGGAGGAGAGTTGCCTTGTTTGATATTCGACATTTAGATTTTGATATTTTCTTGTTATGGCTATCGTTATTGCTTTCGTCAATCAAAAGGGTGGAGTAGGGAAAACCACTACCACCATCAATGTCGCTCGCTACCTAACTGAGGAGGGGAAGCGAGTGCTTTTGGTTGATCTCGATCCACAGGGAAATGCCTCTTCTGGCCTTGGGGTACATGTAAGAAATCTGGAGAAGAATCTTTATCACGCGATGATTCTCGGGCTACCTACAGAAGAAATTATTCTCGATATTGGTATCGAAAACCTGTACCTTATTCCAGCTGCCCAAGACTTGGCGGGTGCCGAGATTGAGATGGTGCATGTCGCTGAGCGAGAATTTCGTCTGCATCAAGTGATCCGACAGGTACGTTCGCAGTTTGATTATATTCTTATCGATAGTCCGCCATCCCTGGGACTCCTCACGGTCAACGGATTAGTAGCAAGCGACGGAGTGATCATTCCGGTGCAAACAGAGTATTATGCACTCGAAGGTTTGTCGCAACTTTTGGGAACGGTAGAACTGGTCCGTGAACATCTCCAACCCAAGCTGCAGATTTTTGGTGCACTGCTTACTTTGTTTGATCGGCGTAATCGTCTCGCTAAGCAAGTGGTGACGGAAGTGCGAAAACATTTCCCTGGCCCAGTTTTTGAAAGTGTCATTCCTCGCTCGGTACGTCTCGCTGAAGCACCATCATTTGGGAAATCCATCCTCGACTTTGATGCCTTTTCCAAAGGAGCTCGCGCCTATCGAGCTGTCGTTCGAGAGCTTGTTGCTCGGGAGGGAGAAATGAAAGTCTAACTATTACAAAGCGTGCTAAAATTGTACTATCAACTTTTTGAGGAATTATGAGTCAACAATATGGGTTGGGACGGGGACTGGCCTCGCTCATTCCACCCAAAAGACCAGACAATGTCGGAATGTCGCAAACGATAACTACGCCAACTGCCAAACCAGCTGTTTTGCCTCAGGCTACCGCTTCGCATCCAGAGACGCCAGTGACCCACGAGATCGCTACTGGGTCTATCGTCCCTAACCCGCATCAGCCACGACTCCATTTCGACGAGGCTAAGCTAGCGGAACTTTCGGACTCTATTAAAGAGCATGGGATCCTTCAGCCACTCATCGTTACCAAAACTGCTACCGGATATGAACTGATTGCCGGAGAGCGGCGTCTCCAGGCAGCTAAGCGAGCTGGCCTTGTTACCGTTCCAGTGGTAGTCAAAGAAGTTGGCAATCAGGAAAAATTGGAGCTCGCTATCATCGAGAATATTCAACGACATGATCTGAACCCGATTGAAGAAGCTAAGGCCTATCTTCGATTAGCAGAAGAGTTTGGTTTACAACAGGAAGACGTGGCCAAGAAAATGGGAAAGAGTCGTAGTACGGTGGCCAATACGCTTCGATTACTCACACTTCCAGTAGAAATCCAACGAGCCGTCATTGAGGGAAAGCTTTCTGAGGGACATGCGAAGGCACTTCTTGCTATCGACAATTCTGAGAAGCAACGAGCCTTGTTTGAACTGATTCTTAAAGAAGAGCTTACTGTTCGTGAGACAGAAGAGAAAGCTCGATCAGTTGCAGTGCGGTCACATATTCGGACTGCCCGCGAGACCAGTCCTGAAGTTCAGGCAAAAGAAGAATGGTTGACTGAGCAACTAGGAACTAAGGTAAAAATTCAGTCGAGAGGGAAAGGCGGGAAGATACTAATAGAGTACTATTCTCCCGAAGAACTGAACACTATTTTGGGACGCATGGCCTAGGTTTGTCCCGTACCAATTTTTGCAAGGACTAGTAATAAGGAGGAGTCGAGGCCGATGTTTTATAGCAGGCTCTCTGATATAACGAAGTTTTTGTAGAAATTGGTGCGGGGTTGACCTCCATCTAAATTCTTGATACACTACCGCTACTCAAAAATTCCTTTCTAAAAGGCATTTTTGGTCCCTGCTGAGCGTTCGTTTTAAGTGCTCAAACAAGGTAAACTGTCCTTATCAAATCTTGTGAAACCACTTCTCGACAACTTGAAGTCGCTTATCAACTGTCCGGTATGCAACAAAGAGTACCGACCAGCCAAGATGCTCCTCCTGAGTCAGGAGGATAAGCGATCAACCCTACATCTCACTTGTGAGACTTGTCATGCGTCGAGCCTTGTATATGTGTCTATGTCCCCAATAGGGGTGGTTTCTATGGGAGTGCTGACAGATTTGGAGCAGGGTGAGGTCAAGCGGTTGCTCAAAGCAAAGCCGATTTCACCGGATGATGTTTTGGGAGTGCACCAGTTTTTGAAACAAGAGAAAGGAAAAGTGGATGCGTTGATTGGTTCATAGGTATTTTGAAACAGAGTAATAATTTATTTGATTGATACTAATTTTTTCTTGTATGACTATTGCACTCAAACTTACCGTTATTCCTCGTACTGAAACTGGTAAAGCACTCGGGAAGCTTCGTGCTGACGGTGCTATTCCAGCTGTTCTGTATGGTCGTGAAGTGGAGCCTATTTCACTCTCGGTGAATTATCTCGATTTTTCCCGTGCCTACAAAGCAGCAGGGGAGAGTACTCTTATTGAAGTAGTTCCAGAAGGAAAAAAACCAGTAAACGTACTGATTCATGAGGTCACCGTGCACCCGCTCTCAGGTCGCTTTACCCATATCGATTTCTACCAGGTAAACATGAAGGAAGAGATAGAGACTGATGTACCGCTCGAATTTGTGGGTGAGTCGGAAGCGGTCAAGGCGCTTTCCGGCGTACTCGTCCGTTCGCTCGAAGAAGTGAAGGTGAAGTGTCTTCCCAACGATCTTCCTCATAATCTCGAAGTTGATCTCTCGAAACTCGCCACCTTTGAAGATGTGATCAAGGTGTGTGATATCAAGCTACCAAATGGCGTGCAGATGCTCGACGATATGGAGACCATCGTAGCGACTGTCGCTCCTCCACGTACCGAAGCCGAGATGAATGCGCTCAATGAGAAAGTAGAAATGGACGTGACAAAAGTCGAGGGCGTGGTGAAAGAAACCCCTGAAGGTGCCGCTCTTACCGAAGGAGAGAAGAAAGAAGTAAAGAAAGAGGAGAAGAAGTAGTCCTCTCCAAGCTCTAAGAAAAGGACCCCAGTTAGGGGTCTTTTCTTTTTTGCTGAAGATTCTTTATGATACGAACTGTTTTAGTACGACTTCAGTTTCTTTGAAGATAGAAGGGAGAAATTTTGATTCGTCTTCTGAGAATGGTTGTAAGACATGATCAGATGTAGAGATGTTTGGATTGGCACTTTTCCCGACACCGAGACGGAGGCGGCGGAAATCTTGGGTGCCGAGTTTGTCGATAATATCTTTGACACCATTGTGGCCAGCGGCACGTGAGGAGAGAGTTGTTTTGATTCGTCCAAAGGGAATATCGACTTCGTCATGGAGGATGATGAGATCAGTGGGAGTGGTCTTGTAGAAGTCGAGGAGTGCTCGGACGCTTCGGCCGGAGTTATTCATGAAGGTCTGGGGCTTTATGAGGAAAATTTTTCTTCCGGCATAATTTGTTTCACTTACTTCCGCCTGGAATTTTTTCTCAAGGTGCCATTCGCTCCCACCCCACTCTCTTTGGAGATATTCAATCATGAGGAAACCGAGGTTGTGTCGGGTAGTCGCATATTTTTTTCCGGGATTTCCCAGACCAACGATACAAGTAGGTTGGTTTGTGGTAAGGGTAGTATTCCGTCGTGAAAAAAGCTCTGAGAAAAAAGACATAGTTGGTTGATGGTGCGGTTGATTCAAAGTTCGTAACTCACCTTTGAAATTTAGAGTGTGGAAGCTGGGAGGAGGGGGAGGGGTTCTTGAAAGTCCTCGCTTTCTCTGGTAGTAGGGGCTTCATAGAGGAGACCGGGAATGGTGTCTCGAGTATAGAACACGAGAAAATCTGCGTGAGGAAGATTAGCGGGGAGCGTGATATCGACAACTTCTTTCCGCTCGAGGTTGTATCGTCCGATTAGGCTGTCGAGCGTATAAAGCTTTTGCTGTTTTCCTTGTGTTTGGATAATAGCGGTTTCCACTTCTTTTTCCAATGCTGGGATAACTCGAAGAGTTACTGACTTCACCGGAAAGAGCTCGGTGATATCTTGTTCGAGGGATTCAGCGGCGGGGAGGGTCGAGGGAGCAGTGAGAATGAGGAGGTTTGCTTCTTCAGTGGCTATTTTTTTCTTGCGTTCCTCAAGGTTAGTTTCATCGAAAATATTCTGCGCGAGGGATGCCACTTCAGTCCAGGTGTCGCTTCGAGGGACGAGGGCGAAAGCTCGGACACCACTCACTTCGACATGAGTGACGCGGAGCAAACTTTCTTTTCTCCAGGCATCCACGACGACCGTCGTGATGTTTTTGGTATCGAGGATTGTCCCAAGTTCGAGCAGCTTGCGGCCTACTTCTGGCGTGATATCGGTCGTAACGCTCCCCCCGAGGCTTTCGATGAGATTGGCGAGAGTGATGGGATTGAGGAAAGTAGGAAGCGACCAGGCTTTCTCGCGGACAGCCTGCATGATTTGCTGTTGTCTTTTAGCTCGGCCGAAATCTCCTTCGGGATCGCCGTGGCGCACCCGCGCGTACTTGAGGGCAGTTTTACCATCGAGTTTTTGCCAGCCTCGCTTCACTTCAAATGTTTCATAACTGTAGTTGGGGCCTGGATAACGAGTGTCGTGGATATCGTGCATCACTTCTATGTTGATACCTCCGATGGCATCGATCACTTTTTCAAAACCATCGAAATCAATTGAAGCAAAGTAATGGATTGGGAGACCAGTAATTTCACCGAGGCTTTCTTTGATGAGATCGGCGCCTTGTCCTTGGGCGAGCCCATATTGGTAGAGGGTGTTGATTTTGGCTACTTGGTTGCTTTGGGGAAAGGGGACGAGTAGGTCCCGAGGGAAAGAAAGCAGAGCAAGTCTCTTTCCCTTTGTATCAATCGAAAGGAGTATGATGGTGTCAGTGAGGTGTTTCCCAGGTTTGTCTTCGCCTGCGCGGCCGAGGAGCAGGACATTAATCCGACCCTCACGTTCGCCGAGGAGTTTGGCATCCGAAGTGAAAAGGCCTTGTCTCACTTGTCGGATGCCCTCAAAAAAAGAAATTGGTTTGTTTTCGAACTGGAGTGCCTGGGTAAACTTGGCCCCAAAGGTAAAAAAAGCAATTCCTCCGATGAGGAAGAGGACAAGAAAAGTAAAAAAAGACAGCCACCAGCTTCCTCTCCTTGGTTTTTGAGAGGGAGACGGGCGAAGAGGATGGAGGTAAGTGTTACCTAACGAAAAACGGCTGGCAGCCGGGTTAGCTCGGGTATGTTTTTCAGAGAAATCAGGCATTTTGGCTTATTCAAGCGGATAATAGACTCTTGATCGCACGTGTATTCCGTGGTACACTGGGGGGGATTTGTTCTCAAATTTTCTATGGTAAATGTAGCTTCGACTGAACCCGTAACTCCTACCGGCAATGACCCTCAGGAAGAGTATCTTTCCGTGGGTGGGCTTTTACTCGAAATGGTCAAGGTGATACTTTTGGCTGTCGTTATCATTATACCCATTCGCGTCTTCCTCTTCCAACCGTTCTTTGTGCAGGGCGCTTCTATGGATCCGAATTTCGAGGATGGCCAGTACCTTATTATCAGTGAGTTTGGCTACAAGCATACCGATATTCCTGGGGTAGGAGCCATCAAACCCTTTTGTGATTTCGAGCGCCAAGAACCCATTGTGTTTCGGTATCCCAAGAATCCAGAACAATTTTATATCAAGCGAGTGATTGGGCTTCCTGGAGAATCGGTGGAGATTAAGAAAGGTGTTGTATATATTTATAACAACATCCACCACGAAGGTTTCGCTCTCGACGAAAGTGTTTATCTCGATGCGGGCATCAAAACAACTGATATGCCAAAACTGAAGCTTGGTGAAGATGAGTACTTTGTCATGGGAGATAACCGTGCCTTTAGCTATGATTCACGAGCCTTCGGACCTATTCACAAAAAAGACGTTATTGGGAAAGTATTGCTCAGGGCGTGGCCTTTGAGCGAAGTGACGCTTTATTAGTGCTTATGATCTATAATTTTTTTTAATTAATAAACCCTTAGGTTTTTCGCGTATGGCCAAAGCACAGAAGAAAACAGTGAAGAAAATGGCTCTCAAGAAGACGAAAGGAAAGAAAGCAATGAAAAAAGTTGTTGAAAAAAAGGCGCCACCGGTGGGGTTGGTTGAAGAAGAGATGTTACTTCAGGCTCTGCGTGGAATGCGCGATATTCTTCCCGATGAACAACCATATTGGGAGCGGGTGCGTAGGGTTCTTTCTCATGCGCAGCACGAGTATGGCTATCGTCGGATTGATCTTCCGATGGTGGAGTATGCCCATCTCTATCTTCGTTCCATCGGCGAAGGAACAGATATTATTGATAAAGAGATGTACCTCTTCAATACTCGGGGAGGGGACCGAGTGTCGCTTCGACCAGAGATGACTGCAGGGCTGTGCCGTGCCTACATCGAGCATGGTATGGGCGTGATGGCCAAACCGATCAAGCTTTTCTCGATGGGGTCGCTCTTCCGCTATGATCGTCCGCAAGAGGGTCGCTATCGCGAGCACACTCAGGCTAACTTTGATGTTTTTGGTGAAGAAGATCCAATTCTCGATGCTCAGGTGATTCAGTTGGCGTATCGGGTTGTCAAGGATCTCGGTTTAAAAAATATTGAATTCCAAGTGAACTCAATCGGGACTCTGGAGTCACGGCGAGATTATGAAAAAGTTTTGGTCCGCTATCTCGAGTCTCAAAAACATAAACTCTGCCAGAACTGTAAGGAACGTCTTATTCAGAATCCACTCAGAATTCTTGACTGTAAGGAAGAGAAGTGTGTTCAGATTACCACGCATGCTCCTCAGTCTTTGGACTATCTCGACACGGAATCACGTGACCACTTCAAGCATCTTCTCGAATATCTCGATGAACTTGACTTGCCGTACATCATTAATACTCGACTGGTGCGCGGGCTTGATTATTATACCCGGACCGTGTTTGAAATTCGCTCTACCGATGAAACAGGCAAGGGATACTCTTTGGGCGGCGGCGGCCGTTATGATCGTTTAGTCGAGTCCTTGGGTGGAGAAGCAACCCCAGCTATTGGGTTTGGTCTTGGTATTGATCGGATTGTCCTCGAAATGAAACGTACCCAGGTGAAGCCATATGTCGAGCCCAAACCTCGAGTTTTCCTCGCTCAACTCGGTGCTATGGCCAAGAAGAAAAGTCTCAAACTATTCGCTGAACTCGAAAAGAACGGAGTGCTCATTGCTGAATCCTTTGGGCGTGGTACGCTGAAATCACAACTGCGCGTGGCCAATCGACTCGGAGTGGAAATTACGATTATCATCGGCCAGAAAGAGGTGCTCGACGAAACGGCAATTGTGAAAGATATGGTGTCAGGTACCCAAGAAACAGTGATTCAGGAAAAGTTGGTGGATGCCGTGAAGAAGCTCCTCAAGGCTAATCAGGCATTGATGGGCCCCAATGGACTTCCGCTCCCCAAGCTTGAAGACGATGATGAAGACGATGAAGAGGGGAAGGGCGAAAAGCCAAAAGAAGCGAAGGAAAAAGAATAGTCCAAAGCCATGAAAACGGTGTTTGAAAAAATCCGTGATCGGGAAATTCCAGCTACTTTTCGCTATGAAGATGAGGATATTATGGTGTTCGACGACATTCATCCCAAGGCTCCTGTCCATATACTGATAGTTCCCAAACGACTGATTGTTTCTATTGCCACTATGGAAGATGAGGATGAGGCGTTGGTGGGGAAAATGTTTCGGGTAGCTCGGGATGTGGCTCGAGACTTGAATATTTCTGAAAAAGGATATAAACTGGTGATCCACGTAGGGGAAGGAGGAGGTCAAGAAGTGCCGCACCTCCACCTTCATCTTATGGGTGGATAAGGAAGAGAGCTCAGCTCTACAGAAAGGAGGTTTCTATGATTCACATCAAACGGAAGGAAAAAGAAACAACCGAAAGCTTAATTCGGCGCTTTTCGCGTCGTGTCCAGCAGAGTGGAGTCTTGCGCCAAGTGCGGAAGCTTCGTTTTCGAGTTGAAGAAAAAAGTAAACCGGCGCGTCGCAATGAAGCGTTGTACAAGGTTAAAATCCGCAAGGAAATCGACCGTCTCAAGAAGCTCGGCAAGTTCGACGAAGACGCGCTTCGCGATATCAAGAAGCGCATCTAACCTGATGGTTTTATGGTTACATGGCTTTTATGGTTATGGGATTCCAGTAATCAGAGAGCCATGAGACAATACAACCATTAAGTAATTATTTTTTGGTTATGTCACTTATCGCACAGATTAACGATGAGCTCAAAAACGCTATGAAGGCGGGAGAGGTAACAAAGCGGGATACCCTCCGTTTTCTTCAGAGTGCTCTCAAAAATGTGGCCATCGAAAAGCGCAAGCCAGTAGTTGAGTTTTCCGATGATGAAGTGCAGGAAGTGGTAAAACGTCTCGTCAAGCAGCGCAAAGACAGTATCGAACAGTACCAAGTGGGCAATCGCCAGGATCTTGTTGAGAAAGAAGAAGGAGAACTTGTTTTCATCACCCCGTATCTTCCAGCAACTCTTTCGTCAGAAGCCACTGAAGCTCTTGTTGATCGGGTGATTGCTTCACTAGGAGAGGTAACGGTCAAGGACATGGGCCGAGTCATTGGGGCTGTCATGAAAGAAAGTGCTGGCCAGGCCGACGGCGGGCTGGTGCGAGCGGTAGTAGCCAAGCGTCTTCAGTAAGTATGCGTGTCTCGTTGTCACTTGCTCCAGCGAAGCTTCCGAGTGGGATTTCGGAAGTTTTTTTGCGTTCAATCGTTCGTGAAAGTTGTCAGCGATCCTCCCCCAAGACTTTTGGTATTGCTACACGGGGGGTCAAATTGGAAGTAGTGTTTGTTTCGGATGCCAAGATGGCCCAACTCAACCAAAAATACCGTGGCAAGAACAAGACAACGGACGTTTTGTCTTTTGGGGAATTTGAAAATCCAGACATGGTTCGAAAATCGCAAGCCAAGACACTCGAGCTCGGTACGCTGATTCTTTCACTTCCGTTCATCAAACGCTCGGCCAAGGAAGATGGTGTATCATGGAAGAAAGAGTTTGTCTTTGTGTTCTCGCACGGGGTATTGCATCTCCTTGGATACGATCACAGTGAAGCCATGTTTGCGATCCAAGATGCGGTGACTGACCAGCTCGCTTAAAAACAAATACGTAACTGTGTATGACCTTGATTCATTTGTGGCGTTCTTTCCGGAAAAGTTTCTCACATGCTCTGGCAGGACTCTCCTATGCACTGCGGGAGGAGCGAAATTTTCAAATTGAAGTAGTGGTGGGCATAGTGGCGGTTATGCTTACTTTTTTCTTCCCACTTTCTTCAATAGAACGTTCGGTGATGCTGCTTTTGATTGGTACCGTGCTAACGCTCGAACTTTTTAACACGGCATTTGAACGGCTACTCGATATGCTGAAGCCCCGCATTCATCCGTACGTCAAAGTGGTGAAAGATATTGTCGCCGGAGCAGTACTGATCGGATCAGCTATGGCGTTCCTCATTGGACTGATTATTCTTCTTCCTCATATCTGGGCACTGGTTACGCTAGTATAGAGTTGACTTGATGTGGTTTTGGTAGGCCAAGCCATCCTTTTTCTTTTGTGTGCTCGTATTTGGAGACTCTTTCAATGGGTAGTGTGCCACTACACCAATGCATCGGTGTAGTGGTATAATACTTCCCATGCACTTGGGTGGCCATTTTTTATCATGCTGACCCAGGACATTTCATCGTATGGCCAAGAAACATATCATCGTTGGGCTAGATATCGGCACCGCTACTGTACGAGCGGTGATTGCCGAAGTTGCTAAAGACGGTGGAGTACCACGAGTGATTGGCGTAGGTACGGCACTTTCCGTTGGGATTCGACGAGGCATTGTCGTCCAACCTGAAGAAGTAGCCAAAACTGTCAATGCAGCCCTTTCGGCCGCGGAACATATGGCGGGAGTCCCTGCTGAGGATGTTACCGCTTCGCTTTCTGGGACGGAGCTTTTTGCACAAGTCGCTCAGGGAGTGGTAGCTGTCGGAAAATCGGATGGCGAAGTCACAGAGGAAGACCTGGAGCGTCTCGTGGAAGAAACACAAATGCGCATGGTACTTTCACCCAACAGGGAGATTCTACATGTTGTCCCACAGTCTTATCGGTTGGACGATGAAGCCAATATCAAGGATCCACTCGGTCTGAAGGGAGTGCGGCTCGAAGTATCAGCGCTTGTGATTGGAACTGCTAGTAATTATTTGAAAAACCTGACCAGGAGTCTCGAGCTCGCCGGCATCGGTGGGCATCATTTTATTGCGGAACCTCTGGCTTCAGCTGAAGCAGTGCTTTCTCCGAAGCAGAAGGAGTTGGGGGTGGTGGTAGTGAATCTTGGTGCAAGCACTACTACACTTTCGGTGTTTGAAGATGGCGATCTCTTGCACTTGGCTGTACTCCCGATGGGTGGCGCTCATGTGACCAATGACATTGCAATTGGGCTCCGGACCTCGATCGAAGTGGCTGAGGCTTTGAAACGGAAATATGGTCATGCGGTACCTCATGAAGTCAACAAAAAAGAAGAGATTGATTTGGGAGACTTTGATTCTCAGGAAACAGATCTTGTTTCACGTCATCATATTGCTGAAGTGATTGAAGCTCGACTAGAGGAAATTTTGCACTACGTGAACCTTGAACTCAAAAGCATCAACCGCGAAGCATTGCTTCCAGCGGGTATCATTCTGACTGGTGGTGGCGCATTGATGCCAGGACTTGTTGATCTCGCCAAACGTAAACTGCGCTTGCCGGCCCAGATCGGATATCCCAAGCCGCTCGGTGGTATCCTTGATCAGGTAGATGGACCGAGCTTTGCTACCGTGGTAGGGCTCCTCCTCCTTTCTTTAGAAGAAAATTCACTCTCTCGTTCACGGCCAGGGAGTGGTGGGAAAATAATGGACGCAGTACCGGATCAAGTCAAAGAAATGGCAGGGAAAATTGAACATCTTTTTAAGCGCTTCCTTCCGTAATGGATTCAGGGATGTTTGGCAGTTGTTTTTAAGATGAATTTTTGCCTTTTGTCAAGATGGAAGTGGTGGAGTTGACACCCTTCCTTTTTGCATGATAGAGTGGTTCATCGAGCGGTTGACCCGACCGATGCAAGAGCGATTCAATCCTCCCGATCTAATTGATTCTTCTTATGGCTGAAATTAAACCTGACATCGAAACCTTTGCCAAAATTAAAGTCGTGGGTGTGGGTGGTTCTGGTGGGAATGCTATTTCACGCATGATCGATGCCAAAATCAAAGGTGTCGAATTTGTTGCGATCAATACTGATGCGCAGGCCTTACATCATTCCAAAGCGCAAGAAAAAATCCACATCGGAAAGAATTTGACCAAGGGACTTGGAGCGGGGATGAATCCAGAAATTGGTCGCCAAGCTGCTGAGGAGAATCGTGATGAGATCCAAGAAGTTCTCAAAGGCGCCGACATGGTGTTTGTTACTTGCGGCCTCGGCGGTGGGACCGGATCTGGCGCAGCGCCGATTGTCGCAGAGACGGCCAAAGAACTCGGTGCGCTCACCGTTGGTGTCGTGACCAGACCATTTGCCTTCGAAGGCTCACAACGCCGCGCTATCGCTGAAGAAAGCCTCAACAACTTGAAGGATCGGGTGGATACGCTTATCACTATCCCAAACGACAAACTGCTCTCTATCATTGATCGCAAAACTACGCTGATCAGTGCCTTCCGTATCGTCGACGATGTCCTGCGCCAAGGCGTTCAGGGTATTTCTGACCTCATCACCAAACCAGGTATCGTCAATGTCGACTTTGCCGACGTGCGGGCTATTATGCAGGACTCGGGCTCAGCCTTGATGGGGATCGGTATCGCTAGTGGCGAGAACCGAGCCGTCGAAGCCGCTCGGGCCGCTATCAACTCACCCCTCCTCGAGCTCTCGATTGATGGAGCCAAGGGCGTTCTCTTCAATATTTCTGGGTCTTCGGATCTTTCCATGCTTGAAATCAACGAAGCCGCCAATATTATCACTGAAACAATTGATCCGAATGCCAAAGTTATTTTTGGTGCGGTCGTCGATGATCAGATCCGTAAGGGTGATGTTCAGATTACCGTGGTGGCTACCGGTTTTGACTCTGGTAAATTTAATGAAGCTCCCATTGGACTCGTCAATAAGGCCAAGTCACCTACTATCGGTTCCGTGATGACGCATACGCCTCCTCGAGTATCCCAGGAGCGCGAAGAAGTCGTCGAAGAGGAGGAAGACAAGATCGTGTTTCCAACCAGAAAGATTGAACCTACCCCGATGATCATCGAAGAAAAGATCCAGCCCAAGAATTTTACCCTCCGTCAGGAGTCTAAAGATATTGTGGAGGAAGAAGACCTCGAAATACCAGCCTTCATCCGCCGCAAAATGAAGAAATAATCAAAGCGCCCCACCCGGGGCGTTTTTTAGACACAAATCTTGCACGGAGGCAATATTTCCTCCTTATCTTTTCTTTGTTACATTGAAATATCGTTGCTTTAACAACTTTTGCAAGGTTCACCATGAAGACATCTCCCCCTGTCCGAGTGGTAACACTCGGCAAGGTCCAACGTGACGGACAAAACTTGAAGCAGTTTGCGCGCTTCGTCATCGTGCTACGGAACGCCGTCCCCGAACTCATCGACAACGGTACTCGTCGTCGAGATAGCTTACCCTTTGCTCGACTGATTGCAGTGCTCGGTCCAGTCCAGCATGAAGGGGTTTTGGTTTCCGAAGCGGTCCTGCTTGAAATCGGCTACTCACGGACACGGCCTTATGCTCAACTGGAAGAGCGAGAACGCGATGAAGAAGGGCAAAGACTGAAGAATGGGCGGTGGTGGCTCAAGCCACGCACGCGCGTGCGCAAGCTCACTGCCGAAGAACTAGAGTTGGTTCATGTCCTTCTTGAAGAGTGCATGGCGGAGATCGTCTTGGAGTGTCGAGAGACATGGAAGACGAAGGATCGTTGGTGGGTGCCTGGCCCAGGTGCCGTTGAGCGTGGAATCTACTTCACGTTCGATAAATCTGACCACCTGCTCTACCGCCAGATCTTGCTCGAGGATATTCGTTTCCGCAAGGAAGAGTATCTGTATGGACATGCTCGACGTATCCGCCGGCTCATTGGTCATTACCGATATCCGGACTATTCTCGATCGCAGCTGGAACGCTGGTCGGGGGTGAGAAAAATCGCTGACCTTTTGCGAGCGCAGACGTACGACAATCCCTACTACCGTCGAGTGCTTCTCGAATGTTTCAAGGCGGGTTCACATGTCCGCAATTTGCTCGAACACCTAAGCCGGCTCTTCCACCTCCAGCTTGAAGAAGGGGGTGAATACGCGCGGGTGGTATACGAAAGCGAAGCGGATGCTCCTCAGCTCCAACTGTGGAAGCGTATCCGTGCACGAGTAGTAGATCAACCCACCAAACATGCTAAGAACGGTCTGGTGGCCGAACTCATGCTCGAAAGGAAGTTCCGTGAGACACACGAGTGCCCGTTTTGACATCGAGCTCGATGAGGAGCGGGCGATGTATGTCATTCGCCCACTCTATGCTGATTTCCGCTCGGGACCCATCGTCAAGGAGCGTGATGCAGTCCAGTGGAAACACATTCCTGATGGCATGGAGTGTGGAAGTTTGCTCCACCAGCAGTGGCTTTTTTTCGCGACGCTAACCGATCGGCGCGAGCTGAGCGATGCGGTGTATGCGAGCCATGTGCGTATGTGGGCCGAACATCCAGAGATGTACCTGCCGATCGTGGTGGGTATCCCTCCAGAAGAGATCGAACAGATCCTGCGAAAGTACAAGGTCGGCTGCCCGCGCGACTCTGCTCGGTACTGGCCACGCTGCGCCCAGACGCTTTTCCAGGAATTTTGGGGTGATCCGCGCCGGATGTTCAGGCTTGGGAATACGACCCCCATCGAAGACGCTCTGGTATTCAAGCGCCAGTTTCCGGGCGGTGATCCGCTTCCAGGCTTTGGAGCCAAGATCCTGTCCTTGTATGCACTCTACTTGGCTGAGCGCGGGGTCATCAAGATGCCCTCGGATGCTTTCCCAGTCGACGTGCATGTGATGCGGTTCGTGATCTCGACCGGAATCGTCCGAGGAACGGGAGTAATCGAGAATCAGAAGCTCGGATCAATCGTCCGACCGCTTCTGTGTCGAGTGGTCAAACGCTTGAAGGTCTCGGCTATTGATGTGTCGCATGCCATCTGGTTCCGAGGAAATTCGGGTTGTACTCGCTGTCCCAAGGTGCGAGCCATGCCAATGCTCTGCCCAGTTTACAACGATTGCGGCGGAGCTATTCAAACCATTCCTTCGAGAGAGGATGGGGTATGGCGTTTGGGAGATCTGCGCTACCGTCGGGGTGGTGACATGGCCCGTGTCATCCCGGTGTTCGATAAGACGCCACTTTTCACTCAGCCTGTGGCCAACTGATTATGCCGGGGGTTCTCTACGTGAGGACTCTCGGCAAGATTGTTTATGAGAACTCTTCCTTCGATTTACTTTCATAATGCCCTGGGGAGCGGTACAATGGTAGCAAGATAGAAACAGAAACACATGAACTTTTTTCTTTGGTACTATACGACCGGTTTATTTGGAACACTGCGTATTGCGGGGAATGCAATTCGCTACGTCTTCCATCGTTTCAATATTTGGGGACTGATGAGGACGCTGTTTGCTCCGTGGAAGCGAGATATTAGCTTTCGTATGTGGCGGGGTTTTCACCCTATTCTTTTCCTTCAGTCTGTTAGTAACAACATTCTTGTCAGTCTTCTCGGCGCTGTGGTGCGGGCGAGCGTTATTATCTGGGGACTAGGGCTTGCCGTTTTAGCCAGTATTGCAGCTCTCGCCATTGTTCTCCTCTCTATTCCAGCCCCACTCTTTTTGTTGGGAGGAGCTTTTTTTATCGGGATACTCTTTGGGCCATTCTTGGGAGGTAACATATTTTTGCTCTCGCTAGGGATAGTAGTGATAGCGCTCTATGGCTGGCGGGACTACGTGCGTCGACATACGGATTATGTGGACAATCTCGGCGAGGCCCCGTGGCGTAATCGGGCACTGCTCCGACTTGGGATTGCCCCCAATGCCGTAGAAGAGAAAATATGGCATTCGGCAGAAGAGCGAAAGGCGTTCTTGGCTGGAGAGAAAATTGATGAAGCGGTCTTTACTCGGGCTTGGAGGCTTGAACAGTCGGTCTATGAGAAAGGGGAAGAGAAAAAACGTTTTTGGGATTGGAAGGAATTGTGCCGGGCACCCCGAATAGGGAAACATTGGGTGTATGCGTATACTCCTCGGCTAGATAGATATATCGTTGACCTTTCGGAGAAGGATTATTCCGATTATCGGAAACATGAGGCGATTGGCCGTGAACAGGTCATGCAGATGCTCGTCCTCACACTTTCTCGTCCGGGAGAAAACAGCGCGCTCCTTGTCGGGAATCCTGGCATTGGGAAACGTTCGATAGTGCATGTCTTGGCAAAAGCTATCCGTGAAAACGAGTACCGACATGAAGCGATCGATGAAATGCGAGTGGTATTGTTTGATCTTGGCCAAGTGCTTTCGGATGGAGAAACCGAGGGGATTGATCCCAAGAGTTTGCTTCGCGAAGTACTCAACCAGGCTGTCTATGCAGGCAATATTATTCTGGTCGTGGAGAATATTGATCTCTATTTGGCGCCAGGGAGCGATCTTGCGGTCGGAGAGGTGCTCCATGAATACCTCAATTTTCCTACATGCCGCATGATCGGGCTCATGACCGAAGAAGCTTATCGTACGGTTGGACAACACCAGATTCCGGCGCTGAAATACTTTGAAATGATTCGTGTGCCAGAAGCTACCAAAGAAGAAACACTGCAGATCTTGGTAGACACGTTCAAACCATTGGAGAGGAAACGGCCAGTGTTTACCATCCAAGCCCTCGAAAGTATTATTGAAAACGCTGAGCGTTACAATTGGGAGCATCCTTTTCCGGAACGCGCCCTGGATCTTGCGCAGGAGATTCTCGTCTATTGGAATAAGCATCCGGACCTTCCTTTTATCACTCATACCGTCGTCGAGGACTTTCTCGAGGAGAAATCGGGTATTCCTATGGGTGATGCGACGAATGAGGAGCGTGATAAGCTGCTTAATCTCGAAACCTTTCTCCATGAGCGGGTAGTGGGCCAGCATGAGGCTATCAAACAGATTGCCGAAGCTTTTCGCAAAGTGCGGGCAGGCCTCGGGAATGACAAGAAACCTATCGGCTCCTTCCTCTTTCTCGGGCCGACTGGTGTGGGGAAGACAGAAACAGCCAAGTCTTTGGCCGAGGTGTATTTTGGCAGTGAAGAACGGATGATTCGTCTCGATATGAGTGAGTTCCAGACGCCTCAATCGATCGCGGAGCTCATCGGTTCGGCTGAACTCAATATCCAAGGCCGGATGACGAGCCTCGTGCGCGAACATCCGTATTCAATCCTCCTTCTCGATGAATTGGACAAAGCGTACCCACGGGCACTCGATCTTTTTCTCCAGATTCTCGATGAAGGCTTTGTGACGGACGGTTTTGGGCATCGGGTCAATTTTCGGAACACGATCGTCATTGCAACATCCAATGCGGGTGCGAGCTTTATCCATGAAGCGGTGAGTGCTGGTCGGGCTATCGAAGAAGTAGAGGATGAACTGATTCAAAAGATTATTGCCGAAGGAATGTTCCGGCCAGAGTTTCTCAACCGTTTTGATGGAGTGATTCTGTTCCAATCTCTTACGGATGAAGAAATGGAGCAGGTAACCAAATTGAAGCTTGAGGCTTTTGCGAAGCGGCTCTATCTCGAAAAGAAAATCAAGATGAACTTTGCTCCCGAAGTGGCGCGCGCGGTGATTCAAAAAGGCTACAAACCAGAATTTGGTGCGCGTTCTATCAATCGCTATATTGCCGACGTGATTGAGGATGCCACGGTAAAACGGCTCCTTCAGGGCGAGCTCCAAGAGGGGGCAGAAATCACTTTTACTGAGGCTGATATCCTAGAATAGGATCTCGGAAGGAAGGTGAGTACCTTTCTTTTTCTCTTCAATTTGCTAGAGTAGAGGACAATCTATGCGCTGCCCATTTTGCAATCAGGACAAAACTGTTGTGACCGATTCCCGTGAAACCCTTGAGGGGCGAGCGGTACGACGTCGTCGAGAATGTCTAGCTTGCCAAGCGCGCTTTTCTACCTATGAACAAGCCGAACTCTTCCGGGTGCGGGTGGGGAAAAAGGATGGGCGTTATGAGCCGTATGAGCGGAGGAAAATCGAAGCAGGGATCCGTAAAGCCTTCGAAAAGCGGCCGTTTGGAGAAGATAAGCTCGAGCGTCTCTTGGGCGAGATTGAATATACTATTGCTCTTCGAGCCAAGAAAAATAGTATCAAAAGCAGGGATATTGGGACTATCGTACTCGATAAGTTGAAGGACGTCGACGAAGTGGCCTATATCCGATTCGCGAGTGTCTATCAATCATTTGGGAGTGCCCGGGGATTTCGCCGCGTGCTTGAGAAATTTGATGAAGAGTAATTGATAGGGTTGATTCCTGGGTAATTTCTGTGTCGAAAGGCGTACGGTCTTCTATGGGTAAACTCTTTTTGTGGGCGAGCGGTGGCTATCTTTTGGGGCATCTTTTTATTAGCTTTGAGCGAGCTGATGCCTTTTCGTTGTTTCTACTCACATTGGCTGCAGTTGTGGGTACGGTTTTTGTTGTCTCATGGCGATTGAGTCTCTTGTTATTTCTCACGGTTATTTTTGCATGGACAGGGTTTCTGGTGGTTACCTTGGAGCAAAGAGAGTGGCAGGCACTGCCAGAAACAGTAGAGGGAAGCGTGAGTGGTGTAATCACTAAGCGAGAAACTTCCAAAACGTTTTATCAGCCGATCACCATCGAACCAGCGGAGGGGAGTAGAGTGACTACTCGAGTACTCTGGCGCGCTCCTCGAACGGCCGAACTTTTACCAGGGCAGTACGTCCGTTTGGAGTGTTCTTTGAAACGGCCTGAGAACTTTGATCTTAAGTTTGATTATCGACAGCACCTCGCGGCCAAGGGAGTGGGCTATGTGTGTGATGAGGAAAAGACTTTTGTCGTGCTTCCAGAAGAAGATCGCCTTCGCAGGTTATTCTTTGAATTACAGACTGTGCTGCGTGAGCGAATAGGGACTTTTCTGCCAGATCCGGCTGCTGGCCTTATGAAAGGACTTCTTCTGGGTGGCGATGATGAATTGTCCCAATCAGTTAGTGACAGCTTTCGTCGTGCTGGACTCTCCCACATTGTGGCGGTGTCGGGGTACAATATGAGTTTGGTAGCTTTTGCGGTATTACTCTGCGCTCTTTTCTCGGGACTCTGGCGTAAGACAGCCACACTGTTGGCTGTCCTCGGCATACTGGGGTTTCTCTTGCTTATTGATACGTCGGCCGCATCAGTCCGGGCAGCTTGTATGACGTGGATTGTTTCCTTGGCTTTTTTCATCGGTCGACCAGCCACTGCTTGGAACGGCCTCTTTTTGGCCGGGCTCATCATGACGCTCATTAATCCATTGTTGGTGCGTTACGATGTCGGCTTCCAGCTTTCTTTTATGGCTACGCTGGCATTGATTGCAGCCGGCCCATGGTTTGAAATTATGATCAAGAGAAAGGGTTGGCTATGGAAGGGAGTTACGCTCCTGCTTTCTACGATCGTGATTGAACTGTTTATTTTTCCTATTTTGGCCTTCCATTTTGGAACGATTACGCTTATCGCGCCATTGGCTAATCTTTTTGCATTGCCGTTGATTCCGCTCACTATGGCTCTGGGGTTTCTCATGCTTTTCTTGGGGAGCATTATCCCGTGGCTGGGTATTCTCATTTCTCTGCCGGTCTGGTTGCTCCTTATGGCACTTATTTTTGTAGGGGAGTTCTTTGGGGGGATGACGTGGAGTATGATCGATAGTCTCACCCCACCGCCGATGTTTATCAGTCTTTGGTACGTTGTCCTCGCCCTCCTCGTGTGGTATAGTCGAGAATCTTCACAGCGCTATGTACTTCGGATGGATCACTAAGACAACTTTCCTTCTCGTACTTCTTCTTGGAATAACTACCATAACTCTTTGGTTGGGACTTGTTCGTTTCCAGAATGATGAGACCAAGATTGTGTTTCTTTCTGTTGGCCAAGGGGACGCTATCCTTATTCAGTCTGGCCGACAACAAATCCTGATTGACGGTGGTCGTGACGGCAAAACGCTTCTCTCGGCTCTCGGGCGCGAAATTCCTTTTTATGATCGAACGATTGAAGCGGTGATCGCTACTCATCCTGATGCGGATCATATCGGTGGCTTCCCGGCGCTTCTAGAGCGTTATCGGGTAGAAGGGTATATTTATACTGGTGCTGCAGGAAAATCAGATGACTTTGTATTGGTAGAGCGAATGCTTGAGCAAAAGGAAATCTCAGAAGTTGTTTCTGGCCGACTGGGGACAAGTATTGAGCTTGGTCATGGAGGAAAGCTTACTCTCCTCTACCCGTATCATTTGCCCCTTGCTCCCGAAACAGAAACCAATGAAGGGAGTATTGTTGCGCGCTTTGATTTTGGTGAAACCAGTTTTCTTTTGACAGGGGACTTACCTCAGGAAGAAGTCTTTCTTCCAAGTATTGAATCGGTTGATGTCTTAAAGGCAGCGCACCATGGTTCACGTTTCTCGACGAGCGACGTCTGGCTCGACCTTGTCCAACCGAAGGAGGTAATCATTTCTGTTGGCAAGAATGCCTATGGGCACCCTCACAGAGAAGTAATGGAACGCCTTGCCAAGCGGGGCATCGCTACCTATCGGACCGATGAACTCGGCTCCATCGTGTACCAGTGCTTCACTGCACAAAACCGTTGCTTTCGAGAGGAGTGATCTTGACACTTTCTTTGGAGTAAGCTATGGATAGAGCATGTTCTTTTGATGAAGAAAGGTGATTTAGGGAGGGAGTGTCCGAAAAAGACTCTCCTTTACTTGTTGTGTTGTCTTTTCAACGGAACGTAAGGAGTGTTTCATGAAAATCCAATCGACGTTGCGTCTCGCGGCTCTTAGCCTCGCCCTTTCCGTAGCGCTGCCGCAGGTGGCCTCGGCTCAGAGTCGCTGGGTGAAGGTGGTGAACCGCTCATCCGATACGGTGTGGGTGCTGTACGGTACCAATGCCGGCAACACCAAGTGGGGACGGGATCATCTCGGAGGGGGGGTGCTCAGTTCGGGTTACGAGATCCGGATCAACTTCGGGGACAGCAGTGGGGCCTGTATCTTCGATCTCAGAGCGGAGACGAGAGACGGCAAGTACTGGCAACGAATGGGGGTCAATATCTGCGACAAGGATATATGGACCCTCTACGACGACTGACGGTCCCTTGTAGTATTTGGCACGGTGAACTCATCGTGCCTTTTCTTTTTTTGATTCTTCCCTTGCTTATTTTAGAATTTCGTGTTAGAGTCAGAACATAATTTTGTTTGAAATTTTTATCGCTATGCAGGCTCACCCCAAGAAAGAACGGACGCTCGTCATCCTGAAACCCGATGCCATCCAGCGCTCGCTTATCGGTACCATCATTAGTCGGATCGAAAACACTGGTCTCAAATTTGTGGCCATGAAGTTCCTCTTGCCAGTAGCTGATCAATGCTGGAAGCATTACAACAAAGATGAGGAATGGTTTTTGAAGAAGGGGACGCGCGTGGTGGATGACCGCAAGGCCCAGAATCTTCCGGTTGAAAAAGAAGCGATTGAATACGGGAAAGACATCATCCAAGCCAATGTTGATTTCTTTACTTCTGGCCCTGTGCTCGCTTTTGTGATCGAAGGCAATCAATCAGTCGCCATTGTGAAAAAGCTTGTCGGTGGCACGGAACCGACCACCTCAGACGTAGGTACCATTCGTGGCGACCTCACCGTGGACTCGTATGCCCTCTCTTCGATCGATAACCGAGCTGTCCGTAACCTTGTCCATTGTTCCGATAGTCCCGAGGAAGCGCTCCGCGAAATCCCGATCTGGTTTAATGAGAAAGAAATCTTGAATTATCGCCTCGTTCAGGAACAAATCCTCTACGATGTGAACCTCGATGGTATCCTGGAATAGGCCATTTTTCGAAATTTTGTGTACAAAAAGTCCCTTGTTTGAGGGATTTTTTTATGTATTGACTTTCTGCTTGGAGCGGAGCATAATTTCGGCTATATGGACAGTGGCCAGTGAGAGTGAGCCATAGAGCATTACTCCTTCCCACCGGGCACGGTTTGGTACAAAAAATACAAAAACAACTCCAAATCAGAAACACCAACCCGGGCGTGCTCGGGTTCGTCTGTTTGAAAAGCCCGCTGGCTCGTTAACAACTCAAATTTTGCACAGGGAGGCATAAACTCTCCGTGCGTACTTTCGAGATGGTGACCTATATCCTTCTCAATCTCCGTCGCAGTAGTAGTATCGCTGCGTTTATCAAAATCCTTGACAATCAGGAGGCTTCAATGCCCAGGCAAGGACAGGAACAGGAAACGTCCCAAACGACCCCGATGGTCTTTGGGTTTTCAAACCTAGACAAGGAGACACTGCGTTCGGCGAACGATCACCCGTTGTACTGCAACCTTCCCTCTTCCGGTGCATTCGAATGTGAGCAGAAGAGATGGGAGCACAACGGCGAACCACGTCTATTGACCACATACCCCCCCTTCTGACCCAAGGAGATTTTCATGGGAAATCCGAAAAATGACCTAGGTCGCCAACCCAGCCAACAACCCTCAGCCACTACCGCTCCGGCAGTGGGATCTCAACCAGTCACTCGCCAAGAATGGCCCCCAGAATGGGAAGCTGCCTTCAGTGATACGGGCATGAGTAACCCGAACATCGAACGTAGCTACTTCCACCGGAGGTGCGCTGATGGTGACTACTCCAGCGAGGCGTAACGCGCCAAGTTGACATTCCGAGCTGCAGGAATCATTGTAGCGCCAGGGGACCAATCCACAAGAATGGTCCCCTTTCAATTTGTTAAAAATCTTGGTATGCTCATTCTGTTTCATCGACCATTCGGATGATTTCTATCGGGGCGTCGTATAACGGCAGTACGCAAGGCTGGGGGTCTTGTAGACGGAGTTCGATTCTCCGCGCCCCGACATTTACATTTTTGGCAAAACAAAAATTCCCGAGAGGGGACTGTATGTTTTGGAAAAGAGTTTTAGGCGGTAGCCTTAGCGAGAGTACGAAGAGCTCGAGTTGAAAGACGCACTTTCATCCCGCCAATCCGCTTGGTTTGGAGGTTGATAGCAAATGTTCGTCGTGTGTGACGCTTACTGTGGCTAATCTTGTTACCGGTTTTGGTACCCCGGCCGGTGAGTTGGCAGACGCGGCTCATAGAGAGAAAATTGAAATGCGTTTGATTGAAAAATAAGCCAGAACGGCTTAGTGAAGACCAGTCTAGCATGTTATTATAGTATTGGCAAGAGGAGTAAATCCTCCTTCCCAATCCTTAAATTTTCTATCATGCCGAACGAAATTATCCTCATTGTTTTCTACTTTGCCACTCTCGTATATTCCATCATTATCCACGAAATTTCTCATGGTGCAGTAGCTTTGTGGCTTGGAGATATCACGGCCAAGTATGCAGGACGACTCACACTCTCGCCGTGGAGCCATATTGATCCGATTGGTTCCATCCTCATCCCGTTGCTCCTTATTCCGACCGGATTTGCTTTTGGCTATGCCAAGCCAGTGCCCTATAACCCCTACAATTTGCGTGACCAGAAATGGGGATCACTCAAAGTGGCCATCGCTGGTCCAGCTTCCAATTTTCTCTTAGCGTTTATCGCTTCCCTCTTGGCCTCGGTCACCCCGCTCAGTCTTACCATGAAGCATGAGATACTTTCACGTTTCTTTGGTGTGATCAGTGGTCGAGCAGACTTCCTCGATCTTTTTAGTGCGCTCGCGGAGGTGATTGCGGGGTCTTTTCCGAGTATTTTTTTTGGCCTTTTCCTTATTATTATTTTCTGGAATGTCGTCTTGGGTTGTTTTAACCTTATCCCGATCCCACCTTTGGATGGTTCCAAAATTCTTTTTACTCTTTTCCCGGTGAGTGAACGGACACAGATGATGCTGGAGCAGTACGGTTTCTTTTTCCTTCTCTTTATTGTGCTCTTTTTTTCAGCCCCAATCGGAGCTTTTATCAATCTTTTCCTGAGTCTTTTCCTCGAAATAACTCTCTGGTAGAGGCAGAGGGAAAATCAGGCTCGCCCGCATCGCTATGCGAAGCATCGCGGGTGGGGTTGACAGGACATGTCGATTCATTTACACTGGTTCCACATCGACAGAAAGTCTTTTTTTGTTTGTCCAATTATTTTTACGTCTGTGACTACCATCAACCAACTCATCAAGCGTCCTCGCAAAACCGCCAAGAAGAAATCCAAATCGCCGGCGATGACTTTCGTTATCAATACTGTCAAGAATCGCATCACCAAGACCGATAGTCCTTTCAAACGCGGTGTGTGTCTTAAGGTGACGACCATGACTCCTAAGAAGCCAAACTCAGCTCTTCGAAAAATTGCGCGTGTTCGTCTGACCAATGGCATGGAGGTAACTGCGTATATTCCAGGTGAGGGCCACAACCTCCAGGAGCACTCGATTGTGATGCTCCGGGGCGGTCGCGTGAAGGATCTTCCTGGTGTGCGGTATCATATCGTCCGAGGGATCTTTGATGCTGCTGGTGTAGCGCGTAAGCAGAGTCGTTCCAAGTACGGTGCCAAGAAGGAAAAGAAAAAGGAGTAAGCTTCACGAGCGGAAACCAAAGAAATTTTTATAATAAAAAGCTTGTGCAGCTAACGCAGCTAATTACCTAGTCAGTTATGCCTCGAAGAAAACGACAATATAAGCGAGAATGGAAGGGAGACACCCGGTTCAATGATCCACTCATTGGGCATTTTGTTGGTATGATCATGTGGGGTGGCAAGAAGAGTATTGCTGAGAAGATCATCTACGATGCCTTCGATATTATCCACAAGAAAACGAGCAAAGGCGGTATCAATGTTTTTGAGCAGGCGATCAAGAATGTATCACCATTACTCCAGCTTAAAAGTCGCCGTGTAGGTGGTGCTAATTATCAGGTACCAGTTCCAGTCTCTGGCGAACGCCGTCAGGTGCTGGCTCTCCGTTGGATTCGTGATGCCTGCCGCAACCGCAAAGGCAAAGCCATGGCTACAAAACTGGCTGATGAACTGATTGACGCCTCGAACAAGATTGGTACCGCTATGAAAAAACGCGAAGAAACCCACCGTATGGCCGAGGCCAACAAGGCCTTTGCTCACTTCGCGTAAGATTCCTATGAAACACCTGAGTGGAGAAGAGTTGCAAACTCTCTTACATGAAGGAGCTTCAAAAGTTTCGATTGGTAGTCAATACATGCACTATAAAGAAAAGCCGTATCGCGTCACTGGTTTTTGTGTAATTGAGGCGACAGATAAAGTAGGGGTTCTGTATGAAGCCGAATATTCTGAATTAGAAGGTATTACGTTTCTCCGACCGATCGAAGATTTCTTAGCTGAAGTACAATGGCAAGGAAAAAAGAAAAAACGTTTTGAAAAAATGTAAATTGTTTGAAAATTGGTAATTGGAAATTTTTTAAAATAGTATGCCTCGCAAAACCCCGGTAGAACGTTATCGCAATATTGGTATCATCGCCCACATTGACGCAGGGAAAACCACGACGACGGAGCGTATTTTGTTTTATACCGGTATCACCCACAAGATTGGTGAGGTGCATGAAGGGGCGGCGACCATGGACTGGATGGAACAGGAACGTGAGCGCGGGATTACCATTACCAGTGCTGCGACGACCTGCTACTGGAAGGACCATCACATCAATATCATCGATACTCCTGGGCACGTGGACTTTACGGTAGAAGTAGAGCGCTCTTTGCGTGTCCTCGACGGTGGTGTCGTCGTGTTTGACGGTAAGGAAGGCGTCGAGCCACAATCTGAAACCGTATGGCGTCAAGCTGAGAAGTACTCGGTGCCGCGTATGTGTTTTATTAATAAGATCGATAAGGAAGGAGCTGTCTTTGAAGATGCTATCTCCTCGATTTGGAATCGCCTCACTCCACACGCCGTGGCTATTCAGTATCCTCTTGGCCTTCGAGGTGATTTTTACGGTTTGATCGACCTTATGACCATGAAGGCGTATACCTTTGATGGTGAAATGGGTGAGAAGGTGATCGAAGGTGAAATTCCAGCCGACTATCTCGACAAAGCTAAGGAATGGCGCGAGAAGATGGTGGAAAAGATTTCTGAAACTGACGACGCCCTTACCGAAAAGTATTTGAGCGGCGAAGAAATTTCTGTTCCTGAACTGAAGGCCGCTCTCCGTCGAGCAACGATCGCTGTCCGTCTCCACCCAGTGATGACGGGAACTGCGCTGCGTAACAAAGGCGTGCAGTTGGTTCTCGATGCCGTGGTTGATTACCTCCCATCCCCCATTGATATTCCTCCGGTGAAGGGGACTGATGTCAAGACTGAACAGGAAGTTGAACGCAAGACGGATGACAATGAAAAGTTTTCAGCCCTCGCATTCAAAGTAGCTACCGATCCATTCGTGGGACAGCTCACGTTCTTCCGTGTGTATTCCGGAACGGTTAAGGCTGGTTCATACGTTTTAAACTCAACCAAAGATGAGAAGGAACGTATCGGTCGTATCGTTCGCATGCATGCCAACCATCGTGAAGATATCGAAGACCTTACTGCCGGTGATATCGGTGCGCTTGTGGGTATGAAAGTAACCATGACGGGTGATACACTCTGTGATCCAGATGCTCCAGTCATTCTCGAAAACATTGTTTTTCCTGAACCAGTGATCGATATTGCGGTTGAGCCCAAGACCAAAGCTGACCAGGAAAAAATGGGTATTGCTTTGAAGAAGCTTTCCGAAGAAGATCCTACTTTCCGCGTGCACACTGACGAAGAATCAGGCCAGACCATTCTTTCGGGTATGGGCGAACTCCATCTCGATATTATTGTGGATCGTATGCGACGTGAATTCAAAGTTGAAGTGAATGTTGGCCGTCCGCAAGTAGCCTACCGTGAAACGATTCGTGAAATGGCCCAAGCTGAAGGGAAGTATGTCCGTCAGTCGGGTGGTCGTGGTCAGTATGGACACTGTTGGATCCGACTCGAGCCAAACGAACAAGGCAAGGGCTACGAATTCGTTGATGAAATCAAAGGCGGTGTTATCCCTCAGGAATTTATCAAGCCAATCAACAAGGGTATCGAAGACGCCACCAAGACTGGTGTCCTCGCTGGGTATCCGGTAGTCGATGTCAAGGCGACGGTCTATGATGGTTCGTACCACGATGTAGACTCTTCGGAAGCCGCTTTTAAAATCGCTGGTTCGCTCGCTTTCAAGGAAGCTATGCGTCGTGCTAAGCCAGTGATCCTCGAGCCAATTATGAAAGTAACCGTTATCATGCCAGAGGCTTTCATGGGTGATATCGTTGGAGACCTCAACTCGAAGCGCGGTATTATCAAAGAAATGACTGACCGTGG
>CAZQWS010000009.1:0-34669 GCA_964597355.1 uncultured Bdellovibrionales bacterium
CCACGCGCTCCGCGCGTGCGAAGTGGGTTCGCGCAAAGGCTAATACATCACCGCAATTTAATTTTGGTACGGGGTCGCGAAAAAACGACGTACCGGAAATGGTATCGAGAACTTCCTGCTTTTCAGATGGGCAGGGAATCCCTGCCTGCCAGTAGGCAGGTCTCCCTTTCCACACGGAGTATTGGACGAAGTTTGAAGCTATTTCGCTGAAAACCCCGACTAAGGAAGCGGAAGTCGTCCCCACCGCCGTCCCGAAGCCTCGGGACACCCCTCGGAAAAAACTTTCTCTGCCTTTCGGATTCGCGCGCCAGATTTCTTCTTCTCTTAAGGAAAAGAAAGTTTTTCCGATGGGTCTGCTCTTTGGAGCAGGGCGGCAGGGAACGGCTGCTATTGGTACCCTGATTTTATTATATGGCAATTTGGAATATAACACAATGGAATATTATCATATCAATATGCCAAGAGCGATTTACCAAGATGATCACAAAAAAATTGTTGAACGCTTGAAACAAGCGCGTTTTGAGGCTGGTCTTGGGCAGGTTGAAGTTGCGGAAAAGCTTGGAAGAACCCAGTCTTATGTTTCCAAAATAGAATCGGGCCAGAGACGTTTTGATGTCTTGCAACTTAAGGAATTTGCAAAACTTTATAAAAAATCCTTGGATTTTTTCGTGAAATAGTTATGACTAAAAAACTTGATGTAAAGAAAATCCTCGAAGAAGAAATCGCTCTTATCGGTTTAGGGTGGGATATTAAAGGTATTATTGATTCCCAAAATCGTATTTACACAATCAATAACGATACCAAGCTCATCTCTAAAGTATTTGAACTCGTAACAACGCCGATTATTTTAGATATTGCAGAGAAGTACAAAATCAAAGTTATTCCGTCTGATCGTCAAACTGTATACCCTGACCTGACTCTGGTTTTACCAACAGGAGAGAAAATTGCACTTGATATTAAAAGCACTTACAGAAAGACAAAAGATAGAGTAGCAGGCTTTACGCTCGGTTCTTATACTGGGTATTTGAGAAATCCGACCAAGAATATCATGTTTCCTTATCACGAATATACGGAACACCTCGTTCTTGGTTTTATTTACAGTAGAGAAGAAGATAAAGACGGTGAAATTGTACCTTTAACGAAGATTGACGAAATAAAACCAGTAATCAAAGATATTGAAATTATTGTTCAGGAAAAGTATAAACTTTCCGCTGATAGACCGGGAAGTGGTAACACCGCAAATATTGGCTCATCTTCTGATATTGAGACATTACGAAACGGAACTGGCGTGTTTGCAAAACATGGAGAAAAAGTTTTTGAGGATTATTGGAGAAACTTCTTGCAACTAAAAATCGCGAAAGATATGGGGAAAAAACAGCCATATCATAATATCGCTGAATATTTGGAGTGGAAGAAGAAAAAGTAGTACTTATTTTGCAACAATAAGTATTTCTTTTGACTCACCATTTTTGCTCAAAGCGTATTTATAATCGCTTCTAAAAACTTCCTTTACATCCCTTTTGTATTTTTTGAGAATTTTTATCAACTCTTCTGGAGTGGGTATCCCATCAGATCTATAGGAAACGACTAAAATCGAATCTTTATATTTCCTAAAAAGATCATCAAAAGCTTGTGTGATTCTTTTTTTATCTGCCCAAATTGATTTTTCGGACTTAAATTTCCGGTGCTTACTTTTATAATCAACTTTACTGTACCAATTCGTGTAATCACTTATACCCTCAAGAAAATGATAAAAATCTAAATAATCAACAGCAGAGCCTTTGCTTGAAATATAAGGAGTGTCTATATATATAAGATCAGCTTTTGTATCTAAAAGCATCGCATCATAGTTCAGTGCTTTATTTTTTTGGTTATTGTCAAAGACGGCTTCGTTTGCCTCTTTTACAAAATTTATAAAATGCTCCTCAAACGGCTTATCCCATGTGATTTTATTTCCAAAACTCCTTTCTACATTTGCAAAACGAACATAGAGATTCTTTCTGTGAAATAAATTATATGGTCGTTTGATAATACACGACTGGAACAAAGCATAATAAGCAAGTGCTTGCTTATACTTGTTTTTCATCTGCCTAATGTTTGTTGAAACAATATCTAACCATTTATTTTCTTGATCGGTAAAGTATGTATCTTCAAATGTTTTCTGAATAAAATCAGGATAATCGATATTGCTGTGTACAGATAAGACGAAATCTATGTCATTTTCATCCAGTGTTTCTTTTGAATTTTCGATAAGAGCAAGTCCCGCTAAATAATTACTTTTCAAAAAGTCATTATAAAAAACCTGTTTACCCTTACTTTTGAGCATATAACCAACGGACCCTGTTCCTCCAAACAAGTCTATTGCTGAATCAAACTTTATATCCTTGATATGCTCCCAAATTTGATTTAGAAGTTTTGTTTTACTTCCTTGAAATCGTGTCGATGGAAACTTTGGGGGCTTCTCAAGCTCAAAGAGTGTATTCGGTTCCCCAAATGAGAGACTCTTGCGTGGTAGCGGGTTTTTAATTAGTGGAGTTGGCTTGATTCTTTCGGCAGTTTTTACGGTCATCAAAACTTTTCCTTGAATCGTTAGCTCGTCGGGTTCTACAAAGATCGGATTCATTGTTGAGTTTGCTGGTTGCAGTCTTATTTTATCTTTTTCTCTGAAGAATTTTTTCAAAGTTACTTCCTCATTATTTATGAGGGCTACAACCTTATCTCCATTATTAGGACTATGTTGGTTCAAAATAATAACAATGTCGCCATCATCAATTCCTTCTTCAATCATGCTTTGCCCTTGTACACGAAGGGCATACACGTCATTTGATTTGAATCCAGAAATTGCCGATTGCGCGATTGCAATAGTCTCTTGCCGATCTTCTATTGCTTCAATCGGGCTACCTGCGGCAATTGCTCCCAATATTGGAACCTGAATCATCTTTTGTTCTATATCAAAATTTATAGCCCTTGCTTTGTTCTCTTGCTTCCTTAAAAGACCAGCGTCTTCTAGTTTTTTAATGTGGTAGTGAGCAGTAGAAACGGAGGCAAACTTAAAGTGTCTCTTTATCTCTTCCAAAGAGGGGGCGAATTTGTTTTTGGAGGTGTATTTCTGAACGAAGTCCAAGACTTCTTGTTGCTTTATTTTTGCCATAGTAGTATTATAGAAAAGATTTAGAAAATCTACAAATCTAAATTATCCACACTTTTAATAAACATGGACAAACTTATAGAAAAAATTTCAACATATAACCTCTTTAACTACCTACTGCCCGGGGTTTTGTTCACAGTATTTGCAAAATACTTTATATACATTGACCTTGCTCAAGGAGATATAGTTTTAGATATCTTTCTTTACTACTTCATTGGGTTGGTGGTTAGCCGCTTTGCTCCAAGGCAAGTCCATACGCCGGTTTTGCAACAATGCAAAATGCTATACTACGGGAGTAATGGCTAATTTCCCTTATGACAGAAATGCAAAGTTTTCGTGAATTTATCAAAAAACAAGGCGTAGTGGGCCTGGCGGTCGGGTTTATCCTCGGGGGCGCAGTGTCCAAAGTCGTGACGGCTCTCGTAACGGACATTGTCAATCCACTGCTCTCAGTCTTTCTTGGAGCCACCGATGGGCTTAAAGAAGCCAAGCTCAAAATTGGTGAAGTAGAAATTCTTTGGGGAGACTTCTTGAGTGTCACCATTGATTTCCTCGTGATTGCTTTTGTGGTCTATCTCCTCATCAAGTTTCTTGGGATTGAAGTAGGCAAGAAATAAGTTTTCACTATGCAAAAAAATATCGTTGCAAAAAAGGCATTAGCGCTCCATAAGAAACTTCGAGGAAAAATTGCTACGCTGCCCAAGATTGCCGTGAAGAATAAAGCTGACCTGGCCCTCGTCTATACGCCCGGGGTAGGGGCGGTGTCTTCATATTTGGCCGAGCATCGAGATAAAGTGCGGGACTATACCATGAAGGGGAATGTAGTGGCGGTGGTTTCGGATGGCTCAGCGGTGCTCGGACTCGGGAATATCGGGCCCGAAGGAGCGATGCCGGTGATGGAGGGAAAGTGTATGCTTTTTAAGACCTTGGCCAAGGTGGATGCTTTTCCTATAGTACTCAATACTCAGGATGCAGATGAGATTGTAGCGACTGTCAAAAATATTGCGCCGGTGTTTGGCGGGATCAATCTCGAAGATATCGCTGCGCCAAAATGTTTCGAAGTCGAAGCCAAGCTACGCCAACTTATCGATATCCCAGTCTTTCACGATGATCAGCATGGGACGGCACTCGTTGTTTTGGCTGGACTCATCAATGCGACCAAAGTGGCGAAGCACGAGCTTAAAAAATCAAAAATCGTGATCAACGGAGCGGGAGCGGCTGGCCAGGCTATTGCCAAACTACTTCTTCTTTTTGGGGTACAAGACATTACGTTGGTTGATAGCCATGGCATTATTGGTCCCAAACGTCGAGACCTTGATCCTTTTAAGAAAGAACTTTTGAAAATGACGAATCCAAGGAGACTTGATGGCGACCTCAAGATGGCTCTTATTGGAACTGAAATTTGTATTGGAGTTTCCAAGGCTGGGGCGATCACCAAAGATCATATTGGGGTAATGGCAAAGCGGCCGATTGTCTTTGCTTTGGCCAATCCTATCCCAGAAATCATGCCCGACGAGGCGAAGCGTGCGGGGGTATACGTGATGGCGACGGGCCGATCGGATTTTCCCAATCAGATTAATAATTCCCTCGGTTTCCCAGGAATTTTCCGCGGGGCGCTTGATCACCAGGTGAAGCAAATAACAGAGGACATGTTAGTCGAGGCGGCCAAAAACCTAGCTCGGCTGGTGGCCCGACCAACTCGGGACAATATCATTCCCAATAACTTTGATCCCCGTGTGGTAAAAGCCGTGGCCAAAGCCATTCGAGAACGCTAAGTTTTGAAGATTTTTGTGAAGGAGTGATATACTGAATCTATGATTGACTCAATACTATGACTGATCCAATACCTTCATCTTCACAAAATCCATCTGGCGTAGTGAAGTGGGCCTTTGTTTTGGGAATTACGCTCCTCGCCAATCTTTTTGTGGCCTATCTTACCCAGGCACTCTATCCAGCTCCAGAATACGAGAACTTCTGTTCGCAATCATTGACTGGTAAATTCATCAACACTCCGGAAGAATGTACTAACGTAGGCGGGGAGTGGTACCCTGACACGAGTATTGAGACAAAGGGATATTGCAACTCGACGGCTACCTGCCAGAAGGAATATGAAGATGTACAGGACGTTTATACCAGGAATGTTTTCATTGTTTTTGTCGTGTTCGGAGTGCTCCTTTTGGTAGCTAGTGTTTTTTTGAACGCTGTCCCGGTGATTGCCCTCGGCAGTTCCTTTGCAGGAATCCTAGCGCTTATCATCGGATCCGTCTGGCATTGGTCAGCCATGCAAGAATGGCTTCGGGTGATTGTTTTGGGAGTAGCCTTGGTCGGGGTCGTGTATCTTGCCTGGAAGAAATTTGGTCCATCTCGTGCGATATAATTTATTTGTTGCAATAGTTAGCCTATGTCAGAAACGGTTACTCCCACTCCAGAAAATGTAGAGTCTCCTGTTGCGGAAACAGTTACCGCTTCTCGCCCCACCAAAGAATCCAACGAAGTGTTTTTGGGCGGAGTCATCATTGTAGTTCTGTGTGTGCTCCTCCTCCTTTTGACTGGTACCTTTGGTTACTTTGGCTATCGACTGTGGCAGGCTTCGCATATCGAACGCTCTACTCCCTCTATTCAGGAATTGGGTGAAAAAATAACAGAGACTCCTGAAACAAGCTCTCCATCGGAGTCAACTATTTCGACTCCAACACCTACTCCAGTGGCACCGACTACAACTGAAACTTCTCCGGTAGACAAGGCGACGGTAGAAGTGATAGTCCTTAACGGTGGTGGAGCGATGGGTAGTGCGAGTACATTGGTGGAACTGCTGAAGAAAGCAGGGTATGCCAAGGCAGCTTTTGGTAATACAGTCGCGGATTATACAGGTACGACGGTGTACCATGCTGCTGATGCAGTCAAAGCTGCCGAACTTATCAAAGAAGAGGTTATAAAGACGTATCCCAAGGTCACTCTGGCCCCAGCTAAGGTGGGGGACAAGGATATGACTGCTGCATCGGTAGTCGTCATTCTCGGCAAAGAATAAACCTACTCTTCACGCACTCTTCTCCTCCTGATACAATGAGGTACACTATGTCCGGCAGTGAAATCTCGGCCAAGCTACTAAGGGGCGTAGGAGTAACACTAGATGGATTTTATAAAAAAGACTTTCTTTTTTTGAAAGTTTTTTAAAACATTGTCGAAATTCTACTGACCGGGTATGCATTTCTGGGAAGAGGGACTCAATACCGAACAGCGGCGGGCCGTGACCACAGTCGATGGTCCGGTTTTGATTTTGGCAGGAGCTGGGAGCGGCAAAACCAAGACCCTGACGCACAGAATCGCCTATCTCATTGCCGAGAAACACATTTCTCCACATCAGATTCTGGCGGTGACTTTTACCAATAAAGCGGCAGCGGAGATGAAGGAGCGAGTGGGGATGCTCCTTTCAAAAGCAGGAGAAGAGAATCATTTCCGAGCCCCGGAATACATGGGAACTTTCCATAGTATGTGCGTCAGGATTCTCCGGTGCGATATCGAAGTACTTGGATATGGCCGGAATTTCAATATCATAGATGCTGATGATCAACTCGGATTGGTCAAAAAAGCGATGAAGGAACTCGAGATGAATCCGGATCAGATAAGGCCGCGTTCACTGCTTGAAGCTATTTCGACGGCCAAGAATCGTGAGCTCTCAACCGAACGCTTTGAAACTGAAGCGGGGAGTTACTTTGAGGAACTGGTTGCCAAAGTGTATGGGCGCTACCAGTCGATGCTGCGCGAACAAAATAGTCTTGACTTCGATGATTTGATCTCCCTAACAGTCAAGCTCTTTACGGAACATCAAGAGATACTCGAGCGTTATCAGTCGATCTTTCGCTACATCATGGTGGACGAGTATCAAGATACTAACCCACTCCAGTACAAGCTGGTTTCCAAATTGGCTGAGAAGGAACGTAATCTCTTTGTGATTGGTGACGATTATCAGTCGATTTATTCCTGGCGTCAGGCTGATATCCGCAATATCCTTTCTTTTGAAGAGGAATATCCAGAAGCGATTGTCATCATGCTCGACCAAAACTATCGTTCGACACAGACGATTCTCGATGCAGCCACACAGGTTATCTCCAATAACCTCAACCAGCGACACAAGAAGTTGTGGACCGAGAAAAAAGAGGGAGAGCAAATTGTCTTGTATGCAGCTACCGATGAAAATGATGAGGCAAGGTTTGTGGTGGGAGAAATCAAACGGCTCAAACAAGCCGGGCGACCGTATCGTGATGCAGCCATCCTCTATCGCACCAATGCCCAGTCCCGCACGATTGAAGAAGCATTGCTTCGAGAGGCTATCCCGTACATTATCATTGGCGGCGTAAAGTTCTACAGTCGGAAAGAAATCAAGGATGTGCTCTCATACCTCCGGTTTCTCACTAACCCTCGAGATCGGATCGCTCTCGAGCGGCTTATCAATGAACCCAAACGTGGGATTGGCGCGGCAACGCTCGCAGTGTGGATTGAAGCGGCACGGGACCGTAGCCTGGATTTTTTGGCAGTCGTACCATACCTTCGGAGTGAAGGGTTGCTCCAACAGGGGAAGCTCAAAAGTATCGAAAGTGTTGCGGAACTCTTTCTCCATTGGCGTGATAGTCTCCAGCATGAGACAGGGCTGACACTGGCGCAACTTATTGATGTCGTAACCAGAGAGAGCGGGTATCTCGAAACTCTTCGAGATGGGACGACCGAAGGTGAAGTGCGGGAAGAAAATGTTCGAGAACTACTTTCGGTGGCTAAGAAATACGATGGGGTATCAACCCAAGACGCGCTCAGTCGATTTCTCGAGGAGGTGGCGCTTGTGGCGGATACAGATACTCTTGACGAACAGGCTGATGCGGTGCGGTTGATGACGGTGCATTCTTCCAAGGGACTTGAATTTCCTGTGGTGTTTCTTATTGGACTCGAAGAGGGAATTTTTCCACATTCGAGAAGTGCTCTCTCGCCTGCTGAACTTGAAGAAGAGCGACGACTGATGTACGTCGGTCTTACCCGAGCCAGAGAAAAAGCCTATCTCCTCCACGCCGAAATCCGAACGCTGTTTGGTGGGATGCAGGTTAATCCTCCTTCACGTTTCCTGGCTGAAATCCCTGAAACACTGGTGGAAAAACGCGAGCCCAAAGCTGAAAGCGCTTTTTTCCCAATCCGTAAGCCATTTACGAGTTTCAGTTCTCCTTATCGTAAAAAGTCCTCTTCAGTTGCCTTCTCTGCCAATAAAGAAGTAACACTTGAGCGACCAGTGGAAGCGGCTACAGATTTACGACCTGGGGATATGGTAGAACATACTCAGTTTGGGAGTGGTCTTGTGATCGCCCTTGATGGCAAGCTTGTCTCGGTCGCCTTCAAGCGCGCTGGGGTTAAGAAAATGATGCTCGGTATTGCGCCTCTCAAGAAACTTTGAAACAATTGATGCATGTCGCATAATCATTTCTTCCGAACCACCTTTTTCTCCATCAGCCTTTTTTCTGGATGGATGTTTTTGTTAGTTCAGCCGCTTTTGGCCGCCGACAAGGTGGAGAGTAATCTCGAAAAAGCTCTTAAATCAGGCAAGAAACAAATTCTTTTCGCAGGCAAAGAAAGCGATGATGTCACTATCAAAAAAGGAGTAACTGTGACTGGAACGAGCCCGGATAAAGCCATTATCAATGGCGATATCAAGATGGAAAATGGCTCATCACTGGCCAATGTGACGGTGGCTGGTAAGCGGGTAGTGATTACGGTTGAAAAGGGAGCCAGTATCACACTTTCCAATGTGACGGTACGAGGCGGAGCCGAAGCTGGTATTCTAGCCAAGGAAGGCGGTGGGACGCTGACTGTCAGAAATTCTCGCATTACCAAAAATCAAAAGGGTTTCTATATTCTCCCGGGGAAAAGCCTCAACATCATTGGCAATGTGGTGAGTGGGAACAAAGAAGAAGGGATGGATGTCCGCTGGGTAACAGTCGGCATGATCGCTGGCAACCAATTTATCAATAATGGTGAAGGCGGGGCAGAAATTATTGCCGGTTCATCGCGGCTGACGATTACCAACAATACTTTTTCTGGCAATAAATCGAGCGGACTTGCTATCCAATCGTATGATGGTGCTGGCAAGGCTCCAGGCAGCGTAACACTCAAAAGTAATACGTTGGTAAATAATAAACATTTTGGTTTGACCTGTGGTTCTCCAAGTAGTGGCGGAGCAGGAGTAGCTTTTTTCCGAGCTACGGTGAAAGCTACGGATAATGTCCTCCGAGGAAATGGCCAAGGCAGTATTAGTCCTGAGTGTGGCGTGCCCAACCGTTCGAGTGTCGTTGCTGAGGTTTCTAGTGAAAGCGAAGTGACCGAAGAGGAGGCGAAGCTTGATGAAGCCGCGCTTCGAGAGGAAGCGGAGGCACACTTTGAAGCGACAGTGAATTTGCTCCATGGCCAAGAATATCTACTTGAATTGACACTAGCTACCTATGATGAGTTGACGCCCTGGTCGGAACGTCTGACGGAGCCAGTGATTGATGAGAGTGAGAAGCTCGATCTCGTAGAAAAAATCGCTACTATCAATCAGTTGCGCGATGCCATTGTTGATTTCCCGCAAGAGTTTTCTGATGATGAACTTGATACAAAACGTCAATCAGTGGTGCGTCGTTCGCTTGAACGAATGGAGGAATTGCGTCAGTATTTTGAGCGACTGCAACAACCTGTGTTTCGGTTGCGCTGAAATATTGAAATACACGACATAAAACATCAAGTAAAGAGTTTCGGGGCAATAGAATCCTGTGTTGCTTAGGGTACGAATATGCTCCATGTGTTAAGCCTTATGATTCACAACCGTTGTTATGCCGAAATCTTTCGATAATCCACAGACTGAACTCGAGGAGATGGCGAATGCGTTTTTGGGACATCTGGAAATTGAGATGGGTCGTTCACCCAAGACTGTAAAAGCGTATACGGAGGTGCTCCATAGCTTTTTTGCTTGGGGTAATCTCAAAAAGGCGCGGGATATCACAAGCGATCGAGTACGCAGGTATCGTATATTTCTCAACCGTAAAACGACGCAACGCGGCACTACTCTTAAACCAGTCACGCAAGCCTATCACGCGATCGTCATCCGCACCTTCCTTAAGTATCTGGCCAAACAAGACATAGAAACTTTACCAGCGGAAAAAGTGGAGATTGGTCGAGTACCGGAGCGACAGGTTGATTTTCTGGATACTGATGAACTCGGACGACTACTCGAAAGTCCGGAGGGTGACTCAATTCGCGCCAGGCGGGATCGAGCTATCCTCGAACTCTTTTTCTCGGCCGGGCTGCGTGTTTCCGAGCTGACCTCACTCGATCGGGACCATGTTAACCTCAAGAAGGATGAATTCAGTATCCGAGGAAAAGGCTCGAAACTTCGAATCGTGTTTCTTTCACCTTCGGCCAAAGTGGCTCTTGCGGACTACCTCAACCATCGGACAGATGTTGACCCAGCCCTCTTTGTCTCTCACGGAAAGAAGGGGTTGGTTAACAAAAAGAGCGCTGGGCGAGAAAGCAAGCGGCTTACTCCACGGAGTATTGAACGTCTGGTCAAGCACTACGCCAAAAAGGTAGGGATCGTGAAGGATGTCCATCCGCATACTCTCCGCCATAGCTTTGCGACCGACCTCCTCATGAACGGGGCCGATATCCGGGCGGTCCAGACTATGCTTGGGCATGCTTCGATTACGACGACGCAGATTTATACGCATGTCACCAATGAACGACTCAAGGAAATCCACAAGAGTTTCCATGGGAAATCCCGAAAAAAGAGTAAATCCTAAGAATAGCGATTGAGGGAGGATGTTCCTGATGGGTCTTCACTAGGCCCTCGCTGGGTTCACTACAGTTGACATTACCATGGAAGTATGTTGTGAGTATTGTCAGAATACTGGTCAAATGCTATACTTGAGACCTAAGTTTTGGGAGAATCAATGATGCTTTTGCTCCTGGTCTTTGCAGGAAGAGAGCTCGAGTTGATTCTCAAAGAAAGGATAGCGGGTATTTCTCCACGTATTCGTTCCTGGTTCTATCGCTTTTCCATCTGGCTGCGTGTCGTTTTTGATTTCCATCGCTGGAACACGAATCTTCACCATGCTCAAACGAAATTTCTTATCTGGTTCAAAGAGGGATCAGGTTATGTTCCCGTACGTCTTTTTCGTCGTTATTCAGCCCTGGCTTTCGTGATGGCTTCGGGCTTAGTGGTTTCGCTTGCCAACGCCACAGAGGATGTTGGCGGACTTTCGACAATCGCTCAGGATCTTGGACTTCAGGCAGAGGAATCGGCTCATCTCAAGCCAATTCGTTCGGCACAGGTAATGTCGTCGGACGATCTTGCATTGGTGCCTTTGGCGACTACCCAGAAAAGTGTTGATTTGAGTGAAAAAGACGCAACCTCTGTTGTGGATGGCGTAGTTATTTCTCCGGAAAACCAGATGTTTTTGGCGGCTGCCCTTGGTTCTAATAGCGCCCGTGAACCAGAACAGGACGGTGGGGTAAAAATTTACACCGTAGCTCAGGGAGACACGGTTTCAGGTATCGCTGCGCGTTTTGATATCACCGTTAATACGATTCTCTGGGCTAATGAGCTCGACAATGTTGATGCAATTCGTCCAGGAGACCAGATTTTTATCATGCCGGTAGTTGGGTTCAATTATGTGATTCAGTCGGGGGATACGATTGATAGTCTCTCGGCGAAATACAAAGCGAGCAAAGAGCGCATTATCGCTTTCAATGGTCTTCCAGCTAATGGTGAACTGACGATAGGAGAAAAGATCGTTATTCCAGATGGCCAAAAAGAAGTACCTCAGGTCCGGCCAAGTGGGGATACACTTGCTCCCCGGCAGTATGCTTCCTCTGGAGGAGGGGCAGCAACCGACATTACCCCATCTTTTTCGCGGCCCAAAGAGGGTAAGGTGGGTCAGGGACACCGTTTCCCCTACGGCTACTGTACGTGGTATGTGGCTCAGAAGCGCTATGTTCCTTGGGGGGGCAATGCCGGTACGTGGCTCTTCAATGCTCGAGCTTACGGGTATAAGACAGGAAAAGCCCCAGTCGTGGGGAGTATCGTTGTGACTACTGAAGACCGCTATTATGGTCATGTGGCTCTCGTGGAGAAGGTAAACAAGGATACGATTACTGTATCAGAGATGAATTACACTGGTTGGAGCAAGAAAAGCGTGCGCCAACTCGCTCGTTCGAGCCGAGTTATTAAGGGTTATATTTACTAACCAACAACTTACTGCCAACAACCAACAATAGGGATTACTGAAACGGTATTTACTACCCTTTTCTCTTGTTAGCTGTGGGTTGTTGGTGGTAGGTTATGGTATACTAAAACAAATTCTTTCATCTTCTCCGCGCGGTTATGCCCGAGCGTATTCTAAAACGAACACACAATTGGTTTCTGGTTTTTTTCTTTGGGCTTTTATTTTTCCAGGGGGTTTTGCTTTCGGCGCATACGGCTCAGGCTCAGGCCGAAGTGGATTGGCAAGATCCAGTGACGACGCAGGTCAGTACACCCAAAGACACCACAACTCAGGCCAAGGGTGGGACTACGGAACAGGCCAAAAAACCGACAGAAGAGGGGTGCAGCTGGATTAGTAACCCGGTTGTTTGTGCTGCTCAGTATATCCTTATTCAAATACGGGATCTATTTGCTTGGATAGCTTCGGGGGCGGCCACTATGTTTGTGTGGGCTGTTCATCCGGACAATATTAGCGGGCCCAATGGTCTTCTCAACAAAGCCTCTCTGTATAACCTGTGGAAATTCATTCGAGATTTCTTCAACTTGTTTTTCATCCTCATCTTGCTCGTCTCGGCCTTCGCCACTATCTTTCAGGTGGAGTCATTTAGTATTCGCAGAATATTCTTTAACATCCTCTTTGCGGCGCTCATTATCAATTTCAGTTTTCCTATCACTCGTTTTCTCATCGATCTCACCAATGTGCCGATGTATTACTTCATCAATGTAACCATAGAGGGAGTGGGGAGCGGAGGATTGAAAATTACAGAGGCTCTACTCGGGTCCTCGGGCGTATCGGCTGGCATAGTAGGCAATCCCAATCTTTCCATCCTACTCATGAATATTATTTTTATTTTTCTCTTTGCTATCTCGCTCCTCGTACTCGCGCTCATGATGATGATCCGGGTATTGGCCCTGACGCTCCTTCTCGTCTTCTCCCCACTCGGGTTTGCCGCGACCCTTCTCCCAGGGATGCAGGATCTCGGGCGCAAATGGTGGAGCAAATTCTGGAGCTATGCTTTTTTTGGACCGGCAGCTGCTCTGGTACTTCTCGTGGCGGTACGGTTTATGAATGAAATCGGGCGGGACGGTACCTTTCGAAGTACGATCGATACCGCTACGGGTATGTCCGCGGGGGCACCGCAGAGTGTTGTCGTGGCCCAGCTTACTTTCTTTGTTATTCCCATTATCCTTATTTGGACCGCTATCGGGATGGCTAATAGTTTCAGTATCGCTGGCGCGACCAAAGTGACTGGGATGGGCTATGGCGCCGCCCGTTGGACAGGGAAGAAGCTAGGCCAAGGAGCCAAATGGGCAGGGATGAACAATTCAGTCAGTGTCCGAGTTAGAGGTGCTTACACTGGGGCGAAAGATGGGTTGAAAGGTGGAAAGTTATTTGGAGCGCAAGTTATCCCTAAGGGACTTTCCCCAAAAGCCTTTAAACAAAGATCTGAGGATGCAGAGGCTAAATGGAAAGGACGACTAAAAGAAGGGACAGGCAAGAATGAATTAGCAAAGCTTGAGTCTAAGCGTCAGTATGAGGCCGCAGAGGAAATGAAAAAGAATAATGTCAGTAATTCTGATCTTGAACAAACATTACAAAAGGGTAGTAATGATCCAAGAACAGGTAAATTTATTCCAGCCGATAAGGTAAGGGCTGCCGCAGCTGCAATGGTATTGACGGACCGTAAAGCTATCCAGTCTACGGATGATTTTGCAAAAGCTATGACTGCTTTGGGGGATAATACCAAAGAAATTAGTGAACTTATCGAAAAAGCAGGGGATGCTGCTATGGGTAGCATGGATGAAACTGTCTATAAGTCATTAAGAAGTACTACGGTAGCAGGTAATGATGTAGGAATTCAGAAGCAACTGGATGCTCGTATTGTTAAAGAGGGTAATGTAAAAATTTTGGTAGATCATAAACTTGGAGGAGCAGCAGCTCCAGCTAATGCCCAACAGATTGAGGCGGCGGTAAATGATGTAATGAGGGAGTTAAAATCAGCGAAAGATATTGCGAAACAAGAGAGTTTGTTTAATCATCCAGACTATGGTTTCTGGGCGATAGAAGAAATAAGACGACAGACCGCTAATAACCTAGACCGTAAGCAGGCCATCAAGAAGGCTTCGAGTGAAGAGGGAACGAGTGTTGGTTCGATGATTTAGTTTTGTGGAGATATGCAAGAAATGTTAAAAAGTACAATTTACTACCCACTACTCGTATCCAACAAAGGTACAGCAGAACCTCTCTCCAAAGAAGAAGACACTTTGATTTGGAAGAAATATTTATCGATTACCCAACAAAATAGAGCTATTGTTGCTTCGTATGAGTTGCCTCGGAAAGTAAAAGAGTTAGAAGATCGATACAAGTTAAGTGAATCAGCGGTTGGGCAGATTAGTCTTTCTATTCGTAAGATATTTTTTGGTGAGCTTGATATGGTGGCTTGTGAGACAGTGATTACTTCGGCACTCACCCAAGCAGGTGGGGATGCAAGTAAGACTAAGGAAATTGTACAATTCATTGATAAAGAAATACTCCACCTTGTTCCAAAAACTCCACTTGAAGTTGGAGAGATTATTGAAAAGGATGCTCCATCCATAAAACAACTCGCACTGCTTAAGGCGATTAGTGAGTATCCACGATTGAATGATCAGCTGGTGACCAACGAAAAGATAAAATTGAAGGGGCAGTCGGAGTTGCAGCGGCCGAGCCTCTCGAATTGGATTCACTATTACCGCGACGAGCTCGGGGTAGGATTTCATGATCAAGTGACCCGGGGGAGATTTCTCTTCCAGTCCGAGAACGGCAAACGGCTCAATAATGAAGAGCGTGAACGCATCAATCTCGTATTGAAATCTATCGAAGAAGATTTTCCTCTGGATATTGATGCTGAACACATGGCAATAGTGTTTCCTACGCGGGCCTCGGCAGCAGCCGCGCCTCAAGCTGCTGCTCGACCACTCTTTCCGCCTCGGGAAGGAGTGACGCCAGCTCGTTCCGTGAAGCCGTTCCAATCAAACATTCCTCCAACAGGGCTGCCGGTAGTATCAGGAGTTCCAGTGGCCCAACCCTCACCAGCGAAGCAGTCATTTTTTGCAAACAAACTCAGTCCAGCTAAAAACGTAGCTGGTGAAACGCTCCATTTCTCGACGGGCCATGTGTTACCTGGTGAAAAAAATACTGACGGAGCTGCAACCAAAGTAGCTACGTCTTCTTCCTCTCAGACAATGACAACTCAACCAAACCTCGCTTCGGGTTTCCGTCCGAATAGTATTAACCAGAATCGTGGAACTGCACTGCCGAGAAGTCCCTACTCCATTCGGCCACTCAGAATGCGAAGTGATACGAGGGAAGAGGGTGAGTAGGGAGATTACGAACTGTGGTTGAAATCTGGCGGTTCTCTGTTTCGGAACTCAGTCAATCAGAGATTGATTCGAAATTCAACCTTCTGTATTCAGAATTCAATACAAAAATGTTATGATGTCTAGTGTCCCACAATTTATCGATATCGAGGACAAAATTGCCGGACCACTTACCTGGCGTCAGTTGTTGTGGATGATCGGGATGGGGGTACTGCTCCTCGTTCTGTATAACGTGGTAGGGGGTATAGGCTTTATTGTCTTGGCCATCCCTATCGTGCTTATCTTCTCAGCTTTGGCGTTCTACCGTCCGCAGGGACAGCCGCTGATTAGTTTTGTGGGTCATGGATTTTTCTTCTTTTTCCGTCCTAAAGTGGCCGTCTGGGAGCGTCCCGTGATTCGGCCACGAACAGTAGCCACCTCCCCAAAGACAGATCACTCTCTCGAGAACGCTGTCACGACGAAAGGAGTCTCACGCGAAAAACTGCGTGAGCTCGCGCGTATTCTCGATCAAGGCTAAGAGTGTATAGAGTATTGAGTACGGTTACGCAATACAGAATACTTATTTAAAATATGGAATTTCTTTCAAACAAAAAAGGACCAAGTAGTTCAAGCACACAGCGCTATGTCGATGTGGAAATTATTCGAGACGGAGTGATCGTCCTGAAGACTGGTGGTCTGCGAGCCGTTGTACTGGTGTCCTCTATTAACTTCGAACTCAAATCAAGCGTGGAACAAGAAGCGATTATTGCTCAGTACCAGAATTTCTTGAACTCGCTCGACTTTCCGGTGCAGATTGTCGTCCAATCACGCCGGTTCAATATTGGTCCCTATCTCGAACGACTCAAGGGCGAAGAAACCCAACAAACCAACGAACTGTTGCGGCTTCAGATTAGCGAGTATCGTGAATTTATCAAAAATTTGAATGAAGTTTCCAATATTGTAGCTAAGCATTTCTATATCGTGGTACCGTTTTCTATGGTGGAGAGTAGCGAAGGTGGATTTTTACAGACACTTTCCAATATTTTTCACCAACGTAAGGCAGCTAATCTTCGGGGTGGAATGTTTGAATCTTTTCGTTCGCAATTGCTCCAGCGAGTAGATCATGTCATGAATGGGTTATCGCCGATTGGCCTGCGAGGGACAGTTTTGGGTACCGAAGAAGTGATTGAGCTCCTCTATAACAGCTATAATCCATCCATTTTTACGACCAGTATTATCAAAAACATAGAAGCGATAGAATTAACGCCGAGTAATTAGTAGTCAGAAGTAAATGGATTTTGCATTGCTGCCTTTACTGCCCACTGTCACCTCCTAACTTCTACGCTCTTCTCCAAAATCATGTCTCGCGAACTCATTATCTTTGATCGACCAGCCAAAAAAATTCTTCCAAGTGCGAAGAGGATTGCTTCCGCGTCTACGATCGAGATCGACAAGGCTGTCGTGGCAAAAGTAACCAAAGCTAGAACCTCCAGCGCGACAATACCAACGTCTCCAGTCCCAATAGCTCTAGCAACACCGAAGCCTTCTCCCAGAAAGAAAGCGTCAAGTGGGGCAGCTCCCAAGAAAATTCCGGCCATACCTAAGGTAAAATCCCTCCCTCCCCAGGAACCCCTTGAAGAAGCTATTGAAGTAAGTCGGCCACTGCCACCAGTCAGGTCGCCTAAGCCTAGGGTTGTTCCACCAGAGACAATGTCCAGTAGGGAACAAGTTGCTATCTCGGATCTCGATCACCTTGTCTCAGTAGCATCTCACAAAAACTGGTCAGATGCGTCGCAATCAGACGAAGAAATGAGCAAGGGTGCTGATACGACGTCGGTTCCCAAGAAATCTTGGTTTGCCTTTGGTGGGGCTAAAAAGAGTTCTCGTTCCGAAGAAGATATTGATTTGGAACGTGGCAATGTGGATATGGAGGCTCTCTATGCTCGAGGACTGGCTACGATCAAAGATCTCATCGCCCCGCCTGCCATCAAGGTTTCTACGAATGCGATGCATATTGGAGATGTTGTTTCGCGTACGATCTTTGTCATCGCGTATCCGCGGTATCTTTCGACGAATTGGTTTAGTCCTATTGTTAATATCGACTTTGCCATGGATATTGCCCTCTTTATCCATCCGATTGACACAGCCGATATTTTGAAAACGTTGCGTAAGTCTGCTACCCAAGTCCAATCCCAAATAAATATCGAGCTCGAAGACGGGAAAATTCGCGACCCAGTGCTTGAAGCAGCTCTCAAAAATATTGAAGAATTACGAGATCGATTGCAACAGGGGACGGAGAAGTTTTTCCGTTTTGGATTGTATTTGACCTTATATGGATCCGATGAGAAAGATTTGACGGCAAAATCCCAATCAATTGAGTCTATCCTTGAGGCGCAACTCGTCTATACTAAACCAGCCGTGCTCCGAATGGATAAGGGGTTTGCGGCCACTCGCCCACTAGGGAATGATGTATTGGATGTGGCCAACAATTTGAATACCGAGCCACTCTCGACGACATTTCCTTTTGTCTCATCGGATCTTTCTTCCAATGAAGGTATTCTCTACGGTATCAATCGACACAATAATAGCCTGATTCTTTTTGATCGATTCAAGATGGAGAATGCTAATATGGTGGTCTTCGCGAAGTCTGGTGCTGGTAAGAGCTATACTGTTAAACTCGAAGTTTTGCGTTCGCTCATGTTCCGCACGGACGTCATTATTATTGACCCAGAAAATGAGTACAAACATCTGTGCGAAACTGTTGGAGGAGCGTTTATTCCTATCTCACTAAACTCGAGTGTTCACCTTAACCCATTTGATCTTCCCAAGATTAAGGAGGGTGAAGATGGCGAAGGAGTGTTTCGTGGGGCAGTAGCCAATCTTATTGGGTTGCTGCACCTCATGTTGGGGACTCTTACGCCAGAAGAGGATTCCATGCTCGATCAGGCAATCCGTGAGACCTATGCTATTCGAGATATCCATTCAGGTACTGACTTTGGTAAACTGACTCCAGCTTCCTTCCCCACCATGTCTGACCTCCATGCGATTCTTCGTAATGTGGAGGGAGCTGAGTCCTTGGCTATACGGTTGGAACGTTATACGGAAGGTATTTTTTCTGGCTTCATTAATCACCAGACCAATATTGAGAAGGAAAATCAACTAACAGTGTTCAATATACGTGATCTTGAGGAAGAACTTCGACCCATCGCTATGTATATGGTGCTTCAGCATATTTGGAACGAAATTCGTTCAACCTTGAAACAGCGCATTATTGTCGTAGATGAAGCTTGGCTCATGATGCAAAATGAAGATGCTGCCGCTTTCCTCTTTGGGATTGCTAAGCGTTGTCGTAAATACTTCACGGGTCTGACGACGATTACTCAAGATATCAGCGATTTCATGTCGTCGCGGTACGGAAAGCCGATCGTGACTAACTCCTCGATGCAGCTCCTCCTGCGCCAGTCACCAGCTTCGGTAGATTATGTAGCGGAAACATTTTATTTGACGGATCACGAGAAGTTTCTTTTGCTTGAGTCCAATGTAGGGGAAGGAATTTTCTTTGCTGGGACCAAACACGCAGCTATCAAGGTGATTGCTTCCTACAGTGAAGATCAGATTATTACCTCGGATCCAAGACAGTTGCTCGAGATCGAAGAAGCGAAACGAGATTTTGATGCCAATAATCCTTAGTATATGGTTGTCTCTGCTGTAGCAAGAACGGTTGTTGCCGAGAAAGCTCCCTCAAAGATAGTTGAGAGAATGTATGATCGTCGAGTACGGGAATTAGGGAAAATGCAATCCAAGGCTACTGGAGAGAGGCCTTCTATGATTCTCTACATGGTAGTGGGGGTGTTCGCCTTGCTTAAGGACGTAACGGATCTTCTCTTCGGGCTTATTCCGGTGATAGGGATAGCAACGGCGGTTGTTTTTGGGTTTTGTATCTCGACCGTTATCTACCTCTTGCTAACAGCTTTTGATCGCTCAGGTGGAGCACAAAATCTTCGCTCATCGCAGATGTTTATCAAACGCTTATTGGTTCTTTTGGGGACTATGATGGTAGATATCATCCCACTCCTTAACTTCCTGCCGATCACGACTCTCTCAGTCATGCTGCTTTACTGGATGGCCAAACGAGAGTGGAAACAGAGCACCGCGTAGTATACTTCAATTATGCACTCATTGATCACGCTTCTCTCACGCAACAAAGAATTTCTCACGACTACTTTTATAGTAGTTGTCTCCATCCTTTTCCTTGGATATTTCAAGTCAAGTGATCAGGTAAGTCCTGTACTACAAGGGCTAATCGTGATCGCGGCTGTTTTTTTGGTTATTCCTCTCCTTTATTGTAAAATAATACTAGAGCGACCCCTGTCTGCACTTGGTTTTCAGCGAGGTAATCCTTGGGCAGGTATTGGAGGGGGAGTACTAGCGCTCGGCGCAGCCATTGGAGCCTTGTTTGTTCTTTGGAATTTCACACCCTTGCTGGGGGATTATCGTCTTCCAGTGATTGTAGAGGAGCAATTTCTCTTCTTCGTACTGTATGAAATCTTCGTGAACGCATTCTTTCTTTTTCTGTTAGAAGTATTTTTTCGGGGGATGGTGCTGCTCTTGTGGTTACGTGAACTGCGAGTATGGGGAGTCTTTATTCAAGCCTTTCTGTTTACGGGGATATTTTATTTGAGTGATAGCATGACTGCACAAGCTATCCCTATGATTCTCTTCGCTCCCTTCGCGGGACTTATCGCCTATCAGTCTCGTTCGTTGTGGTATAGCTTTGCCACTGGATGGTTCTTCCTTCTTTTGGTAGATGCTTTGGTACTCATTCTTCGTTAAATACTATGCGTGTTTTTTTTCGAAAACCATTCTTAGTTCGGCTGACGAGCTTTTTCTCGATCGTCAGTTTTATTTTTACGCCACTTCTCCCGCTGCAGGCAGGCCTTTTTAGCGCTCCCAAGATTCCCATGCCAAATTCTTCGGACATGGCGTCCGATATAGAGAAGCGCTACCACATCAATACGGAAAGTGTTCAGGAACAAGGAGAAACAATGAATGTGATTGATCAGAAAAAAATAACCCCACAGGTCTCACTTTTCTTTTCACCAAGCGATCCAAAGGAGGGAGAGAAATTGAATGCACAAGCCTTTCCCATTTACTTTGTTACCGAGAACAAGCACATGTATTTCACCTGGTACCTCCAGCGAAAAAATTGTGCCAAAAGAAATGGTCCACTGGTGACGACTGAGTTACAGAGTTGTGATGCGGATGGTAATGATCGTATTGACGAGGAGGATTGGAAAATTGAAGCAGCCAGAATCATCGCTTCCAATGGATACGATACTACATATACCGACTATGGTTCTGATAGTGACGCCGATGGTTACTCGGCCCGTTTTGGTGGTGACAACCGTGCGAATGTTGGAGAGTACTGTTACTATCACGACAACGCTACTGGAGAAAACTATGAGATCGTTGGAGATGCCAACGACCCAGACTTCGGATGTAATGGCGGTCTTCAGCCAGTTTGCATGGAAGATACGATAGAAATTGGTCCTGGGAGTGGCAATGTTAGCAATAGTAGTCTTGCCAACGGACTCTCGCTTTACTACCGCTTTGATGATGGTACTGGTGTCACGGTTACTGATTCTTCGCCAAGTGATAATACGGGTACACTGGTCAATGGTCCGGTATGGACAACGGAGGGGTATATCGAAGGGGCGATCGATATGGATGGTAGTGATGACTATGTCCGAGCTAGCGATGCGACTGATCTGAACATGGGTGATGGTGACAACTTTACTATTGCTGGCTGGTTTAATCGAAGTACCTTTACTACGGTTGATACGCTTGTGGCTAAACGCAATGGTGCCGATGGTACGGATGTTGGGTATGTTGTTCACATCGACGACGCGACTGACCAGTTGGTAGTGGAAGTTTCTGATGGTACGGATGAATACCTTATCCAGTCGAGTGCTACTTTTGGGTCAACTGGATGGCATCACTTTGCTTTTGTGTGGAATGATGCTTCGAGTACTGATACAGACCTGTACATCGATGGTGTTGTTGATAATGGAACAGTGACGGGCACCCTGACTGACATAGGTGATCTTTCTAATGCGGTTGATTATACTGTTGGTGCCGAGTCTGATGGTGGCAACCCGTTTGACGGGCAACTTGACGAACATCGTTTTTATACGCGACTTCTTTCTTCGGAAGAGGTAGTAGCGCTAGAGGGGCTTACTGCACCTACTGAAGTGTCTTTTAACACCAGTCTCGGCAATAGCGCCCTTACTGGTTTCCCATACTGTTCTCGGAGTGGGGTAGTGGCCTGTCTCAATGGCATCCCATGTTGTGTAGCCAATCCTTCCTCAGCAAATTCCTGTGAGCAAGATATCACTGGTGGAGTTTGTACAGTAGCTACTTCAGGTAGTTCGAATCCGGTATGTGAACATCTCTTCCCACACTCCTCTACCAATGAGAGTGGCAATGGTTCTTTTGGGGCGCAGGAGGAACGGTTTTGGGGCACTGATCCAAATGATCCAGACACGGCTGATAATGGGAACAAAGACGAAGCGAACGTAGTCGGTCTTGGTCGAGAAAACTTCACCTGGAACTATATGAAGGGTGACAGGGTCGGCGTGGTGATCGAAGGTACTTCGATGGTCAATACTAAATATGCTGACTCCACCAACATGATCATGTGGGCTTTTTCCAAAAATGATTGTGACATAGCGGGGGCCAGAGGATCATTTCAGAAAAATATTAAAGGGTATGAAGTCACAGTACCTACCGTAGAGATTGATCTCAATGACTGTCTTGAGGCCAACTTGGTGGATCCTCTTGAGGGAGGACAGGCGCCAAAAATCGAAGTGGCGCTCCAATCTACTCCAGAGGATCCCATCAATGATAGCTCTGATCGGGACACGGGAGATACTGTGGAAGTTTCGGCGATCGTGAACAATTCAGCCAAAACTATCAAGAATACCTATTTTGATTGGAAAGTGTTTATTTCACCTAACGCCACCATTAACCCCCCAAATAACGGTTGGCACAATATTACGAATGAGTTGATGAATCTTCCAGGAGACCGGAGGGTGCTTTCACAGGTGAAGGGTAATGGACTTGATAGGATTCGTTTGCGTCTCAATCTGAAGAATGATGATCCGCTTGAGGGTGGGCGGCCCCTCTCTGCATATCTTTCTGGAGGAATTGCCTACTTGCGTTTCCAGGCAGAGGTTGCAGAGAACTTTAATGCCAATGGAGCCAATCGCCGAGGGAAAGCTGATGTTATTGTAAAGATTGTCTCCACTGAGGATCGGATCGCAGCCTATATTGTCGATGTGAGTGGTGACCCTGCGCGTCTGTCATTGAAACAAGATAGTGAAATCTGTAGCGGGGAAATTGATCCGACTGACACCAACGAAGAACGCAAGATACTAACGCGTCTCGACGCGAAATTGTGTCGAGTGGTGAAAAACGAAATCATTGGACTTGAATTTATTGGGGTAGATGTCAGTAATTACAACTGGTCTATCAATGGCCTGCCGTTGGTCTGCAATACACGTGTCTCGAACAGTTGTTTTGACGACAAACAAGGGGCTATCAACTTTTTCCCCATCATAGGGAACATTGGGGATATCTTTACCGTTACGGCAACTGCCAACAAGGTCAATCACGATTCTCTACTCGCACTCAGTACTTCAGGAGAAAAAGTAGCGACGATTTCTCGAGCGTTCAAGATTGTGGAACCAGAAGTGGCGATTGTTTCCGCTGATGAGAATCTCGTCTGGCCAAAAGTGCTAGGGCGCTACACAGATGTGGCAGGAAAATCTTACACGGATTTTAGTAAGACCACCCTTCAAGCTTTCTCTGGTTCGGATGTAAAGTTGAAGGCGGTGTTTGCCCCAGAGTTCTTGGAGAGTTATCTTCCGCCAGAAATTGAGCGGGCTTGGACGGTGGATGGACAGTCAGTGGGTGATGGTTCAAGCAACATCATCACGTTCTCAACCATGAAAGAACCTCGGGGTATATACAATATTGGGCTGAGTGCCGTCCATCGTCCCAAGGCTTCGGTGCGGAAGGCACTGCAGGATATCTGGAACGTCTCTACACTTGACTCCACGGAAACGTATTTTTCGACTGGATCACAGTTGGAGCACCCTGAGGAAACAACGATTGCCAAAGCAGGTGTCAATAAGTATCTGGCGCTTGCCTCAAGCTACCTTCCTTCATCACTCCTGTTCTCTATCCGTATCTTTCTCTCCATTGGGCTAATCCTCTTTGTAACGGGCTTTCTCTTTGCCTTGATACCAAATGCTCCCACCCAGGTAGGCAGAAGGGAATAAAAAATAAGAGACCTCAAAAAATATCTTCTCAAAGAGAGGATCTTCTATATGGTGCTGTGGGAGAGACTCGAACTCTCAAGGGATTGCTCCCGCTAGCTCCTAAGGCTAGTGCGTATACCAATTCCGCCACCACAGCTTTTAGACCAAGAGGGTGATGCCACCCACATTTTCTTCTACTCGTCCCAATTCTTCTTTGAGTGCTCCTTCATGTTCGTATTCGCCATGATGCCGGGTATTTTTGCCGTATGTCTCACGTTTTTGGTCAAGGTGAATACTGAAGATATATTTACCCGATTCAGTTTTGACATAACAATGGAAACGGGGAAAACCAGCTCGAGCGAGCGGTCGGACAAAGCTCATCTCATCACTTTCTTGCCGTTGGAAAATGTAGCCCAATCGGCGCATAATGGTGACGACATTTTCACCTGTAGAGTTGAGAGTAAAGCGCATACAGTTCTCTTAGTTGGGGCACTGGGAAGCATCCTTTTGCCGGAAGCCGGCTCGACGCCTACCGGTTCCTTGAGTCTGAGTGACTTTGGAATCGATGACCGGCAAGTAGGGGAACCCAGACCACGTATATTTTCATCCTCACACCTGTTCCAGTCGGAGTGCCGGGAATTGAACCCGGATTACATGCACCCGAAGCATGCGTAATGCCGTTATACCACACTCCGTTTGGCAATTAAGCAACACGATGGGATTTTTTAATGTCTTCGTCATCTTCGGTCCGCTTCTCTTCGATGCGTTCTTTGGCTAGAGAGCGCAAGACATCCAAATCAGTATCCATCAAGTCTCGGGCTCGGTCAAGCAGGGTCTCACGAACATTTTTTTGGGTGTCTTCGATTACTTCGGCCAGGAGGCAGTCGAGGATAGCGCCTACTTTTGGTCCCGGAGTAAGTCCGAGTTGTTGCATTAGGTCTTGGCCGTTCAGCTTGAGCATTTTCACTGAGACAGCGTCTTGTGAAACCTTGTCGATCATGTATTCGAGATGGCGGAGTTTGTAGGGTTTGGCCTTGGGCACGCCTGATCCGAGCCGATCACCAATGCGTACGGCCATGAGATCCACCATGTTTTCAGGGCCAACCCGTTTGAGTAGTCGGCGGACACTGGCTTCGGTTACTTCACCTACATTGTAGTAGAAGAGATGATTGTCGACGAGCATACTGGCATGATCGATCACTTTGCGAGGATAACGCAATCGTTCGAGGACTCGTTTGGTGACGCGTGCACCGACATGATCATGATTGTAAAACGTAGCTCGATAGCCAACGCCCCGTTTAGTCTCAGGCTTGGCGATATCGTGGAAAAGAGCCGCCAGCCGGACAGAGAGCTTATCCGAAGGACAGGTTTCAAGTGCGCGGAGATTGTGCTCCCAAACGGTATAGATATGGTGAAGGTTTTGGGCAATGCCAATGCCGCGTTCAAGCTCAGGTAGGAAATGTGCCAAGAGGCCGGTCTCGTGCAAGTACTCTACGCCTTGGCGAGGATGAGAAGAAAGGATAATGCGTGAGAACTCTTCCCGGATGCGTTCAATGGAGAGTTTGGCAATAGAAGCATTGTGTTGTTTGAGGGCGACTAAGGTTGTTTCATCAATCTGCCAGTCTAGCCGTTCGGGATTACTTTGTTTGGGGGAGAGTTCGACCAGAAGACGGATAGCGCGCAGCATACGCAGGGCATCTTCTTGGAAACGTTCTTCAGGATTGCCAACAGCTCGGATAACTTTTGATGTAAGATCGGTCTGGCCATTGAAGGGATCAACCAGTGACAGGTGACAAGTGACAGGCGCCAGGGGATCCGTGGAAATTCCCGTAGGTAGCTCTTGTTCTTTCACGCTTGCCGCCATGGCGTTGACGGTAAAATCTCGTCGCGCCAAGTCTTCCTCGATCGTTTTTACGAAAGTCACTTGGTCTGGATGACGATGATCGCTGTAGTCAGATTCAGAACGATAGGTGGTTACTTCGATGATGTCATTTTCCTGGGACAGGGGAGTAGCTGCAAGGAAACGGGGCACCTTTACTCCGACGGTTCCAAATGAATTTTCGTAAACAGAATCAGGGAACGTTTTTTGAATCTCTTCTGGAGTAGCATTAGTCGTAACATCCCAGTCTTTTGGTTCGCGCTTCAAAAGGATGTCCCGGAGTGATCCGCCAACGATAAAAGCCTCAAAACCAGCGGTTTTAAGCGTGGTCAGAATATCCAAAACTGGTTGCGGAAGCTTGATCTGCATGACTCGATAAGCATTAGGGCTGGCGCAGCCAACTTTTCTCTTCCTAAAGCGAGGTGGCTTGGTGGTTGAGTCAAAGTTTCTGCACGCGTCGTGACATAAAAGATAGGAGTATCTTTACAGTCGACGACGTTTTTCTTCAACAGTAAAAGAAACAAGGGTGTCACCAGCGGCAATTTTTACCGGGCCTTCAAAGACGACACCACATTCATTGCCTTGGCCGACTTCATTGGCATTCTCCTTGTTACGCTGGAGATTGGCCATTATTCCCTCCCCAATAATTTCACCGTTACGTTTTACTTCGATCTTTGATTTTCGTACCATTTTCCCCTCAGCGACGCGACCGCCGACGATCATATCGCGTTTGCCGGTCTTAAAGATAGCAAGGACCGAGAGGCTGCCATGATCGGTACGGATGACTTCGGGAGGAAGCAGCCCGGACATCTCCTCTTTGATAGCTTCGACAAGTTTGTAGATAATGTTGAAACTTTCGATAGGGACAGCCACGTTTTCGGCGATACGTTTCGCTACGCTTGTTGGTTCAGCATTGAAGCCGTAAATACGGGCGTTAGCGCTCTCGGCAAGCTTTACATCGGACTCAGTAATCGAGCCAACACCGGTGGCGATTTCTTCGATAGCTACTTCTGGATGCTCGATGGCCCCGAGAATTTGTTGGATGGCTTCAAGAGATCCCTGAACGTCTGCTTTGATAATGATAGGGAGATGCTTTACATTCTCATCTTCTTTTTTGGCCACTCGCTTCACTTCGCCATCCTTGAGTAGGGCTTCTTGGGATTTGAGACGAGCTAGAGACTTGCCAGAAACGACTTGGATGACATCATTGACCTGAGGTACATCCCCAAATCCGTAGAGGGTAGCGGGGAGTGATGGCCCGGCAGTTTCCCGACTTTTCCCAATGAAATCTTCCAAACGTCGTACCCGACCAAAGACAGAGCCCGCGATGATATCTTGGCCAACTTTGAGGGTACCAGTTTTGACAAGGATAGTAGCCACTGGGCCTTTCTGGGGATCAAGATGTGATTCGAGGACGACCGCCAGTCCATCTCGCTTGGCATCAGCTTGGAAATCTTCAACTTCAGCCACGAGAAGGATAGACTCGAGCAGTTTGTCGATATTGAGGCCGCTTTTAGCGCTGACTTCGACGCAGATCACTTCGCCACCCCAGCCTTCGAAGAGAATACCATTCTCGGCTAGTTCTTGTTTGACTCGGTCGGGCCGCGCTTCAGGTTTATCGACTTTGTTGATAGCGACAATGACAGGGAGCTTCTTTTCATTGATAAACTGGATCACCTCCTTGGTTTGTGGTCGGACGCCGTCATCAGCCGCCACGACGAGGATGGCGATATCAGCGATAGAGACACCACGTTCACGCATGCCCGAGAAAGCCTCGTGGCCAGGAGTGTCAATGAACGTGATCATTTTTCCGTGCTTTTTGACTTGATAGGCGCTAATTTTTTGAGTAATTCCTCCTGCTTCGCCAGCGGCAACATTGGCTTTACGAATCGTATCGAGCAGGGTTGTTTTACCGTGGTCGACATGGCCGAGGATAGTGACAATTGGCGGTCGCGATTCCAATGGGCGCTCACTTTCGGACTTTTCGGTAGCACAAATCTTGGTGAGATCAACGAGAGTGAGGTTACCAGCTTTTTCTTCGGTACTTTCGGTGGCTTGGAAGCCAAGTTCGGCAGCAATGATTGAAGCGGTATCGAAGTCGATTTCCTCGTTGATGGAAGCCAGGATCTTGTTCTTCATGAGTTCTGTGATGACACTCGCCACCGGGACATGCAAAAGCTCAGCAAATTTCTTTACTGTAACGGTTTCGGGGAGGGCGACCATTTTTTGGTTCTGGGGTTCAGACATAGGAACATTTACAATTTCTTTTCTTGAAATGAATGAATAGCTTCGTGAATGACGGCTTTTTCTTCTTCGGTGAAGGGAAATCCATCAGCACTACCACTTTTGACTGGTTTAGCATAAGCACGGGTGCCTTCACGTGTGTGGAGTGAAGAGAAAACGACACCGGAGTTTTTCCCATTGAGGAGAGCTACGGCGTAGCTTTGGTTGCCACCTACTTCCTTGAAGGGGTTAAAGCGCATGACGGCTGATTTGTGAAAGCTCTTAGTGCCGAGCTGATGCAAACTGTTTGAGATGGAAAAAAGCTCTTGGATATCCCCATCGAGGGATCGGACTGACTCTTTCGTTTCGAGGAGGACTGTTTCGAGACTTTGGCCATCCTTGCCTGAGAAGAAAATAGAGAGTTTGGTTTCGAGTTGTTTGATCTCTCGATGCTGCCAAAGGGCGATGCCGAGCAAGACCAGGCCTCCGAGGATGGTGAGGCCGGCAAAACCGAGAAAGGCGATCGGAAGAGAGGAAAGCGTGTCGGTCATAAGACTCTAAAGCGAAGCCTAGCATCCTTTGGCCCTCTCGTAAACCATCACGCCAGTGTCTGATTTGAATCTCGTAATACAGGAAAAGAAGTATCAAGGATGCGTTTTTTTGAGTGTAGTTTTTTTTGGAAGGGTAAAAACTTATTATAGTATAGCCCATACTGGTATGATGGTAAGCTCCCGCGTTTCTCTTAGGGGTGTATACTGAAGACATTAGTAAATAACCACACTTAACTTATGGCGAAAATAATCGGGGGTATTATCTTGGTGCTGGTAGTGGGAGGAGCATTCTTCCTTTGGCAGGGCAAATCAGCTACGGCTCCAGCAACGGAGACCGTTGACACTACACCAATAGAGACCGAAACGGATCTTAGTGAATCAGGTGTGGGAATGATCGCTTCCATCAAGGACGCTATGGGTCTCGGTAAGACTCTGCAGTGTACCTATGTCCTGAATGAAGGGGATGCGACTATGGGGATGGCGTCAACCATAATGGTAGATGGGGAGAAATTCAAATCAACGACCGTGATGAAGGATATGACGATGTATGCTCTTTTTGATGGTGAAAACCAGTACACGTGGATGAGTAATAGCAAAGAGGGGATGAAAATGTCCAAAGCCTGTCTCGCCAAGATGACTGATACCGTGAAGAACTTGCCTCAATCTTCTGCTACGCCTTCGCAACCAAAAAATGTAAGTAAAGATTTTGAGATGGCCAAGAATGTTCAGTGTGAAGCAGCTGGGAGTGTCGATCTCAGTCTTCCTGCGGACATCACTTTCACTGATCAGTGCGCTATAGTGGAGCAATCGATGAAAATGCTGGAACAAATGAAAGAAGCAATGCCAGGTGAGGTAACTATGCCGGTCATGCCTAATGTTGCCTATTAAGCTTCACGGGGCCTAATTGAGAAGTGGTTGGCTTAATAAAAGACCTCTAGTAAGAGGTCTTTTATAGTTGTAGGGAGGTATGTGGCTAGAATGGGTCGCTCAGGAGGGAGCGGAGGAGTCGGGACAGTGGGATGCTAGCGACACCAATCACCTGGTCAGCTCCACCGTAGTAGGTGATGAGGGTATTGCCTCGGACGATAGCTCCACAAGGGAAAACCACATTCGGTACGATACCTACCTTTTCGTACTCTTGCTCAGGCTCAAACAAGGGATGTAGACTGCGACCAATCACTTTCTCTGGATGTTCGAGGTCGAGAAGGATGGCGCCGACACGGTATTGGTTGTCATGCTCTGAAACACCATGGTACAGGAGGAGCCAACCAGCTTTGGTTTTGATGGGAGCGGTGTTGATACCGATTTTCTTGCTGTCCCAAAATCCTGGGCGAGGAAAGATAAAGGGATTGTGGATGAGCCAGGTAGTCGTGCCGTCAAAATCGAGCGAAGAAACAAAGTTGATATCGATAGACGGCTGGATACGATGAAGGATGACGTATTGCTCGTTAATTTTTTCTGGGAAGAGACAAGCATCCTTGTCATCGATCCCTGGTGGTGAAATAAGGGTGGGAGATGTAAAGCGAGAAAAATTCTGATTAAGAAAATCATCAGCTGAGATGGTAGTCAACGCTACGCGGGGAGGAGTAGCAGCATCTACGGCTGTGTAGAGCATGTAGTAGGTATCGTCGAAGCGAGTGAGGCGTGGATCTTCGCAGCCTGAGTTTCCACCCGATTGTTTCAATTCAAATGGAGCACGAGGAACATACACAGGATCTGGAAGGCGCTTGGTGATGCGGAAGGCATTCTTGCTTTCGGCATAGCCAAGGACTGAAGTGTCATCGTCACCCATGGCGCGATACAAGATACGGACGGTACCTTCTTCGTCGATAGCCGCTGGATTAAAAACAGCCTTTTTCTCCCAAGCATGTTCCGCGATGGGAAGAATGATAGGGTTTTTGGGATAACGTTTTAGTTTTGGCCGAGTAGTTTCTTTGGTTAGGAGTTCCTTGAGGAGGGTTTTGAGGCTTCCAGTAGCGAGACAAGTGGTCGTATCAGCCGCACCATAATAAACAGAAAGCGCATCACCTCGCAACGTTACTCCCGTAGGGAAAACAATATTTTTTACTTTCCCGTAGTGCTCATATTCTTCTTCGGGAGTGAGGAGCGGCATAGTAGTGCGCCCGAGAATTTTCTTGGGATTGTGAAGATCGAGAAGTACTGCTTCGATGGTAAAGAGTGGTTCATTAGAATGGTAATTCTGGATATAGGAGTAGAGTAACAACCACCCCTTTTTGGTCTTGATAGGAGGGGTGCCGATTTCAATGTGATCGTCAGCGTGACGTTGCAAATTGAAGCCGTGTTGATCGAGCTCACTGTACCATTTCTTCCAACGTTCCTCATCCCACAGTTCTTCAACGGTATCAAAAGTAGCAAGCGCGATCGTGGCGGGCGGTTGATCGGTGTTTGCTGAGAGAATCGTCCAGATCTTGCCATTGATTCGTTCGGGAAACATGGCCATAGCCTTGGCATTGAATGGAGTCACAGCGTGTTTTTCAAAACGTTTGAGATCCTTGGTGATTGCTACTCCCACCTTGATTCCTTCCGCTCGAAAGGGGAAGATGGAAAGGGCGGTATAGAATACATAATAAGCGCCTTCAAATTTGGTAACGCGTGGATCTTCACAACCGTACCGTTCCCAAGAAAATTCAGGCTCAAAAGCAATCCGGTGTTTTTTGAAATGAACACCGTCTGTGCTCTCAACATGACCAACAGAAGAAAGAGAGAGCCATGGACCATCTTCATGAAGCAAAGGAAGTGATTGGGCGCGGTAGAAGAGATGGGTTTTATTTTTTTCACGGAGGGCTGAACCATTGAAAGCACCTTCGGCTTCCCAGGGAATATCACTCTCTGGAACGAGAATGGGATTTTCAAACGAACGTTTCAAAAAAGGCATAGATAAAAAGTTAGGAGCGTTTACGGATATTCATTTTTCGGAGATGAGGTGGTTGTTCCTTGAGAAGGTCCTGGAGAAAAGTATCGAGATTGGCGGTAGCGACGGCGCTGGTCCGATCAGAAGCTCCGTAGTAGACGAAGAGAGTTTGATCTTTAATAACAGCACCACACACGTAGACGACACCACGCTTATGGCCATTGTTTTCGTAAATGGTTTCTGGTTCGAGCACCGGTTCGATCGCGCGTCGGAGAATAATTTCAGGATGATCACGATCGAGAAGAAATACGCCGACCTTGTATTTACCAGGATCCCGCATATCCATTCCGTGGTAGAACACGAGCCAACCAGCTTTGGTGAGGAGTGGTGGCGCGCCAGTACCACGGACGATATTATCCCAAGCAAAAAGACGATCAGTTTCGACATAGCCACGGCCACCATGGGAAGAAAGACTCTCAATATAGCGTGTTTTGCCGAGATCGTTGAGAGTGTCAAGATACTCGATACGGATTTCTGGAGTTAATCCATGCAAAATTGCATACTTCCCTCGAACTTTTTGAGGAAACAATACCCAATTTTTTTGGATTTGGCCCGGGCGAGAGATGAGTCTCGGCTTGCTCCAATGCCAACGCTTCCCGAGAAAGTCAGCTCGTGAGATATGGGAGAGAGCGACTCCTGGCGGATGAGTGCCATCAAACGCTACATACATAAGGTAGATTGTGCCATCAATTTCCACGAGGCGGGGGTCTTCGCACCCACCCGTGCCACCGCCTGAAGTAGTAGGGTAGAGAGAGTCTTCTGATTGATCAAGGCGAGGGGGAACAAACACTGGATCGGCAGAACGTTCGTCAATATGAATACCATTGACACTTCCGGCATAGCCAAGCACGGATTGGCCATTGTATCCCTGGGCACGATAGAGGAGGTGAATCCGGTTATCTAAAACAATGGCGGCCGGATTGAACGAAGCAAAGGCTTCCCAAGCATAGGACACTCGGGGTTCAATGATAGGGTTCTCCATCACTCGCTGGAGACCTATTTTAACCCCAGTTACCCTTTTGGGGAGGACTAGTGAATGAGTTGCTTCAGATCGATACGCTTCCCAATAGCGGGCCACCGGGAAATACTCGATGCCGTTTTCTCGCGATTCAATGTAAAGGGAAAAGTACTTACCCTGCGGAAATCCACCAAGAAATCGCACCTCGGAAAGGGGATGCTTGGGATCAGCCTGCCAGAGAGGAAAATCGCTTCGCCAGACGAGGGTGTCTGGCTCATCTCGGGAAAAGAGAGCAGCTCCCAGTACTGGAGCCCCTTGGGTATTCTCAGCTGAGTAAACGAGTAGGATATGTTTACCGATAATTTCCGTGTAGAGGGGGGTAAGGTGACTCGCGTCAAAGTTATTTGGTCGAGCCCGAAGGACGATAGCATCTTCACAAAAATGTGACAGGTCTGCCGTTGAGTGAGCGCGAAAGATTGTGCGCCCAGTTCTGGTGGAAAAAGCACAGTACGTAGTTTTTTGTTTTCTGGTGCCTGGAATTTTGGTACATACGGTTGGTCCAGTCAGGATCGAAGACTGGGCCAGTATCCTCCAAGTTCCATTTTTACTCACGTTGACAAAGGCTCCTGGCCTGCCAGTGTCGCTGATGAAAATATCAGCGGGGACGCCTGGGGTATTGGCCCGAATATTGGCTTGTGGACTGCACGTAGTTTTTGCACCATTGGGCTTTAGATAGGCGGTGAAGCCAATGGTTTTTTCAAACCGTTTGCCGTCCTTGCTTTTAGCAAAAAATACCCCAGGTGTGGCAGGGGTGTCCGTGCGCCAAAAAAATATTACTTCTTTTTGTCTGGGGAGAATGAGGAGTCCTCGACGATGGCTGCTAGGGAACATTGGGTTTGTGTTTCTCTTCCTATTCTACCATCAAAAATACTTTTAAGAAGCTCGAGAATGATCTTTTATCTCTTGGTAACGAAAACAATCTCTGGTATGATCGTTGACTAGTCCAACTGCTTGCATGAAGGCGTAAGCGATGGTGGGGCCGAAGAACTTGAAACCTTGTTTTTTGAGTGCCTGCGAAAGTGTTTCGGCCTCTTTGGTTACGGCTGGGATGTTTTCGAGCGCTTGTCTTCTGTTATCCAATGGACGATGCTTCACAAATGACCAGACATATTTCGAAAATGAACCGTATCGCTTCTGAATTTCAAGAAAGAGTTGTGCATTCTTGACCGTAGATTCAATTTTGAGGCGATTCCGAACGATACCGTTGTCTTGTAAGAGACGTTTCACATCTTGTTTGGCGAAAGCCGCTACTTTGTTTGGATCAAAGTCCTCAAAGGCATTGGCGTAGGCGGCGCGCTTCTTGAGAATCGTTTCCCATGATAGTCCTGCCTGAGCACTTTCAAGGATGAGAAACTCAAAGAGTGTCCGATCGTCATGAACAGGGACGCCCCATTCCGTATCATGATAGATTTCGTAGAGGGTGTTGCCTGGCTGTACCCAGGCGCAGCGCTTCTTTGCCTTCTTCATAGCTTACTAGAAGGGAAGACGGCAGAGGGTTGGGACGACACAACCGAAGAGGAGTGACCCGAGACCCGAAGCGATATTTATGAGTCCGAGAGGGAGAGCGTAAGGATCGAGCTTGTGTATGTGAACGGCCAGAGCAGGGAATCTTTCAAGTTTGGGCAGTGCAAGAAGGACACCGGTGAGGATAGCGGGGAGTGCCTGGGGGAAACTTGAGCCAAATTCAGGGATGTAAAAGGGGAGGATATTGAGCCGATCCAACAGGCCAATCAATCCCAAAACCAGCATTACCAAACCGATATTTTCTCGCCAAGGTTTGAGCGCGCTCTCTAGTCTGAGGGATGTTTCTTCATTGAGATGCGCTTTGCATCCAGGGAGGGCGAGCACTGCACCTGAAGCGATGTTGGCCAACTGCAAAATCATAGTATGGAGAGCTAATGATTATTGCCTTGAGTATACCACCACACCAACCTGATTAGTGTAGTGGTAAAGTCTTTATCTTACCAATTCCGATTTTCAATTT
>CAZQWS010000010.1:0-31334 GCA_964597355.1 uncultured Bdellovibrionales bacterium
ATCCAATTTTCTTTTGGCACTGCTGATATATCGACAATATCAAAAGACTGTAAACTCAGTTTCAAGAAATCATTGTAATTCTGTACCATCCAACTCTTGTCATCCGCTACAAGGTTGGCTGCTGTTGGGATAAAAACCACTCTCGTCTCACTTGCTGGTTTCTCTAGCAACTCAAACAATGCCTTTTTAATTGAAGGATTGCTTATTCCTGCTGACGTGAGGAGAAATTTCATATTGCTATTTCACAACTTTAACATCATTCAGATACGGAAAATCTTCTGGTGTTACTCGCAGACGCGCCACCGGAACAACAGACTCATAAGAAACCCATTCGCTAGTAGACTTTCCATTATCATCTTTCGTTTGTTCAAAACTTGATTTTGGTAAAACGAGAACCACACCATTTTTCCATGGATTTTCCTCCGAGCGTGTTCCATCAATCTGAAAACGATAAATCTTGCTGCCTTTATCATCAATTGAATAGCCAGAACGAACCATACCACGGAGACGTTTTCGATCCTTAATAGCATAGAACAGTGGCAATATCGGGTCATCAACTGCATAAACTGCAGTCTGATTTCCTGACTTCTTTGAGGCGTCATTTGCTTGTCGTGGCTCGAGCATTTCCACTTCTTCTATTGAAGTACCATGAAGCAAATAGTTATTTTCAAGCAGGAACTGAAGAAGCTTATGTTTTGGCAAACCAGGTAGGTACTCAACATACGTGCCAGGATTTTCCTGTATGTGCTGTAGGACTCTCTGAAAATGTTCGTGCTCGGATACTGATTCCGGTTTTTCAAAATTCATAGGTATCAGTTTTAGAATAACTTCACATGCTTAACAATCAACTAATCCACCAATATAACTCGCTTCATAGACACACTGATCATCTCGATAAATCTTTTCGGTACCGCGAAAATTCCCGACTTCACCTTCAAGTTTATTTTCATAGCGCCAGTTTTCTTTCTGAAACACTTTTGGCCCACGATATGGCGTATCGATTGTCGTATTACGGAGGGCTTCCATCAAAATACCGTACACTTCAGCATTTCCAATCTCAATATGCACGAAACCATAATACACCATCATCCATACCGCTTTTCCCTGATAAAACACCACTTCCCGACCGCCATAGGGCTCACCCCCGAAATAGTTATCATGGAAAGACCAATCGCCCTTACGATACTCGATTGTGGTCGATCCGTCCGATTGTTTTACTTTGATCGATTCATCCTCCGATGCATATGTCGCCCGGCTCGCATTAAAAATAAATTGTTTCAGACTCTCCTTTTGAAATTTACTTTCCATACTGTTTTTCATAATACTCCTGATACTCACCGCTTTTGACTCGCTGCCACCACTCTTTATTTTCCTTGAACCACTCGACCGTTTTGACGAGACCCTCTTCAAGACTTACGCTTGGCTCCCAGCTGAGCTCATTTTTGATCTTGTCAAAATTGATCGCATAGCGGCGATCGTGGCCAGGGCGGTCTTTCACGTATTCGATCAGACCGTCGCCTTTGCCGAGGAGCTCGAGCAGTTTCTTCACGATCCAGATATTCTCTTTCTCGCCATTCCCTCCAATGCAGTACGTCTCGCCGATTTTTCCTTTGTGCAAAATAAGATCGATCGCTCGGCAGTGATCCTCCACGTAGAGCCAGTCGCGTATCTGCAGACCGTCACCATACACCGGCACCTCTTTTCCTTCGAGAAGATTGGTAATGGCAAGCGGGATCAGTTTCTCTGGGAAATGGTAGGGTCCATAATTATTGGAGCAATTGGAAATGGTTACGGGTAGTCCATAAGTATGAAAATACGCTCGTACCAAGTGATCACTCCCGGCTTTGCTGGCACTATAAGGACTTCTCGGGTCATACGGTGTCGTTTCATCAAAGGGTTTCTCATCCGGAGTGAGCGCGCCAAAGACCTCGTCAGTAGAGACATGGTGAAAACGCTTGCCATACTTCCGGGCGGCTTCAAGTAAAGTAGAGGTCCCAAGTACATTGGTCCGCACAAATGCCTCTGGTCCGAGGACTGAACGATCCACATGCGACTCGGCCGCGAAGTGCACCACGATATCACAGTCCGCCATCAGCGGTTCAACCGCTGTAGAATCCGTAATACTCCCCTTCACAAATCGATGCTGAGTATTCCTCTCGGCCAACTTCAGATTCTCAAAATTGCCGGCATAGGTCAGATCATCAAGTGTCACCACCTCATACTCCGGATAAGTCGCGAGAATATAGTGAACGAAATTTGATCCAATAAATCCTGCGCCACCAGTTACTAAAAGTTTCATAACTTAGCCGTTAAAAGTAAACTCCTGAGCTATGTCTTTCAGAAGCGGATGTTGCTGATCCTTTTCTGAAACAATCGGATCCGTGACAAAACTATGAGCAAAGCCTGAGGGAATCCAGAACTGTTTATGATTCTCGGCAGAAAGCTCTACAGCTACATGCTGACCAAAGGTCGATGAGCCAAAACGGATATCAACCGCCACATCATTCCCTCGGCTAGAGAAAACAGCAACAAGCTTCCCTATATCAAACGGTGGAACCTGATAATGCAAACCTCGTAATACTCCCTTCTTCGATTGTGAAAAGTTATCCTGAACAAAGTGAATGTCACTCCCCAAAACTTCCTGATAGCGTTTTTCTTGGAAATTTTCCATGAAAAATCCCCGCTCATCTACGAAAACATCCAGCTCAATGGTAAGGGGCCCCTCAATATTTTTTTGTGTCGTCTTCATAATTTTTCCTTGCCAAAAAGTACGCATCTCCCATCCAGTGTACCGTATTTTTAAACAAAGCAAAAAGCGCTTGAAACAGCGCTTTTTGTGATAATTTTTGAGATCAGATTCTTCGACTATTGTTCAGGATAATCTTCGGTCAGATCTTGATATCGTTCATCACATCCTCGAAAGAGCGAGGGGCGGTGGAGACAGTTTCAGCCGGAGGAGTAGCTGGAGCTGCTTGGGATACCTCAGAAGCAGCCGCCTCTGGAGCATGTTCACGCCGCACCCGAGTCGAACCTTCTGGTTCATTGATCTTAAGGTTAACACGAGCATTATTCCTGGCCCCGATCACTCGGAGGAGTGTCCGCAAAGCTTTGGCTGTCATCCCTTCGCGGCCAATCACCATCCCCATATCTTCCTGATGTACATCGAGTGTAATCAAAACCCCCATCTCATCAATCTTCCGGTCTACCTTCACTTGCTCTGGATGATCCACGAGCATCTTTACAACATATTCGATAAACTCCTTATCACGCGCTGCATCGGTCATATACATGCATTACTCTATTATTAACGAAAGATGGTTTTTGTCTTTCACTGCTATTGTACGAAGAATTAGTAGGGACTGTCAACGCACTTCCCACTCCCCTGGCGCTTGCCACGCTTTATTTCTCCAGCTCTTTGACTGCCGCGGTAATACATTGATCGGATCAAGCATAGAAGAAATAAGGGCTGCTGAAATCTTTTCCATCCGCATACCCTGCGAGCCCTTCACCAATATAAGGTCACCTGACCGGAGAATGCTTGGAAGATTTCGAATGGCTGTCTCACCATCAGAAAAAGTATAAATACTGTTCTCTGGGAAATTGGTCCCATGAAGACTCGCCGCCAAGTACTCCATGTATCGTCCCACGCCAACAAACACCGTAGCTCCACTGCCGATAACGTCAGGCGCCAACTTGCGATGTTCGTCTAGTTTGGTAGGTCCAAGCTCAAGCACATCTCCCAAAATCACTACCTTACGGGGGGCAATAATTTCACGCAACGTCATAAGAGCTGAGCGAATCGAAGCCGGCGAAGCATTGTACGTATCGTCCAAAACCTGCAAACCACTCTCTCCAGGAAGGACAGTTAACCGCCCGGGGAGTGGTTTAAAATCAAGGAGTGCCGCCCCAATATCGACGAGATTCATTTTAAGCGCAATTCCCACCGCCACCGCCGAAAGTACCGTATTGACTTGGTGTTGTCCCAAAATTCCTGGCAAACGCACCGGCACCGTTTTCCCTGCGTAGTTCAATTTGAAACTCACTCCTTCAATAACCCGTTGCTCCTGAATAACCCGCAGATGTTCCGCTCGTACAGACGCGTCTTTGTGGAAGCCATAACTCAAGACCTTGGCTTTGGTCCGGCCAGCTTCCTTCAAAACAAGCTCATTGTCAGCATTCACTACAGCTATCCCATCTTCAGAGAGAGCCACCAGAAGTTTCCCCTTCTCTTTCCCAATCGCGGAAACAGTACCAAAAAACTCCAAATGACTGTTCGACACATGGGTTAATACTCCAATTGTAGGCGTTCCGATGAGTGAAAGAAGGTAATCCATATCTCCTGGTCGATCAACTCCAAGTTCAAGCACCAACACTTCCGGGTAACGAATAGGAAGCAGTGCGACTCTGACTGCTCTCACGATCACCGCCCCCCAAGCAACAAAAGAACTTCCTGGGTTTCTGGCACCGATCACCGTGAGGGGAACACCAAATTCATTATTGAGATTGCCAGCCGAAGCTCGAACGGAAAAGTTTTTTGAAAGCACCAGAGCGATCGCTTCCTTGCTACTACTCTTACCGACCGAACCCGTAATACCAACCACTATCGGTTTGGTCCGATGTAAAATCAGTTTTGTCAGCAAAGCCAGAAGTTTTTGGAGAAACGTGCGCATACTGTTTATCGTTTTGGAGAGATAATTGGTTCTGTTGGTTGGATTCGTTTGTAATTCAAGAGAAACTGCATAATTTTTCCAAAAGTCGGCGCGGCGCTGGATTCAGCCCAAATAACTTCTTTTGGATTGTCGAACTTCACGATCATGGCAAATTGGGGATCATTGAGCGGCGCATAGCCAGCAAAGGAACCTATCGTCAAACCGTCCTCGTAGCCTTTTTCCCCTTGCTTAGCGACTTGGGCTGTACCCGTTTTCCCTACGACGAGATATCCTGGGACATTGGCCCGCTTGCCATGGCCGTTCACTACTACGCTTCGGAGCATCTCCCCGATCTTCTGGCTAGTTTCTGGACTGATTGCTCGACGAATTTCTACAGGCTCGACCGGTACCACCGTCCCATCTGAGCGGATCATTCGATCGACAATCTGCGGCTGCATAAGCACACCGCCATTAGCCAAAGCCGAGTAGGCTGTCACTAATTGGAGCGGTGTGGCGGTAATCCCTTGGCCGAAGGAGGCTGTATAAAACTGAAGGTTTCCCTTAAGATTGTCAAGGTTTTTGAGATTGCCGCTATTTTCGGCTGGCAAACGCACACCGGTTTTTGCACCAAAACCAAAGCGTCGGAGTGCCTCACGAAATTCGTCATTCCCTACCAAACGTTCCACAAAAATCATCCCCGTATTGATCGATTCCTCTAATACCTTAGTCATCGAACTACGCCCATAAACTTTTCCCTCAGCATTATTGATCGTGTATCCAGCTTCCGCCACAGCTCCAGTATCCGTGAATTCCGTGTTGGGACTAAGTTTACCCGTGTCGAGCCCGATGGCCATTGTAATCGGTTTCATAATCGAACCTGGTTCATAAGAAAGACTCACCGCCTGATTCATGAAAAGACTCATGTCTTCAGTCTTACCGTACTCATTGGGATTAAAATCCGGGATGGTTGCCATAGCAAGGATTTTCCCTGTCTTTGGTTCCATCACAATAGCTGTCGCACTATCAGCCTTAAAAGTTTCATTGGCTTCACGCAAAATTTTCTCGACCTCATACTGTACTACCCTGTCAAGCGTCAGAACGATATCATCGCCATCATGTGGCTCGATGTGCTCACGCTCTGAAAGAGTAATCCAACGTCCAGCTGCATCTCGCTCCTGAGAGACGTGACCATGCTGCCCAGTGAGTTCGCTATTCCAACCAGCCTCTACACCATAAATCCCTGTCTCTCCAGTGACAGCCGGCCTCACAAAGCCAAGCGTTTTGGAAGCGAGACTCTCGGCCGGATAGTACCGATATATTTCCGGCAAAAAAGCAATACCTTTGAGATTGAGTTCTTTCAATCGTTTTTCTTCATCAGCACTAATACGTTTTTTCAAAACCTCAAACGGGTCGCGACGATCAGTAATCCGTCCACGCACTTCCATCTCATCGAGACCCAAGACTGTAGCTACCGACAAAGCGGTCCCTACTGGGTCATCGATCAGTTTCGGTACAGCATACGCTAGTTTATATTCACGATTTACAGCCGCCGGATACACGCCGTCACCATCTTGCAGCGAGATTTCTCCTCGCTCGGCCAACAAGGCCTGTGACATGATATGCTGTTCCTCAGCCAACGCAACAAAACGATCGCGTTCAAAAATTTGAAGACTCACAAAGCGTCCAGCAATAACAAACGCTATTAAAGAAAAACCAAAAGTCAGGAAATGGGCACGTCGCACAAATCCAGTACTCGTCAGCTCAGGTGAATTCGATTTAGATGAGCGACGACGCAATAACATAAGTGGGAATTTAGCGATAAGCGACTGATCCTGGTTTTCCGATAATAAGCTCTCCTACGGGTACTGCTTTTTCCATACGGAGATTGACGCTACCTGTCTCTACCCGACTCAGTGAACGACCCTCTGCCTCTCTCAGGCGAAGTTCTGCGTTTTGTTTCTTGAGGGTTGCCAGTTCTTTCTCCAGGGTCCGAATATCATACCCGTAGACAGCGCGTTCATTCACAGCAAAAATATATACACCACCCGTCACAAAAAAGAGAGTCATCACCACCAAGAGCGCAGAGTGAGAAGTTCCGTTCAAAGAAAATTGGGGTGATGGGCGAGACTTCCGGTGGAGGGAAGTCCCTGGCGGGAAAAAACGCATAGAAAATTGTATTTTTATTTTTTCGCCAGTGGGCGGACCAGCCTTGGGCTGGGTTTTTATCTCTCTAGGGCTTCTGGATACAGCGGAGTTTAGCGCTGCGGGCTCGAGGATTTGTACACTCTTCTTCCCTACTCGGTACAATCGGCTTTTTGGTAAGGATGTGCCAACCATCTTCACGGGACCACTTTTGGAAAGTATGCTTCACCAATCCGTCTTCGCCCGAGTGGAACGAAACAACGATCATTCGTCCACCGGAACCAAGCTTTTCATGGGCCGCTCCGAGCAGCCCTTCAAGATGCTGTATTTCGCTGTTGACCGCCATCCGGAGTGCTTGGAAGACTTTGGTAGCTGGATGAATCCGGCCACTGCGCCTAGCTGACACCACGTTTCTCTTCACGAGTTCAGCCAACTGGAGCGTCCGTTCGAAAGAAGTTTTTTTTCTTTCGAAAACAATTGCTTTCGCGATGCGTAGAGCCTCCCCTTCATCGGCATAGACCCTAAAAAGTTCAGCTAGCGCTTCCGACGACCACTGATTGAGAATATCGGCTGCAGTCACGGTTTCCTTGGAATTGAGCCGCATATCAAGCGGTCCATCTTTCTGGAAACTTAAGCCTCGGCTTGGATCATCCAACTGAGCAGAAGAAAGTCCGAGATCAGCCACGATCACATCCACACTACCTATATTTGCTTTCGCCAGTGTCGAAGCGAGTTCGCTGTACGGAGCATGTACCAGTACAAAACGCTTTGACTGAAGTGCTGGTCCAACTAGCGGATCAGCAACATACCGTTCCTCGAAAGAACGGATAGCCTGTTCATCCCAATCAAAAGCAACCACTCGGGCACTCGTATCAAGCTTCTCGAGAAAGGAACGGGCATACCCTCCGCTCCCCAAAGTTGCATCAACGATTCGGATTCCTGGGTGAACTTCGATCAAACCCAAGACTTCTGCCAAGAGTACTGGAACATGTTCTCGTTCATTTGCATCCATAACTTTTTGAGGTACTGCCGAAACGACTTAGTAAATACCGAGTGCCCCCAATTCATTCGCAATTTTTTCGGTATTTTTTTCAGCCTGGTGTTTGTAACGCTTCCACATCACCGTGTCCCATACTTCCAAACGGTTGTAGAGACCAACGACGGTAACGTCTTTCTTGAGAGCGGCAGCTTCCTTGAGATATTCGGGAAGAAGAACTCTCCCCTGGCTATCTAGCTCGACATCACTCGCACCAGCAAGCATGAGTCGAGTGAAGCTGCGCTTTCCCGTTTCCCCTACCGGGAGACTGCCCAGTTTTGCGGCGAGTTCCTCCCAGGCTTTCATCGGGTAGATGATGAGAGCACCGTCGAGCCCGCGAGTAATGACGACGCGCGCACCGAGTTCTCCTCGGAATTTCGACGGGAGCGCGAGACGTTTCTTCGGATCGATGGAATGTTGGTACTCACCGATAAACATACACGTCTCACGAAAGAAATGGATTATAGGCCTTCAAAAAAGCGAAGGCAAAAGCGGGACAGACAGAGCTTTTTCGTGAAAATCACCACTTTTCACCACTTTGCTATCCACAGTCACCATTCTACTCCACTTACTATTTCTTCGTCAACACAAAAAGTTATCCACTATAGAGATGCCTTGTTTAAGCCATAAATGGAAAAGCGGCCGACCATGTCGATCGTGCCGCTCAGTTGCTACTTAAACGTGGCACTATGCCACCGTGATGATGTAGAGATTGCCGTGTTTGCGCCGAATCCAGTTTCCACTCTCGTCCTTATGGAGCATGTGCCAGCAAGATCCATAATTGAAACGGTCGAATAGAAACCTCTCACCTTCGTCTGTTTCGATCGTCAGTACCCGTTGGATACTTTGGTCATAGTCGATCACTCGACCCCCAACAGGAACTAGTCAACCAGTGAGACCATCAATCATCTGGATACGTGCCTGATCCCCTATTTCCATAAGAGCTCTCCTTGGTTGTGAGCTGCGCCAAAATTATAGACTTCTCTCTTTCAAAGTCAAACAGAATAAAAAAACTGACCGAGGAGAGCACTGCTCCAACAGGTCAGTGCAAGTAAGGGGCGTCATATCCATTCAACAAGAGGACTGGTCGTTGCCAAGTCCGAGAAAAAATATCGAAGGGAAAACTCACTTGCCTTCTTATTGTAGAAGAAAAAAAGAGTCCGTCAAGACTCTTCTCATTTTTCGTATAACAGAATGCTAACCTCTCCTCGAGAGGAACGCCGTAAGCAACTGCACTCCAGCACCAAGCGATCCCTTGGCCAAGTGTTCACTCGCATTCGCTGTCATCCGCGGGGCGATATCAAGATGTACCCAAGGATAATCGATAAACTGTTTCAGAAAAAGTGCTGCCGTAATAGCTCCACCCCACTTCGTATTGCCGACATTACCAATATCTCCGTAAGTACCCTTGATGTCCTCGAGGTATTCATCCCAAAGTGGCAGGGGCCAGACTGGATCCCCTACTGCCATACCAATATGACGAAGTTCTTCCTCGATTTTTTCATCCTCAGTAAAAAGTGCTATCGCTCGCTCGCCCAATGCCACCACTGACGCACCGGTCAATGTAGCTACATCTACAACCAATGCTGGTTTATATCGCTTTGCAAAGTGAAGCACATCAGAAAGAATAATACGTCCCTCGGCATCAGTATCTTGTACCTCAATGGTTTTCCCAGAGGCTGTTCGAATAATATCACCAGGACGGTAACTCCGTCCTGAAATCATGTTTTCTACCGCTGGTACCAATGCTACAATATTTTTCTTCACCCTGAGGCGTGCACAAGCCGCAAGTGTATGAATGACACTCGCCCCTCCAGACATATCCATATTCATACCGAGAATATACTGCGAGGGCTTGAGATTGATACCACCCGAGTCAAAGGTAACCCCTTTCCCTACCAGGACAATCGGGGCTTCTCCTTTCTTCCCAGCCCAGTATTCAGCCATAATAAAGCGCGGCTTCGCTTCCGAACCTTTGCCTACCGCGATAATCCCCGCCATATTTTCTTTGGCCAATCGCTTTTCATCCCATACAGTAACTTTAACCGGTAATTTTTTAAAAGCATGCCTTGCGTGCCGAGCCAGAAAAGCTGGCGTCATATCGCCCGCCGGTGTATTGGTAATAGAACGTGCTTGATTGGTTTCTATAGCGATGATTTTCGCTCGTTGGAGCGCCTGTTTTGCGGCCAGCTCTTTCTGTACACCATTAAAAACAACTCGCTCAATGACTGGGAAACCTTCCTTGGGCCGCATTTTGTATGTTGTAAAAGTATAGTCGGCCAAAAGAATGTTCGTCGCCAACATTTCAACCAATTCACCTTCTTTAAGTTTGAGTTTCGGGAAATACCACTCTGATAAGTCAAAAACAAGGCGCTTTTCTTTATTGACCTTGGCCAACACCGTAGCTTTTCGTACCAGAAGTCGCAAACTACGGAGCGTCATCTCTGCTCGTTTTCCGATTCCCAAAACGAGAAAAGATCTCCCTGTTTCCACGAGAAGATGTTCGACCTCACCAACGACAAGTCTCACAATTACCTCTTTCGCCTGTGGCTCAGTATTCACAAAAAAACGCATAGACTATTTCAAATTTTTTACATCACTCAATATCTCAGTAAACTTGACATACTTCTTTACCGAATCAACCGAAACCCCGAGCACCACAATCCCAGTTCGTTCCAAAACGGCAAAGTTGTCTCGGAAACTACAAGCCTCTATCGTGCAGCCTGGAGTATTGTCTTTGGGATAGAAATACAGAATCACCCACTTGCTACGATACTGCTTAAGCGTATGTGACTCCCCTGTCTGACCAGACAGTTTGAAATCTGGAGCCAATTTTTTCACTGTTGGAAAAGCCATCAAAAGCCAAAAGATCAGAACTAATTGTAGCACAAGAAATTGAAAAGACCCCACCGCAAACGCAGTCGCAGGGGGTCTTGATATACTCCTCTGTATCCAATAGTGCCTAGAGACTAGGGCTTGTGATAAGGACAAATGGATGCGTACACGAGACGCTCCACACCAATGAAGAAGGGGGAGTACAGCACCGGACTACCGGTACAGCGCATCATCTTGAGGATGAAGATCGCCATGCTTGTCTGCCCTCTGATCACGTGTTCGACTACTTCCCACAACTTGGGCTGCTCCCATGACAGGAGAAACACTTCCGCTGTACGAAAGAATGTCTCCATTACATCTGGGTGGAACCCCTCCTGACCTGTTGCTCCTTGTTTCGTTTGATCCAACTTATATTCCTCAGATTCTGACTCAAAAGAATCCCTATCCTTGGGACTCGGCCACACATCCAGTTCCTGGATGCGCTTGAGGATGGTAACACGGCTTTACTCCACTGTCAAATCGACCTATGCCTCTATTGGTTTTAAGTCATACCTGCTCCTTTAGTCATTCAGCCATTTGACAATAGAGCTATGTATTTCTATACTATCCCCATATGCAACAAATTGGCCACATGTTTAAGGGCTTTATGACTGCCTTCTTCATCTGGAAGAAGGGAGATCGGTTTGTTTTTGCCCTTGAACGTATGTCTGACTAGTCCACACACTTTCGAAAGCAAAAAGAAGTCGGTCTCCCAGAGAAACCGGCTTTTTTCGTTTCTGTGTGCAACAACTGAGGAGTGGATATGTATCAATGTGCTGATGGCCAAACTAGCCTGCGTCAACTTCTATGCGAAGCTCTCGTGCCACCATGCAAATATTGTGGGAAAGATCCGAGGGAGAAATGGTATGGCTGGTGGCCAAAGGGTGGACAACCTATTTCCACGTGCTGCGAGGAACGACTCATTCAAGAACATGGGGCTAACCCAACTGAAATCACAAAGCAAAGCCTCCGGGGGCTCTTCGGAGGTCTCCCCCAACGCCTACTCGAGAATGTCATCAAGACCATCGGCAATCAGTAGGTCTAACTCCGGCGCTTGCAGTATCATCTGCAGCGCCGAAATTTTTTATAAAAGCTTACCTAACAAAAAAGCACCCTACTCGTAAGTCGTGCACTCTGTCTCAGCCCCCATCAAAGAGTTATATGAACTTCTCGTCAGACAGGTTTGGCCGTCCTTGCCCATGCCTCCTTGTCAGGCTCCTGAGGCAGCATCAACCGCAACTGCTCGTCTGTTAGTGGGTTGTGGCTCCCCACATCGGTGTCTTGCATCCGCTGCTCGGTAACCCATGTCAACAGTCGTTGGGCCAGGGAATAGACCCCTGCCCAGTCCTGAAGGCCATAGGCTCTCCGAAGCCGTTCGGTAGCCTGTGTAGCTGCTTCATCAAGCAGCATGGGATACCGTGTACCATTGGCCATGATCACCCCTTGGGAAATACCCACAAAAGTTAAAGACTCCGGCCTTTGGATCAAAGGTTAAGGAGAAGATACTCTCTTCTTCAATGAGTATCAATCTCTCACAGAAAACTAAAGTTTTGCAAGGTATTTTCTCCCCTTTAGTTTCTTGGGAAAGTATTCTTGTTCAGCTTCTTTTTTGGTTTTGTAGTCAGGCGTATATTTATATCCCTTCCCATAATCAAGATTTTTCATAAATTCGGTCGGAGCATTCCGAAGATGAAGCGGGACGGGTTCATTGGGAAAATCATGTACATCTTGCTTCGCCTGGCCGTACGCCACATACAAAGCATTGGACTTTTTGGAAAGCGCCATATAAGTCACCACTTGAGCAAGATGCACCTCACACTCCGGCATCCCGAGCATCTGGGCTGCTTGGAAGGCCGCTACGGCCTGCGGAAGAGCAAGAGAATTCGCCACTCCTATATCTTCTGAAGCAAAACGGACAATGCGCCGCGCAATGTAGAGCGGATCTTCGCCAGCTTCGAGCATCCGCGCCAAGTAATATAAACTTGCATTGGCATCATTGCCGCGCATTGATTTATGAAGAGCCGAGATAAGGTTATAATGCTCCTCTCCGTCTTTGTCATAGAGGACATGCGAGCGTTCGGCGATTTCTCCTACTACTTCCGGGGTAATTTTTTGCGTGAGCTCGGCTGCTGCCTCGAGAAGATGGTAGGCTGCCCGTGCATCCCCACCTGAGAGAGCCGCCATAAACTGAAGCGCTTCTTTGGCTATCTTGGTTTTCTTCTCTTTGAGCCACATATCTTCTTTGAGCGCTTCTTCGAGTAGTTTTACGATCGTTGTTTCATTATGCTTGGCAAAAACCAACACGCGTGTACGTGAGAGTAAAGCCGCATTGACCTCAAAACTTGGGTTCTCTGTCGTAGCGCCAATCAAAGTAATGGTACCGCTTTCTACATGCGGCAAGAGAGCATCTTGTTGGGCCTTATTCCAACGGTGAATTTCATCCACAAAAAGAATAGTGCGCTCCCCAAGTCGTCGCGCGGCAGCGGCTTGTTCAATTACTTCCAAAAGATCTTTCTTGCCGCTCGTCACCGCGGAAAGAGAGATGAAATGAGCTTTAGTTTCTCCTGCGATAAGACGAGCAAGTGTAGTCTTGCCACTCCCGGGTGGTCCCCAGAAGATGAGAGACGGTACCATATCCCGTTCAATCATTTGTCGTAAATACGAACCTTCGCCCAAGAGTTTTTCCTGACCCAAAAAAGCTTCCAAAGTTTTCGGCCGGCGACGCTCAGCCAAAGGCTCGATGTGCATATCAAAAATAAAATATCGGAATTAAAATTTTCGAAAACACTTTCGAATGATCGCGAACGCATCGTCGTCCAGAGAAGAGAAAGTTGTTTTAGAAAATTTTAGACGTCTGCATCTGAGAAAGCAAGCATAAGGCCAACCGGAGCATGGTCTGACCCGGGCACATCGTCAAGGATAAAGGCATCCTTTACATTGAGCCGTAAACGATCATCCACAAAGAAATAATCAATCCGCCAACCGACATTGCGTTCCCGTGCCCGCGTCTTCATGTCCCACCAACTATACTTCACTGTCTCCTGATTGAGTAAGCGAAAAGTATCAATAAATCCGGCTTCTACCAAACGACTAACCCACTGCCGTTCAATTTCCATGAACCCAGAAGTGTTGGTATTTTCCTTGGGCCGAGCGAGATCGATTTCTTCATGTGCTGTATTGACATCGCCACAAATAACGAGAGGTTTCCCACCTTGCTTCTTGAGGTGACAGATATAATGTAGGAACTCTTCATAAAACTCGAGCTTGTACTGGAGACGGAACTCTCCAGATCCGCCATTCGGGAAATAGACATTGAGCAGCCGAAATTCTCGAAATTCCATTTCAATTACTCGGCCTTCACGAGACAAAAGCGTGTTCCCAAAAAAGGTTTTGACTGAGAGTGGTTTAATCTTGGTATAGATACCAACGCCGCTATAGCCCTTCTTTTCGGTAGAAGAATGAAAATAACTGGTGTAGCCATCAGGATTACGGAGTTCTTCATCCAGCTGGTCTGGGTGTGAAACTTTTGTCTCCTGAACGCCTACAATAGGATATTTGCCTTGTTGCATCCAATCAATAAAGCCCTTGCGACCAGCAGCCCGCAAACCATTCACATTCCAAGAAATAAGGGTGTAAGCATTTTGCATAGCAATGTCATCATCCTAGCACACTCTGAAGGGAGAAGAAAAAGCTGTTTAAAAAGACAACGCCACCTGAGTCCAGAGGACAAAGGTGGCGCAGAGAGCAATCACTTCTGAACATACTCTCCCTTCTCGAGCCGTTCCAATGACTCAATAGCGGCGGCGGTACCCGAAGTATCACCGACCATAACCTGGCGATAGCGCTTGCACAGCCACTTCACCAGCCTGTTCACTGCTGAACAGAGAAACGGTTCCAGTGCCATCAAAATGACGGCGATAGTAACAAAAAGTACATCTCCTGGCGACATAGCACACCTCCCACGTCGCTAAAGAACAATGACTACACCCGTAATCACCTGTTTCCATTATACCACAAAAGACTACCTCCTGTCGATGGAAATTATAGCTCTACTAAGCCACTGTTTGAGACTTCTTTTTCAGTGCTGGCGTTTTATCAATAAGATGCTCTCGACCTGAGAGGCAAAGTACAAGATGATCTAACTCAGTATAACGACGCTTTTTTTCATGAATATCAATCTCTTCTTTCATTTTGAGCGCTGCTGTTCCTGGCCGAGGCGAGTACCAGGCGATGTATACTCGCGTAAATTTTACTTTCCGAACTAAATCGAGCGTTGCTTCAAAGTCTTCCCGAGTTTCACCAGGAAATCCGACGATAACATCGGTCGTCAATTGAATACCCGGCACTTTGGTACGAATGCGATCGATGAGCCCGAGATATTCTTCGCGCGTATACCAACGGTTCATGGCCTTAATAACTTTGTTACTCCCCGCTTGTACGGGCAGGTGGAGTAAACGGTCAATATTTTTGTGCTTTGTGATTACATCAATCAAAACATCAGAAAAGTCCCATGGATTTGATGAGAGGAAAGAAACTTTTTCTACGCCCGGTATAGTTGCCACCGCTTCCAAAAGCTGTGGGAAAATCGTCGGGATACGATGCCGACCCAAATGTTTCACCATAACAGGTTCAACAAGTTCACCGCTCGGGAGTTCATATTTCCCCTTATTTTTCATCGCGTCAAAAAGAATGTCAGCTCCGTACGAATTCACATTTTGGCCGAGGAGCATGACTTCTGTTTTTCCTTCAGCGACCGCCTGCTTTACCTCATCAAGAATATCCTGAAACGGCCGGGAGCGTTCTTTGCCACGTGAAAACGGTACGATACAGAACGCACAGTAATTATTGCAACCGTTGGAGATGACAATGGAAGCTAGCCTCCCTTTGCTTCGTTTCGGCATTGGTTCAAACCCCACTTCTTCGAGGGGGAGGAATTCTACGTCAGGCATCCGGTCTTTCATGCGTTTGATAAGTTTCCCCGATGGTTCCCGAGTCGCTGCTCCCACAAGACACCCAGTAATCACGATAGTGAGATCATCCTTATCCCGTTTGGACTTCTCGCGCAGATTTTTCACTAGTCCATAGACCTTTTCCTCTGCTCGATCCCGGACAATACAGGTGTTGATGATAAGTGTGCCAGCCGTTTCTAAACTTTCGGCTGCCTCAAAACCACGAGCCTCATAGTAGCTCGCCAAGCGCTCAGAATCAGCTACATTTTGCTGGCACCCAAAGGTCTGGATAAAGTAAGTTCTCTTCATAAAAAGCTAAGCTAGCATACTCTGTTTTCATCTTTCTTTCAACCATTCTGATAACCTCCACCCATTCTCCCACTGGAGCATCCCCAAGTACGAAGCAACGTTGCTTGGATTCACTTTTTTCAACAGACGTCTCTTCGTCACCGTTCGTAATACCCGATAACCCGGAAAGTGTACCCGACCTAGGAAGTCCACTCCGCTTCCAAGAATCTCGATCGAGCATAATACCTCCAACAAACACCAGTCTTATCGGTTCATCTGGCTGACGGATGGGTACGGTTGGCTCTCCTTTTTTCTCAATGGCAAAAACTGTTTCTTGCAAAAAACCAGCAGTGTACCAGAAGTGGTGAATACAAAAATAACTAAAAGAAAAAAGGAATAAGACTGCCAACCAAAGCTTTTTGTTTAAAACTCATACGTTATGTCGTCATCATTTTCTTTTCCACAATCAATTGCCCACAGGCAGCAGCAATATCAGCCCCCATCGTACGGCGCCGGGTTACATCTACTCGGGCATCGAGGAGTTTCTTTTCAAAGGCAATGAGGGCGATGCTTTCGCTGGTATTGTATTTACTCTTCGTATCATTGTAAGGAATGAGGTTAATCTTTACCTTGCCCACTTTCCGAGCAAACTGAATGAGTTTCTCAGCGTGCATCAAAGTATCGTTGACTCCAGCCAGCATCACGTATTCAAACGTGAGGTGATGGCGACGAGAAGCAAACTTCTCAAAATACTGTTTGGTCCAAAGAGCCAAATCAGCCAGGAAGTTTGGATAGGAAGATGGCATGATATTGCGACGGGTTTCTCCATCAGCACTGTGGAGCGATACCGCGAGCCGGACCGGTGGCCACGTTTCATCGGTCAAGATTTTGCGAAGCATCGGGATGAGTCCCACCGTCGAAACCGTCAACCGAGTGGGACCCATGTCAGTATATTTCAAAAGAAGCTGGAGCGAAGCTTTGACATTGTCATAATTCGCTAATGGCTCACCCATACCCATATAGACCAAATTAGAAATTCGCTGTTCAAGCTTAGGCTTTCCAGCAAGGAAATACATCCAAAAACGATACTGGTCAATGATTTCATCTGTCGTCAAATTTCGGGTAAAACCCATTTGTCCGGTGGCACAAAAAGTACAGGCCATGGCACAGCCAACTTGCGATGAGACACAGATACTCCAGAATCCCCGAGCATTTTGCATGAGAACTGTCTCGATCATTTTCCCGTCCCCTGTTTCAAGTAGTGCCTTAGACGTGTCTCCACGTTTACTCGACAAAACATGCTTTTCTCGAAGACTCATCCAAGGAGTCTGTTTTTTAAGTTCATCTCGAAGCGTAGTTGGCAAAGTGGAAATACCTTCCCAGCTCCTGATGGTAGGCGAAAACATCCCCTTCCATATTTGCTCTTGGCGATAGAGGGGTAGGGTCGCAAGTAAGTTTTCCAAAAGAATATTCCGAGAAGATGCCATAGGGATCTAGCCTTTATCTGGAAACAAAAACGAGCTTGTCTCTAGCTCGCTTGGTTATATGATAATACCTAAAAATACCCATTTCGTCAATTCACTTTACTAAGGTCTATTTCCATCCTCCTCCCGTTCACCGATAAAAAGCTCTCTCTCTGGAAGCACGGATCCTGCATGTCGCTTGGCTACTGCCGCTAATTTCTCAAGCACCTTAAGAAAATCTGCTTCTTGAAAATCTGTCTCCTTAATCGTAGTCTCAAGGTACTTCTGACGTTCCTCACTGCTCCATTTAAAGACGACAAGATTGTAATGCCATTCATAGCCTCCCCAGCCAGCAACTACCAAGAATAAGAGGAGGAAGATGAGCTTGTAACGCTTAAGCCACAAGGTAAAAAATTTTCCCGGAACTTTTTTCCAATTGTAAGAAAAAGAGATTTTCTTCATAAACTACTCTTTGGTATACACTAGTGTGTCAAAATTAGTATTCAAGATAACCGGCCCAGCCGTCAGTAAGGACACATTTCCATCACTACCTTGGGATGATTCTTCTCGTTCCTTTTCAGCTTCCTTGATCGTTACCCCGATGATTTCAATAGCGTAGGGCAGTGTCTCAATCTTATAAAGATAGGCCACCATGGACTGATACGGTGCCGTCACCGTGAGAGTTAGTTGGATGTACGTCTTGAGCGAAAGTTCCCCCAACATGCCAACATTCTGTTGTTTGACAGCCCGTTTGGCAGACTGGGTCGGCACGGGAGCAGTCTCACCTTCTTCTCCTGATTCCATCGCTGGCGCAGCCGCTTTTTGATTTTTTGTAGCTGCCCCCGGAAGTGGGAGAGTGATCTTGCTTTCCAGAAGCGTATTATCCTTCGAGGTAATTTCGATTTTTACTCCAGCTTCTTCCGCGAGCCGCTCGAGCGTACGAATAAACTCAACCAGTTCATCTTTGGTCAAAACAATCTCCAGATCCTTCCCTCGTTCTTCAATAAGAGTATTCTGTTTCTCCAATTCTGGAAGTCGCTGAAGTTGTTGTCCTTTGTGTTTATGAAGTACATCAAGCTTTTGAATTTCATCCATCTCCGTACGAATAAGCTCGTGGAGCAAGCGGACACCAAACCAAAATAGAAGACCAATAAGAAGCATAAGGACTCCTTGCACTACCCAGGACTTCGTTTTCTGCCAAGTTTCATTAGACATAGGCTACTTTTGGTTCAAAAGGCATTCCCGCTTCATATTAAAATCTACCTGAAAGTCAACTTCGGTTTGTGAAAATAAATTTGAAATAGGCACCTTAACATCACTGGTGCATGATGAAGCTTTGAGAGCTGCCTCAAAGTTCAAAAAAGCCTCTCGAGTTGCTGCTTGCCCGACCAAAGAAATCGTATAATCTTTGGTGGCAAGCTCGACGAAAGCCACATCATCTGGGGTTATTTCATCGAGCAAAGAAAAAAGTTGCCCCCATTGGAAATGATGGTCGAGATAACGGCCGATATTCTTGGTTAAGTCATTAGTTCGTTTAAATGTCTCCTGATATTGAACTAGTTTCTTCGCTTCTTGATTGTATTGATCAAAACTCGCTAACGCCGTTTCTCCGATACCTTTTTGGTAATGTAAAATAAAATACATACCACCAAGCACACTCATATAAAAAAGAATAAGTAATAAGACAAGAGAGGTCTGCCACAAAAAGAAGCGCGAATAAAAACGCCGTGACATAGCACGCTTCTTCTCTTCTGGAAGGAGGTTAAGTAAAATCTGCATACTCATCGAGCCCACGGAGGGCGAGGCCAATTACGGTCGAATACTGCACTGAGTGTCCACGGTCGATCGGCGGGAGGGTGCGTCCAAGTCGCACATTGACCCACGGGTTTCCAAATTCAATGGATTGACTGAGACGCTTCGTCAGATACGGCAATAGCCCCCTCATGTTTGATCCTCCACCACAGAGCACAATACTATCAATAGCTTTGGAGTAGCCAAGATTCGAAAGATAGAAATTAATAGAACGTTCGATCTCTGTAGCAATATTTTCAAGTACTGGCTGAGCTGCTTTAAAAAGTGGACTCTTCAAAGCTAGTGACCCGAGACCGTACTTTATTTTCATATTCTCCGCCTCCTCAAAAGGAACTCTCATTTCCTTGGAAATAGCATCTGTAATCATTTGCGAAGAAAGGGGTACGCTCGAAGTAAAACAAGGCGTATTGCCGATGGCCACCAAGAAGCTCGTGCGCCGATCACCAATATCAATAATCAATCTCGTTTTATCCTCATCTTTTTCAGAAAGCAGGCTTCTTGCTTGAGCGATAGATTCTGTTTCAAAACCCACTACCTCAAGTCCTGCTTTTTCCAAAACACTATAGAACTGATCTACCATGTTGCGCGCAACTGCTACCACAAGGACACTCATCTTCCCTTTTTCTTGAATGAGTTTTTTCTCCAGTATCTGATAGTCATAATAGACCTGATCAAGCGTCAAAGGAATATTTGCTTCAATTTCCCATTTAACAGCCTCTCTCACTTCCTCCTCACTCATTTCAGGAAGGCCAATAATACGAAGGAATGCTTTGGTTTCAGGCAAGGAACAAATCACTTTCCTTGTTTTAATCGGGGCAGGATGAGTTTTCGCTACAATATCTCGTACCGCTTGAACTACTATATCTTCTTTAAGAATTTCTCCATCAACAACACTCCCGAGTGGAAGTGGGACTGAACCAAAACTCGTAACAATCTCCTCCCTCCCTTCGCGCTCAAGCCAAAGAGCCTTGAGGGAAAGATCCGAAAGGTCGAGTCCGAAAGGTTGAGGAAACAAAGTAAAGAGTTTTTTATGAAGCAAGCTCATACGAACCACGCTCTGTTGGTTTTTATCTTTCTCTTTTTCTTTATCATACCACATTCATTCTATAACTCTTCCCACAAATCTAGTTCGTACTGAGTTCCTGTGGGGAAATATGGTGGAGGGCAGTATAGAAGATTATTGTCATAGTACAGATTGCGCGTCACATACCCTGACACATGATTTCCCATACTATCCGCCCAAGCAAAACCATAACGCTGATTGCTTGCAATAGCACCATAGACAGTGATCGTATCGCGAGTTGCATATGGTCCCGTGTAGTTGGAACGTCCCACCCGCCCAGATTGGGCGATAAGCGCCGCATCGAGACGTAAATCATCTTCACTTTGTCGATATACTTCCACATCTTGCTGCCCAATGAGACCAATCATATCCGTACAGTCATAATTGGTATAACGAACATCCTGTCCGAGATACATAGTTTTCTTGGAAGCTGAGACTAAATTAGCCGCTACCACTGTCACCCGACGGCCGTTCACCGTTCCTTCCAACCACACATTATTCTCAACAAAGATCACTCCTCCATCAGGGATAGCATACGTTGACCAACCGCCATTGTAGCTAATAATCTGATTAGTCGAGGCATTAAAGCTCTGGACCGTCCGGATATCAAAGGTGCCATCACTCTTCAAAATAATATGTCGTCCTTGTCGTGTGTTGTTGAAATAGCGACTGCCATTTACACCGGATTGCGCTTCACTTTTCATTAGACCCAGATCCCCTTGAAGACCATTGAAGTCAAGCGGGGCCACAGGGAACTCGCGGCCAGCTTCAAAAACATCAGTACGACTTGGCACACTGTTTGGCGGGGCCTCATCTGCGCGGAACGAACTTGTAATGCCACTCCCCGGAGGCGGGTTCACATGAGTGTGGACCCCAAATTCATTGCTTCCCGCATGGTCCGGATCATTATATTCATCAACTGCACTCGTCACCAGGTTATGAGCTATGCCATCAAAACGGATCCCGTTATTAGAATGGATCCGTCCGAACACTTCAGTACCTTCTCCAAAACGCACCGCTTCATGAGTAAGGGTCGCATACTCACTCCAGGATGGACGTCGCAGACGCACGCGAATAGTTCGAGATTTTTCTGGACTCTTGAGTGTAGCTCCTGTTGATTCAATATAGACGATGGTTTCTCCTACATCTGGAGGAGTGACGGTCAGTGTATACTCTCCATTAGCAAAACTCCCTATATAAGGTGCTCCTTGACCCAAGGCAGTACCCCCATCCCAAAAATCTTGAATCTGACCAGCAGTACGACCATCGAGCTGGTGAGCCAGGTACCATTTATAGAAATGGACCCCTGCCTCAGCAATATGAAGCGCTTGCTCATGATCACGCTGCTTGAAACTAAACCCGATATAGGATCCTACGAAACCTACAATAGACATTAAAAGAATCATGACTGTCGCCATGATAGCGAGCGCGTACGCTAGAGCTGAGCCTCGAGCAGTTTTCATAGTAACTTAATAATTGGTCAGATTTCTCAATTCAACAAATGATTCAACATTCACATGTTCTGGGGCATGAAAAGGATCGATATTAACCATAAGGTGGATTTTGATCATTCGGACATCAGCCACATCTACTGGGGTGGTCAGTGGATTATTGACGACATCTGTCGGATAGTCATCGTTGTAGTAAGAAAAAATCGGGTTGGCATTGGTATTGATAATCGAGTTAGTAATCACCCTCGTAGTATCATCTCCATTAGGATATGTGATAGGCAATCCTGCAATTGGCTCCGTCACTCCCTGATACAAAGCTGTTCCCTGAAGGTAATAATGTACTCTTTCCGTAACCCCATCTCCATCGATATCAATGTACACTTCCAAGTCAAAATCATCGCCCGATTCGATAGGGTAATCACCATTGTCAGCCTGGCGTATCTTGCGAAGGGCAGCTACGGCTTGATTGACTCCTCGAGAAGCCACAAATGAGGCATTCCCCATTTCAATAATAAACTTATTGGAATTCCAGCTATTAATAAAGAGCATAGAAAAACCAGCCATGCCCAAAGTCATAATAGAAAGAGCTACGATCATTTCCACAAAGGACATCCCCCTGAGTTTTTTCTTGGATAATATCGGCCTCATAACAGAAATTAACTCGCATTTAGTTGAAACTCATCTTCTTCGAGCTTGTCCCCTACTACCGTAATCGAGCCTATTTCAGTATCAAACCCTGTAGCTGAAATTTCCACATCATAATCACCCGCAACCAAAGGAGTATTCACATCTGGGAAAAAAGCTTGACCATAACTATCCGTAACCACCGTCACATCATAACTCAGTGTCGTATTTGAAAGTTTGACTGACGCTCCTGCTACTGGCGTACTATCAGCTTGATTCACCGCCGTAATCAAGGCCGAACTAAAGGCCTTGTCAGCTAATACCATAGTTACAGCCTGATCTGTTCCGGGAGATAGGTTAATCGTTCCAAACGTAGTTTCTTCTGGTTCTAGCCGAATATATTTATGGGTAGTTTCCCCTGGGTCAAGGGCCACCGTATATTCACCCGTTGTGCGATCGTCAATACTTTCTTCCCCACTCCCATCAGTACTCAGGGCATCAGTATACTCATACACAGACGAGCCATCCGAGGGATCAGTACCAATCACGAGCCCACCAGTAATATCAAAATTGGTATCGGGCACATCCGCTCCAAACGGATCTTCGGTAGCAAATTGAATAGAAGAGAGCTCATCAATAATAAGTGTTTCTGCCGTCAAACTTCCCGCTACGACTGTTGCATGGATATTTACTGGATTAAAAGCCGAGGTAGGGTAGGGCGGATAGGTAGTATTTGAATAGTAGCCGGATTTACTGACGACTATCTCATACCCCTGCACCGATTCTGGAGCTCCAGGAAAAGAAAGGTTGCCATTACTATCAGTTGTCGCTGTAATATTGACTGCTGGAGCGACACTACCATTGGTGATAATTACGGTTGCGCCCGAAATACCCGAACCCGATGTGTCCAATACATTGACGGAAAGAATGCCTGTGCCAGCAGCCACCGACTCGACTCCATCCAATGAAAAAAGTGACGTGGCCGATACTTGTTCATTGGTTCCTCCAGCTCCCCACGAAACCGTAATAGTAACCTTCTTATAGTCATTAGGGGCTATGTCTCCAGATCCAAGTGTGCCATCAGTAGCATCATCCACAAATTGCACTAGCGTATGGACCGTATACTGTGAATTGTTAACGGAAAGAGTTTGGTACTCCGAGAGGGTTCCTACTGGGATACCAGTCGTCGTTCCAATATCGTCAAAAATAATACTACGAACAATCTCGATCTGCTGATTAGCCACAGCAACTGCCCCCAGTCGGTTCTTCACATTGACAATATGTTTGGTAGCTGCTGCCCACGTCTGATAAAAAGCTAGTGTAATTACTGTAAAAAGAAACAGAAAAAGCACCGCTTCAATCAACGTAAACCCCTTGGACCGGCAAGAAGAAAAATGCATACGAAGTGAGAAATCTACTTAATATTTTCCAAGACACTATACATCGGCTGCAGCATAGCTACGGCGAAGAAACCCACCGATCCACCAATCAGAAGCATGAGCACTGGTTCAATAATCGACGACATATTCTTGGTAATCTGCGAAACCTCTTCCTCATAAAACTCCGCCAGTCGCTGAAGAACGATTTCTGTCTTTCCGGTTTCTTCTCCTACCTGGATAATTTGTGGGACCAGCATGGGAAAAATCTTCGGATACCTCTCAATAATCTTTGAGAGCTCAGTCCCCTTCTGAACCTCCTCAATACCGGCAGTCAGTGCCTCCTTGTAGTACACATTACCAAGTGTCCGAGCTACAATCGTTAGCGCATTCAAAACCGAAACACCACTTTTTAAGAGCGAACTATGAATACGCGCAAAACGAGCGCAATTCACTTTGGTCACGATATTGCCCACAATCGGAAGACGCAGGAACAACCAGTGGAAAAAATGTCGTCCCATATCGGTCTTAGCAAACATCTGTGTACCTACAATAGTGCCCGCAAAAATACCAATAGTAACAATCCAGTGGTTCCGAACAAAATCACTGAGATTCATAATGAAGACTGTCGTAGCTGGTAACTGTACTTCCATATCCTTAAAAACCTGGGTAATCTTGGGGAGAATATAGGTCAGCATCAAGATCCCAATACCGATCATGGCCACGACAATAACTGCCGGATAAATAAGCGCTCCTCGTACCTTGGAAAGTAAATCATGTTCCTTCTCAAGCTGGAGAGCAAGAATATCGAGTACTTCCTCCAAATTTCCAGATACTTCCCCTACTCCAATCATGTTTACAAAAAGCTCATTGAAAACACTCGGGTACTTGGCCAAACCCTCGGAAAGTTGTTTGCCCGCCTGTACGTCATCATATACACTCTGAAGAATTTTTTGAAAACGCTTATTGCGAGTCTGAAGACTGAGATTATGTACGGCTCGAGACACCGTCAAGCCCGAAGAAACCATGACGGCCAAATTCCGAGTAAAGACCATCTTTTCTTTAAGTGGAATAGACGTAAATCGGTCCAAAAACCTTACTTGAATACCTGATTGAGTTTCTTCGATGATTTTAACTGAAGTAACAAGAAAACTCTCTCGACGAAGTTCTTGAGCAAGATCCTTTTCATCTTTGGCCGTGAGCTCCCCTCCACGAGTTTCGCCCGAAGTTAGATGTTTCGCCGTGTAAAGATATTTCGGCATAGTAAAAATTTGGTATTTGTTTCAACTCTTTTTAGTATAGCACTCCCCGAGGCAAAATCAGAAAGAAAAACCCAACAGATTTTTTCCCCGTTGGGTGGGTGAGATTGGTCAACTTTTTCCCATCTGTCAGAACCTTAGAACGGACTTGGGCTATCGAGATGAAGTATCACCGAAGCCGATTGAGGGCATCTCCCAGTGTGGGAGTTAGTTAGTCAAAATTCTAGGGAGAATCAGATGGGTTCATTTGAATACCTGTTCTCCACGCCTATTGAAAGAGAAAACCTTACAAGCGAACCCTAAAGTAGAGTGGCAAAGTATACTAAGGCTAAGGGACGGTTCGGAATAATGGCACAGAATATACACTAGTATCAATAGTATACATCTACTATCTTACTCATTTAAATACTCGAGAGTCGTTCTTTAAAACGCTCAAATACCTGCGGCCCCTTGGGCTCAGGAAGAAAGATGAGGGCTTGGTCGGTTGCTTCAATAAACCCTCCAGCCAATTGAGTCTTTGGATTTTCTTGAATGAGTTTCTTTTGAAAGTCAGCTAGTCGAGCTTCGAAAAAACTGAACGGGAAAATAGATTCAAGTAAATGCTGAAAATGACGGGTAAAACGAGAGGGGGTTTGTAGAAACGCTGGGGGGATTTCTGTCAGAGAAAAATGTGGCCGGTACCGACTTATCCAACGATTACTAAATTCAAAGGCTCGAAAAGTATCCCTCCCCATAACGGGATAAAGAAAACGGTACTCATGTGAAGAAAACAGATCCTGCAGAGGAACCTCGAGGTGGTTGTCGGCCAGATAACAATTGAGACAGGCCCGATCCTGGATCTTTTTCCCATGACGTCGCCTTCCCAGCAACTCAAGCCATAGCGTTAGGAAAAAGCGTCCTGTCCAAATTGCCCCTCCCTTCATAACAACAAGAAAATCCCAATCACTTTCTTTATCCCCCTGCTTTAGCGAAAGACTGCCGGTAATGGCAATCATACGCACATACGGAATCCAACTACAAAAGTGGATCAATCGACTAGCGCGTTTCAGTTTGTCCACTGCACTCTTTTCTTGGCGAATACGTTTCTCTACAAGGATCTCTTGTCCTGGAAAAAAGAAAAATCCTCGCTTGTATTCGAGGCGCCCTTCTCGCTTCAACTCTTTTAAGCTGCGCGCTACCGAGCAAAGGCTCGTTGAAACTACAACCCCACTGTCTTCTGGGACAAGTAAGTGTTTCCATATTTCAAACTCCGTCACTGGATACTCCAGCGCGTCGTAATAGGCTACTGTGGAAAGGACTGCTTTTTGCAACATACTTTAAAAAGAATCTCTCACCGAAACTTCCTACAGATACTTTGCGGTTGGGCTATTTTTTACCTTCTTAAGTCTTTCGGGAATGCCTGCAAACAAGACTTCGCCACCACGTACCCCCCCGTCCGGTCCCATTTCGATAACCCAATCAGCTGCCCGAATCACATCCATATTGTGCTCGACGACGAGCACGGTATTCCCCTTGTCGACAAGTGCGTTCAACACCTCGAGCAATCGACGCACGTCCTCAAAATGCAGCCCGATGGTTGGTTCATCCAGAATATACAAGGTATTACCGGTCGACTTCCGTGCTAATTCTGTTGCCAATTTGATACGCTGAGCCTCGCCACCGGAAAGGTTAGGCGCGCTTTGTCCCAAGACCAAGTAACCGAGACCGACTTCTTCAAGCACTCGCAGTTTCTCTTCGATCATTGGTTGATCAAGAAAAAATCCTCGAGCCTCAGCCACCGTCATATTAAGTACCTCGGAAATATTCTTCCCTCGATACTGAATTGAAAGCGTCTTAGCATTGTAACGCGTCCCGCCACAGACTTCACAAGGGATATAAACATCCGGAAGAAGGTACATCTCAATCTTTTTGAGTCCACCACCCTGACACACTTCACAACGACCGCCTCGCATATTAAAACTGAAATGACTGGCCGAAAAACGTTCTTTCTCTGCTTCAGACGTCGAAGCAAACACCTCTCTGATATACCCAAACACGCCCGTATAAGTAGCAGCATTGGAACGCGGCGTCCTCCCAATCGGATCCTGATTGACAGTAATCACCTTATCAATATGTTCTATGCCAGCAATTTTCTTATGTGCTCCAGGCTGGGTTTTTGCCTGATAGAATTCCTTGGACAAGGCCCGAGAGAGGATGCTATGAACAAGCGTAGATTTGCCCGAACCTGAAACGCCTGCTACTGCAATAAACACTCCTAGCGGAATATCAACGTCCACATTTCTCAAATTATGTTCAGTTGCTCCGAAGATACTCACCTTTTTCCCGTTACCAGTTCTTGGTTTGGCTGGCACCGCCACTGAGCGTGCACCGGATAGATATTCTCCCGTCAACATTTTTGATTTCAATAACTTTTCTGGTGGACCAGAGAAAATAATCTCTCCGCCTTCTTTGCCGGCTCCTGGCCCGAGGTCGATAATCCAGTCAGCCTTGCGCATGATCGCCACATCATGTTCTACAACGACAAGCGAGTTATTGGCTGTCCTAAGTTCCTCAAGCGCCCGGATAAGTCGATCCGTATCACGACTGTGAAGTCCCACTGACGGTTCGTCCAAAACATAAATAATACCGGAAAGACCAGACTTAATCTGCACCGAAAGCCGGATACGCTGAGCCTCACCACCAGAAAGCGTATCAGCCCCTCGCGAGAGCGCCAGGTAGCCAAGACCCACCTTATCGACAGCCACCAAACGAGTCGTCATTTCCTGGAACAATGCTTCGACTAAGTGTTTCGGGTAGCGATTCGCGATCAATTGCGGTTTAAGTTCCCCAAGAAACTGGATCATCGCTTCAACACTCTGTTCAACCATGCGATCAATAGAAAGTCCATTAATCAGCACCGAACGCGATTCACACTTCAAGCGCTTGCCCTCACATTCTGGGCAGCACTCAGTATACATATACGTTTCAATTTCTCCGCGCAAATGTTCGGACTTGGTGTCGCGGTACTTTCGATCCAGCATACCGATAACACCAACAAACGCTGTGTTCTCATCTTTTGCCTTCTGCGCTTCACCATATAAGAGGAAATGCCTCTGTTTTTCGGTCAATTTTTTTACTGGGAGTATAAGAGAAATCTTTTCGCGACGAGCCACCTCCTGAAGCATAGCCATAGGACCATTGCTCCCACCCCGATCCCCGTTCATTTTACTCCAAGGACGAATAGCTCCTTCAAGGAGAGAAAGGGCTTGGTTAGGAATAACGAGCTTTGGGTCAAATTCGAGTGTGACACCCAAACCGCCACACTTCGGACACGCTCCCTCTGGACTATTAAAGGAAAAATGGGCTGGGGTAAATTCAGGTAATTCCACTTGGCAGGCTTCACACCGAAAACGTTCATAGTACGTGTGGAAGTGCTCGCCCTCAAGCAGAATACGCAATACGCCCTGACCAACATGAAAAGCTGAGACTAGCGAATCAAGAATTCGTTCCTTATCGGGACGAGTCGGATCAAGATTGAATCGGTCCACTACAACTGACAGTGGGCCCTTTTCATGAAGATCGGCTCGAAGTTTCAATTCGGTCACTAGTGACATCTCGTTCTTCCAGAATACCCGCACGAATCCCCAATCAGAAACCAACTCCAGCATTTCGCCAAGATTTTTTTCAAGTAATTGTGGGCTCTCCGCCACAATTGCCACCGCGCTCCCCGCTTTTTGTTCGAGGAGTTCTCCCAAAATACGTTGGGGAGATTTACGGGTGAGCGTTTGGTGACATTTCGGACAACACGGTGTCCCGACTTTGGCAAAGAGAATGCGGAGATAGTCATACACTTCCGTCATCGTGCCGACAGTCGAACGTGGACTCCGTGACACACTCTTCTGGTCGATCGAAATAGCTGGCGAAAGGTTCTTGATCGTATCGACATCAGGCTTATCATAGCCCTCCATGAAGTTCCGCGCATAAGACGAAAGGCTTTCGACGTAGCGTCGGTTTGCTTCAGCATAGAGCGTATCAAAAGCGAGCGATGATTTGCCCGAACCCGATAGTCCCGTCACAACGACAAAAGCGTCGCGTGGGATATCGATATCGATATTCTTTAGATTATTTACCCGCGCACCCCGAATCTCAATCACGCTCTTTTTTTGAGGCATATCCAGAAGTACAACTTCGAATAATAAAGATGACCAACAAACAAGTTGCTTCCGAGTATACCAGGTTTCTGACGTGGTGTAAATTGTGCAAGAGAAGGAGCTACTGCCTGAGTGCTGATAACAAACTTTGAGAAGCCTTCCACCCATTCCCCCACTGCATCATCCCCAGATATGAACTCACATTCTCCCCATTCACTCGTTTCAACATCCTCCGCTTCGTCACTGTCCGTAACACTCGGTGATCTGGAAAGTGTACCCAGCCCAAGAAATCAATTCCACTTCCAAGGGTTTGGATGAATACCTTGTCTGGATGAAGTTCGAGATTGAGATTAAGCTTAAGAAATATTCGGATTTTAATGAGCAATGTTTGTAGGTCTTCTTTGTTGTTTGAGAAAATAACAAAATCATCCGCATAGCGAATATAGTATTTTACTTTAAGTACATGTTTCACAAACTGGTCGAATTCATTCATGTAGATATTGACCAGAAGCTGGGAGGTCAGATTCCCCAGGGGCAAACCCATCTTTATGTCATCCCGAGCGTAGCCGAGGGATCTTGAATCAAAACTTTGCACTACTTGGCTAATGAGCCACAACACATCTCTTTCTTCAATCCACTCTTCCAAAATATGAAGGAGCACCCTTTGATCAATACTCGCAAAGAATTTCCGAATGTCACATTTCAAGACAAAGCACTGTTTGGTATGGTTCTTCGAGACCTGCTTCGAGAAGGTTTCAAATCGTACTAAAGCCTTGTGCACGCCTTTCCCATCCTGGCAGGAGTAAGAGTCATGAATGAAGCGTTTGAAGAAGAAGGGTGAGAGAGACTGATAAAGGAGATGGTGGGCCACTCGATCCCTCACCCTGGCTTTATGAATATCTCTTGGTTTGGGGTCATTTACTTTGAAAGCGTGGTAGGCGCCATGGGTATAGGTTTTGGTTTTGAGAGACTGGTACAAATCGATAAGATTGTCCGTGAGGTGAAGCTCAAAAGCTTGGACGTCTTTTTTCTTTCTCTTTCCTTTCACGAAGTTTTGCCAAGCGAGGAGGAGATTGTCGAGTGATATAATTTGTTGGTAATTGAGTGTCAATTTTTTTCTATGTCTCATTCCACTAAGCTTACCCCCCCCCGAAAGTTCAGCAAATGAATTTCGTGCCTGTGGTACTAAAACTCAAAGAGACCTATAGTCTGTGGCAAAACTATCTTCCTCACTTTGCCAAGCAATCACGGCATACTTTAGGAAGAAGAATTGATGAAACCTGTCTCAATGCTCTTGAGTATTCCTTTCTCGCGAGTTACTCAGCATCGAGCGATAAAATTATCTTCATTGATCGGGCTATCTCTCGGGTGGATCTCATCAAAATTCTTCTTCTCTTAGCCTGGGAATGTCAGTTTCTTGATACCAAAAAGTACACCCATATTAGTACCCTTCTTGAAGAGACCGGTCGAATGCTCGGGGCCTGGAAACGCCAGCAAATACAAAAAACTCCCTTCGTAAAGAAAGGAGAAAAGTAAGAGTGGCGAACGCCGAGGAAGCGGTAGTTCGGACTCCAATCGTCAGCGCACCAATTGAGGTTGAGGTTGCGCCTGTCATTGTCGTTCCACAATTCGGGGACGTTCCGCTTCAGGTTGATCTTAGCGGCCGATAATTCTGTATCCTTGCCCATCTATGCCACCACCCCTTGATAGCTCTTGGGGTTGTATAGTCTTCACGACCTTCACTGTCGTCAGACAAAGATACCAACTCTTGTCTTTTTTGAGACGAACACAATAATACTCTGGCAAAAGCCATAACCGTTGCCATGCTGATTGTTTGTGTGTGCGACCAGCATGCTTCAAGCCATAGCCATGAAACTTCTTTGCTGATAGCGGTAGTATATATCAAAAAGTTGAAACCCCCACCTGCACGTCGTGCAAAATGGGGGTTCTTATCCGCTTGCGGTGGAAGGGTCAAAGGGCTCGAGAGCCTAAGTTTACCCGCCTCTGGCGGGACAGAGAGCCGAGGCTCTAAGCGACCGAGCGCCGGCGAACGCCGAGGAAGCGGTAGTACGGACCCCAATCGTCAGCGCACCAAACGAGGCGGAGGTCGCGCCCGTCATCGTCGACCCACAACCCGGGGACGTTCCGCTCCAGGCCGACCTTAGCGGCCGAACCGAGGGCGACGATCGGGTACTTCCGCTGTTCCTCGGGGTACTGC
>CAZQWS010000011.1:0-29301 GCA_964597355.1 uncultured Bdellovibrionales bacterium
GTTACCCACGCTTCACCCTGCTCAAGTGTAGCTCGTCTGGCTTCGGGTCTTGTCCGTACGATTGATGGACCGTGAACAAAAAATCCATTTTCTGTTGCGAGCCAAAAATTTCGGCTGTAAATCCTTCATGCTTTCTCGCCGTAGTTTATTCTGCACTACGCCTCGAAACCCTTCAGAATTTTCGCTCGATATTTTTTTCTCTCACAACGAAAGAGATTCTTTGTTCACGGTCCGGCGCCCTATTCAGGCTCGCTTTCACTGTGTCTCCGGAACTCCTCATCCCTTAGACAACCGTACAGAACAAACTCGTTGGATCGTGCTGCAAAAAGCACGCCGTCACCGTACCTCGCTTCTGCTCGTTACGAATTTCCAATTTCCACATCCCAATTTCCAATCAATTTCTCAACTTCGAATTCATAAACTTCATTGAGGGGGTAAAGTGGCTCCTTTACCCTGAGTCCTTGATATTCACTTCTTCTTGCGTTGGAAGTGCTTGATGATGTACTCGATGATGGTCGCCAAGATTACTGCAGCAACCAACACCGTAAATGTGTGGCTGACCCACTCCTTGTGAGTCAGTGGACGTTCAGCGGTAAGCACCGGCCAGAATTCCGCCACCAGTATGGCGACTACGAAACTGATACCTTGCTTGCGCACTCGTATCCACTCTTTCACTTTCATGATGGCCTCCTGTGGGAAAAATTTCCTCAATGAAATTTATGAAGTCTTGGTCTCAATGTAATTGATTGGTCAATTGGTTACTGGATAATCGGTTATCCCGTAGCGCTCAAAAGTGAGGCACGGCTCCGACTCTTTGTTAGCAGAGAGTTTCAGTTCTATTTCACCTCCCTTTCGGGATACTTTTCACCTTTCCCTCACGGTACTTGTTCGCTATCGATCTTATGCAATGTTTAGCCTTGGAAGTTAGTGCTCCCAGATTCAAACGGGGTTTCTCCGGCCCCGCCCTACTTAGGAACTTGTGCATCCAGCACCTTTTTCTTTCGTATACGGGACTATTACCCTGTATCGTTATTCTTTCCAGAATATTCTACTAGAAAAAGGTGTTGGACCCCGATCAATCGAGTCCACAAGCCCTGCAACCCCCAGCACCTAACAAGCTTTACAATAAACTTTCTTTGATTCTCTCTTTCAAAAGTTGTATTGCTCGTCCATATTGCTTTAACTTTCGTTCACGATTGCGAGCATCTTTTTCAGATGCATACGCTTCGTAATACACCAGTTTGATTGGCAGTCGAAAACTGGTAGCAAATGATTTTCCACTCTGATGCTCGCGCATTCGTCGTTTCAAATCACTGGTATATCCAACATATATTTTACCGTCCGATAACGATTTCAATATGTACAGATAAAACATAAAGCTTGTTAGGTGCTGGGTTTAGGCTCTTCCGCGTTCGCTCGCCACTACTAACGGAATCTTTATTAATTTCTTTTCCTCCAGCTACTAAGATGTTTCAATTCGCCGGGTTTGCGCGATAGCCCTATGAATTCAGACTATCGTTTCCAAATAAATTTGGAAGGGTTTCCCCATTCGGATATCTCCGGATCACAGCTTGGTTGACAGCTCCCCGAAGCTTTTCGCAGCCTCCTACGTCCTTCATCGCTTGCATGAGTCAAGGCATCCACACTCTGCGTTAGTAACCTACTTTCATTTGAGTCACTACACGAACGGTAGATGGAAACCCACCTCTCGTGTAGTGATCGGTTGACAGTGAAGAATGTTTGCGCAAACTTCACTATCGAATTGCTTGAGACACTTTCGTTCTCCCTGGTTTGACCCAAGAAAAACAATTGTGCCTTGACCTTACATTTTGACTTTTAAGTGTACTCATCGATCGCCCCGCGCTAACACGGCTCCTGATGCACTTATAAAGACCAATTGTTAAATATTCTTGCGCGGAAATGAGATGTTCTGTGTGCCGTCGGCTTCACCCTAACCTCGGCATTTCCGTACAAAATTTTTCAAAATAACTCACTCTTTTTCAAACAAAAACTCCGGTTACGAGCCGGAGAAACTTCCCGCCAAATTCGTCACTATTCAGTTGCGCGAGAGTTCCACAGTTTTACGTATTTTTACCGTTTTTTAGAGCGGTTTTTCCATCTTATAGGAGTACAAAATCCTTGTCAACCCCCCAGATAAAAAATCGAGGGAGTAGCTGAAGCCACTCCCCGTGTCGAAACGTTGTTCAGTTGTCTTCAGGCCGCCGCCGGCAGTTCTGCACGGAGTGAGAATCCCTTGCCCCAAGCTCGTTCGAGCTGGATTTTCAGGTTCGCACCTTCGTACTGACCACGCTTCTCGAGGAGATCCTCGAGCGTAGCTGCATCATTGAGACCGATGTCGGCCTCGTAGACCCCTGCTTCGGAGCTGCCGTAGATGCCGAGTTGACTCGGGGTCTCGTCGGAGCTGATGCCGTTGTGGACAAAGCGGATCTTGCCGTCGGCAAATTCGACACTGGCCTTGCCCTTAGCCTGAGCAAAGGGAAAGGTAACACAGAAGCACTCGGCCCAGGTCTCGACTGCTGTCAGACTGAAGCCCTTGAGGAATCCAGCATCGTCCTTGTTCAGATCGAGGCTGATCGCAGAATGGTCCATGGCGCTGTATCTCCTTGCTGGTTGTGGCCGAGTTTCGGCCGGTTGGGGAACTGTGATCATTCAAAACTGACTAGTTAATTTAATATGATTGCTACAGTCTGTCAAGATCTAGCCAAGCGCTCGGATTTTGCTATGATGGAACGTTCCGGAATTGGCTGAACTTCTTTCGTATGGATGCTCGACTGACATTACGCACTGTCTTGTTTGGACTGTTTTTCTTTTTTCCATTAGTAAGTCAAGCAAGTGTCCTTTTGAGCGAAATACAGGTAGGTGGTGGCAAAGCGGCTGATGAATTCGTCGAGCTCTACAATACTGGGAATGATGCGATCAATCTTGCTGGCTATAGCCTCCGTCGCAAAAGCCAAAGTGATGTGACAGCCAAAGGCAGTTCACTCAAAACATTTGGAAATAATGATGTCATTCCCGCTGGGGGATATTTCTTGTGGGCGAGCAGTGGTGGCATTTTCAAAGATCATGCTGATACCACCACTGGTGATGGGCTCGCTGATAACAATAGCCTTGGGATTTTTGATACGGATGGGAATTTGGTCGAAGCGCTGACCTGGGGCACGGGACACACCCTCCCCTTTTTACCGACTCAATTTGATAATCCCGAGAAAAAAGAAAGTTTTACGCGCAATCTCGATACTTTGGCTTGGTCCAAGACAAAAACAGTTTCACCAACGAATAGCAAAGGCGAAATCTGGAAAGAAGAAACTCCACCGCCACCCGAACCAAAACCATTCACTCAAATTGTCATCAACGAAGTCTTCCCTAATCCCAAGGAAAAAGGTGATGTAGGTGAATTCATCGAACTCTACAATCCCCTCTCGGAGACAGTAGATCTCTCCGGTTGGGAAATTCACGATGCCTCAACGAGTGGCAAGTATATTTTCCCCAATGGGAAAAGTATTGGCAGTAAAGAATATCTCGTCATTACCGATGAGGGCTTCACCCTCTCACTCAATAATGGAAAAGAAACGATTACTTTGTATGACGCCGAGAAACGCGTAGTCCACACGGTGAGTTATGAAAAAACCAAAGAGGGGGTGACCCTTAACCTGGTCGGTGACAAGCTCCGCGGTGGCAAAGTCCCAACACCCGGGAAAGAAAATCTTTTGAATACTGATCCCGTGATCAAAGAACGGGTGCCGAAAAAAGGCTATCGTGACATTCCGGTGAAGTTTTTTGCCAAGGGAAAGGACAGTGACGGTGACGAACTCAAGTACACCTGGGACTTTGGGGATGAACACAAAAGTTACAAAGCCGAGACGACACACAAATACCAAGAGGTAGGAAAATATACCGTTACTCTCACTACTGATGATGGTACCGACACTGTAACTGAGACTTTTGAAATCAAGATTGAAAAGTATGAAGCACCCAAACTGCGTATCGTCGCCCTTTCACCCAATCCCGAAGGCAAAGACGGCGACTTCGAGTGGATTGAAATCGAAAACCGCGAAAAGAAAACGGTCGACCTCCAGGGCTTTGGTATCGCCACCGGATCGAAACGAAAATCCATCACCAATCACCCCATTAAAGATAGTCTCGAGATCAAAGGGAAATCAGTGAAGCGCCTCACCCGTGATGACGCTTTGTTCACTTTTCACAATAGTAAAGGCTATGTGGAGCTCCGCGCACCTAATGGTGATGTGGTCCATGACCTGAAATACGAATTTGAACAGAGTCTCAAGGAAGACGTGATCTTAAGGAAAGAAAAAGGGAAGTCTCTAATCACTGAGGAAACAATCAGCACGAAAGTGGAACGTTCTTCCGATACTCTGCCGATCGCCACAGAAATTCTTCCTCCCCTATCTAAAACAGAAGCAGTCGCACCCCCAGAAGTCAAAGGGGTGGACATTGTTGAAGAAGAAACTTTAGCTCCTCAAAAAAACCAAGTCAAAACTTTCTCTTGGCTCAGTTCAATCAACACGTTTTTGAACACCGTTCTTATGTATTGGAGTTGGTAAGACTGGATTGTTCGGGAAGAGGGACCGCAGCGGCAGATGAAGAAGCCGTTGGTATTCCAGCCACTGGCTTAGGCTGAGATGGCGTCTCAGGCAGGGTTTCCATTGTTTGAGGCATCACAACTGACTGGACCAAAAGCACTCGGTAAAGATGGGCTGTCGCGAGCATCACCACTGGTGCCGCCACAAGGAGCCCAATGCCAAAACACAAGACACCTAAAAGAATCACTCCTACCGAAGCAAACGCAAACAACATGAGGTTCCACTTCACCCCATCAGTAATCCGAGTGCTTTCCTTAAAAGATTCGATCACTCCCTTGCGGCCATCGACTATGGCGTACCAAAAAAATCCATAGCGGATAGCCAAATAAATCCCAGGGATAACCAGGAAGAGCAGTCCCACTGCTACCATCAGACCATACAAGAATGATCCCACAAGATACCAGACGACTTGTTTGTCAATAATGAAAATATTAGTCCAAGCATATGGTTTTTGGTCGATAATCTTGAGTACGATCACCGTCATACCAAAACACAGCCAGTACAAAACAATATTAGAAATAAAATCAATAACCGATTGGGTTGGCTCAATGCCATAGAAAACATCCTCGACCAAAACAGCAAAGATAAACATGAGGGCGTATACTCCGAACATCATCCCCACAAGAAACCAGGTATGCTGTTTGAACTTTGCCCAACCCACTGAAAAACACTCTCCGATCGAAAAAGTTTTAGTCATATTTATTTATCGTATAAAAACGGAGATGGTAACAGAAATCCCCGCCTGACGAAGTGAGCGAGTGAAGGGAATCGAACCCTCGTCTCGACCTTGGGAAGGTCATGTACTGCCATTGTACTACACTCGCATAATCTTTCTTTTTTATACGTCATCTCTTTTGCTCTGGCAAGCACTGGAAAGAGTAGAAAAAAGCATAGCTTCCTGATATGATTACAAAGTAACTTTTTCCCCACGTCCATGCTTTCCAAATCTTTTATCATTACAGGTGCAATTCTCTTACTCCTTCTCGTCGGAGGGTGGTATTTTTTCTTGAGCAAATCCGGCGGAAAACAGGAATTTGCCCTGTCTTCGCTCTCGGTTGTTACCAAGGTTTCGAAGCTCCTCCCACTCGAAGAAGACACGAAAAAAGAAATTGAGGCGGTAGACAAGCTATCTCAGGCCATCCTTGCCAAAGATGGTGTGACGAGGACTTATCTCCTCATGCTCCAGAACAACTATGAGCTCCGACCAGGGGGTGGTTTCCTGGGCCAGTATGCCGTGGTCAAAGTCAAAGATGGTCAGGTTATTTCAACCTTTGTCGAGGACGCCAACCTCCTCGATCAGCGCATCAATATCAAAGTCACTCCGCCCTATCCACTCACAAGAAAGCTCCAGCTCAAACGCTGGAAGTTCCGTGACTCTAACTTTTCTCCTGATTTCCCCACCAACGCTGAAAAAGCTCAGTACTTCTATCGTCTTGCTGGCGGCGGACAAAAGTTTGATGGTGTCGTAGCGGTCAACTCTACTATTTTCGATCGCGCCCTTGAAATTACTGGGCCGATCCAGGTACCAGGTTATCCAGAAACTTACACGAGTGCCGATGGCTCACTCAAACTCCAGGAACGCGTAGAAAAAGCTTACTTAGGAGAAAATGTTGCGGCCGAAGCCAAACAAAACCGTAAGGCTATCATGCGCCCACTGGCCAATGAAATGGTGAAGCGCCTGACTCAGATTGAAAATATCCCCAAAGCCCTAGAACTCGGACGAACAGAGCTGCGCGAGAAAGACATCATGATTTACTTCAAAGACCCAGCCCTCCAACAGATTGTCACCGATGCCAAATGGGGTGGGGTCGTCAACACCACTTGGGATGGCGATTACCTCATGCTTGTTGATGCGAACCTCGGAGCCCTCAAAAGTGACTACTACGTGAAGCGCTCTATTGATTACACCGTGGACTTCACCGGCGAGAAACCAGTAGCTACCCTCGTCCATCACTACAACCACACTGCTACTCGTGGCGATTGGAAGACCAGCGACTACCATACCTATCTCCGTGCTTATGTCCCCAAAGGTTCCACGCTCCTCGAACGCCAACTGGTGAGTTATCCATTGACGGATGAAGGTTTCGGTAAAACGTACTTTGGCGTTTTCGTCGATGCCGTGATGAACAAGACCACTTCCGGTATGATCAAGTATCAACTCCCCGATACGGTGAAGCCTGAGAACTACAAACTCCTCATCGAAAAACAGTCAGGTGTCGGCAATATCCCAGTCAATATCACGATCAAGACCAAGGATAAAGAATACAAACAAACCGCTGAACTCAAACGTGATATCACCTTCTCTATCCAAGAAGTAGAAGAACGGAAATAAAAAAAGACCCGCACCAAAGTGAGGGTCTGAAAGCACAGGGATGTGCTAGGAGGAGTCGTTACACCCAGAAGAACTTGTTCCCAGGTTACCATTCACCCTTACCTGTTGTCAAATATTCTTTTTTCCAGTAAAACTGCTATAGAATCCTATGAACACACTTGAACCTACACCAGAAATACTCGCCGAAAACGATCACCGCCGCCTCGGCCAAAAGCTCGACTTGTTTACTTTTTCTGATCTCGTCGGCTCTGGTTTACCTCTCTGGCTCCCTAAAGGAGCAACCGTTCGGCGTATCCTTGAGCGCTTCATCGTCGACACGGAAATTGAGTGGGGGTACCAACATGTCTATACACCAGATATTGCCAAGCTCGATCTCTACAAAACTTCGGGCCATTATCCGTATTACAAGGATTCGATGTATGCCCCGATTGAGATCGATGAACATGAGTTCATGCTACGGCCCATGACCTGTCCTCATCACTTCCAAGTCTACGCTGACAGACCAAGAAGCTATCGCGAACTCCCCCTCCGCATCGCCGAACTGGCCAAACTCTATCGCTATGAAGGCTCTGGGGAACTCTCCGGTCTCGTACGCGTGCGAAGTTTTTGTCTAGCTGATTCCCACATCTTCTGCGCTGGCAAAGATCAGGCTATCAAAGAAATGGGTAAGGCCCTTGATCTTATTGAGTACGTTTCCTCTATCTTTGGTCTAAAATTTGGTGAAGATTACTGGTATCGTCTTTCTCTGGGGGATCGTAAAGATGGCAAAAAATTCTACAAAAACGATGCAGCCTGGGATGAGGGTGAAGAGCTCATTCGTCAGCTTCTCAAAAAACGGGGGGTTGATTTTCGCGAAGCCGCAGGTGAAGCCGCTTTTTACGGCCCCAAGATCGATATTCAGATGAAAGATATGCGTGGCAAAGAAAACACTGCCTTTACCGTTCAATATGACTTTTGTCTCCCAGATCGATTCAACCTCACCTATATCGATACGGATGGACAAGAGAAACGCACTCTCGTGGTCCATCGCTCATCTATTGGTGCCATCGAACGCGTCATGGCTTTTCTCATCGAGCATTATGCTGGAGCCTTCCCGCTATGGCTTGCCCCCATTCAGGTCAAGCTCCTCCCGATTAGCGAGGCTCATGTAGCCTACGCCAGTAAAGTAAAAGAGACTCTCAATAAAGCGGGAATTCGAGTGGAACTCGATGAGAGTAATGAATCGCTCGGCAAAAAGGTACGCAATGCCAAGATGGAAAAAGTCCCATATTTTGTTGTCATGGGCGATCAGGAGGTCTCCGGAAAAACTCTGGGGGTCGAGCATCGTGAAGCTGGTAAAGTAGGGACTCTTAGTCTGGATGACTTTGTTACTCGCCTTAAACAAGAAGTAAACGATAAAAAATAAACCTATGGTCTTCTGGCTTTTTGGCGGTAGTAGTGGCAAGAAAGTAACCAAAGAAGAATTTTGCGAATCCGTCATCCCTCGTCTACGTGATCGGGGCCTCTCTGATGATGACATCCGCTATGTCCGAGCAGTTCTCGATGCTGCTATCAACGAACATGGCAGTGAATATGGAGTATCCGAAAAAGAAATCGAGCAACTGATCGAAAATCTCCAGACGAACGCTCCCGATCATTTCTCCGATGAAAATCTCAAAAAAGTAGAGGAGGAGCTCCGTCGCAAACTCTAACTTCCCCTCTAAAAAATGACAGACTCTCGAAACCACGTTTGGTCCGAGAGCTTCGTTTTTGATCAATATCCTCCCACATTGAGGCCTAGGGATTCATTTTTTCTTGCACTTCTTCATGCCGCAGTACGGCCACGTAGAACACTCGAGCCAACAAGAGAAGAGTCAGGAGAAGAAAAAGAGCTACGGGCATCTGTCGGAAAAAAAGCCAAAGCAAGAAGGGGAAAACAAGAAGGATCAAAAGATACCTGCCCCACTGGGATTCCTGCGATGGACGGAAATACTGTTCCTGTTTTTCCGTGTACATCATGGCTCCGATGAGAGTACTCGTGTAGAGCACAATCCCTACCATGGCCATAAGTGAAGCATTGTCCTGGAAGCCGACCAAAGATATCAGCTCATTCTTGAATCCAGCGACAATAAAGCTGCCACCGAAAAAAAAGATACAGAAAAAAACAAGGGATAGAGTCACTCCCAAAAGGAAAGCATGGAGGTTCATCTTCTTTACTCCAGGTTTTTCCCGAGACAAAATGCCCGAGAACCATCCGTAGTATACAGGGCTACAAAAGAATTGTAAAACAAAAACCACTCCCGAAAGAGTGGATTTTGTTAATTTCGATGAGAAATTAGGCCTGAGGACCGTTCCCACGATCTTCAAGAGGACGAGCCTCATTGACGGTCAGGGTGCGACCTTCAAGTTCTTTGCCGTGCCAGAGTTCAATAGCCTTTTGGGCTTCCTCAGGAGTAGACATTTCAACGAAACCGAAACCGCGTGAGCGACCGGTCATACGATCAATAATGATCTTCGTTGAGACGACCTGACCAGCCTGGGAAAAAGCGTCTTTCAATGCCTCTTCCGTAGTCCGGTAAGGAATACCTCCGACGTACAAACGTGTTGCCATACTTGTAACTGTCGATTATGCATGTAACCTTGTAAGACGACCTTCTGGCTTTTTCTACCGTAACCAGTCCACGTGCCACAGTGGGCCGCCTATACCGTACACGCCGAAAAGTATGACCAAGAAACCTTACAATACGCCCCTACTATAGCAGCTTCTCCCTACAAAGGCAAGAGCCCGCTCCCACTCCTTCTCCCAATGACGTATACTAGAAAAAGAAGAGTAATTTTCTCATAAAATACTATGGAAAAACATGCACACTATACCCTCTCTCGAGACAAAAAGGGCGGGTATCGGTTTAAACTCGTAGCCCCTAACGGCGAGACAGTGGCCACTAGTGAGGGCTACGCGACTCGTCGAGGGATGTTGAATGCTCTTAAAAAAATGGGCACTTGGGCTATCACTGATCGCATTGAGGAAGCAAAACCGAACAACAACAGCAACAAGAGGAAGTCTGCTATCCAGTAGCAGTTTTATTTATCCAATACATCTTTGATAGTCGGAATGATTCGTTCGACGATTTTAGCGTATCCTGCATTATTCGGATGAATCGCATCGCTCATCAGAGACTGGTTGCCAAAAACACCCTTCAAGATATCTTCTTCATACGCCGCTCCAGTTTTTTCTGCAATAGTCTCATAAAACTCGTCTGATCCGCCCCCGATAATGCCACTACGCACCCCAAGCAAGAGTACTATCGCTCCTTCATTTTGAAACGTAGCGATAATCCGTTCCAAGTTTTTGGCCGTTTCTTCACGAGGCACTTTCCGCAAGAAGTCATTCCCACCGAGGATAATAATGGCGAGGCGTGGTTTTTCGGCGAGCGGAGCATCGATACGAGTAAGCGCTGCCTCTGTCGTGTCTCTCGCCACGCCATAATTCAACACCGGTTCACTGAGCGCCTTCGAAAGCAGACTTGAGATATCCCCTCCCTGATTCGCCCCGACTCCCTCTGCCAAACTATCTCCAAAAACCAGTATTGGCCCTGTATTTTTTTCAAGCAGTTCTGTATTTTTGATCGTAGGTTCAGAACGAAGAAAAAACCAGAGGAGCAAAGCCCCTCCAATACCGAAGACAAAAAAGAGAGCGTATCGCCAACGCATAGAATGACTAGACCTTCATTCTCTCCATCGAAGTGCGGTGCTTTACTGATCAGAGGAAGCTAACACCGAGTCAATACTATGTACTACTCCATTGTTCGAAGTAATATCAGCCGTTTCAATTTTTGTCGTTCCGTTGATCCACCACTGTCCATCCCTCTGGGTAAGTGTCAGTTCCCCCCCTTGAATTGTCTTAAGTTTCATGCCCTCCTTAAAGTTACTGGTTCGATACTCTCCAGGAACTACATGATATTTAAACAATTCCTCTAGCATGGACTTGTTTTCTGGTTTCACAATGACCTGGAAAGCATCCGAGGGATATTTCCCAAATGCTATATTCGTAGGAGCAAAAATCGTGACCGGTCCACCTTCATTTAAAAGCGAAGCCAAACTTGTTGTTTGCATCAGCACCACAAAAGTAGTATGGTCCTTGGATTGAACTAAGTTCTCACGAATGGTTTTGTCCGACTCCGTTTCAGCCCCACCTATCATTGGACCCTTTTCAGAAATCCGTTCATTAGTGCCAGGGCCATTCTGATTCACCGGACTTCCGTTATCTTGTTCATGGAAAAAAAACCACACTCCTACAAAAAGAAAGGTTGCGAGGAGTGCTACCAACATTACTCGGATACTTCCTGTCGCCGTTCGCATAAAATTTTGTGTTTAAAAATAGAAAGACGCTTATATCCCAAGTCCAACTACTTCGTATATTGTACCAGAATACAGGACAGGCTGGCTAGAGAAGCCTTGCCCTTTTAGGTCTTTACCCCTCGACCAGTAGAGAAGAGGTACCAAACCAGTCCCGAAAGTCCTCCGATAAGAGAGAGTAGGATTGTGTAGGCCAACCCAACTGGAATATCAGACACTCCGAGCAAGCCATATCGGAATCCGTTGACCATATACAGGATTGGGTTCCAAAGCGAAACGGTTCGCCAAAAATCTGGAAGGAGGTCTATAGAGTAAAAAGTCCCGGCTAAATACGTCAGTGGGGTAAGTACAAACGTAGGGAAGATAGAAATAGTATCAAAATCTTTAGCAAAAATTCCGTTAATAAGACCAGCGAGCGAGAAAAGTACTGAGGAGAGTATCGCAAAAGCTACGAAGTGGAAGAAATAGTGGATTGTAAGGGTTGTAAAGAAGAGTGAGACAACCAAAAGAATCACACCGGTCACCATTCCCCGAAGTACGCCACCAGTCACATAGCCAAAAATCATCACCCAGTATGGAGTAGGCGAGACTAAAATTTCCTCTAGTGAACGCTGGAACTTAGCGAAATAGTATCCAAAAGCGGCTTGCATGAATGACTGAGTAATGACTGCCATCAGGATAATACCTGGGACAATATACTCCATGTACGATACCGTTCCGATCGGGGCTACCTGCGAACCAATAAATTTTCCAAAAACAATGAAGTAGAGTGTGGTCGTTACAGCTGGCGGCAGTAAGTTCTGAATCCACACTCGAAACAGCCGCGAGAACTCTTTATGTACAATAGTCGTGTATGAAGCTAAAAGTTGTTTTCTATTCATACCGTTGTTTGAGTTTTTTGAATAAAGAATTCTTCGAGTCGATTGGTCTTATTGCGCATAGTCACCACGCGCAACCCAACAGAAGCAAACAACATAAAAGCCTGATTGAGATCATGTTCTTTAGAAATAGTCAGCTCTATGTCTTCCCCGCGAAAAACAGGGGTGAAGATCTGAAACTTTCCTTGTTCTTCTCGAACCAAAGGTTTATCCACATGGAAGACAAAGGTCTCTTCATCCATGTCACTCAATAACTTCTTAATCTCACCTTGAGCGACAATCTCTCCGTGATTAATAATAGCGATGTTGCGACAGAGTTGCTCAGCTTCTTCCAGGTAGTGAGTAGTAAGAATGATAGTCACTCCCTGGCGGTTGAGCACCGTAAGAAAGTCCCACATTTCACGACGGAGTTCAATATCTACTCCAGCCGTTGGCTCATCAAGGATGAGTAGCTGTGGTTCATGGACAAGAGCTCGGGCAATCATGAGACGTCGTTTCATTCCTCCCGAAAGAAAGCGAGATTGTTGATCCTTCTTATCGAGTAGTCCGAGTGAATCAAGCAATTTGAGTGCTCGCGGCATGGCCTCTCGCCTTGGAATACCATAATACCCAGCCTGGTCTAAAATAATGTCGAGTACTTTCTCAAAAATACCGAAATTAAACTCCTGTGGCACTACCCCGAGATGCATCTTGGCTGCCTGGTGATCTCCATCAATCGAAACATCGTTAATCGCTACGGTACCTCCCGTCTTTTTGACGAGACCAGAGACAGTATTGATGAGCGTACTTTTTCCAGCTCCGTTAGGACCAAGCAGAGCAAAGAAGTCACCAGGAACCACATCCAAACTCACTCCTGCCAGGGCTGTCACCCCATTATCGTAGGTTTTCTTAAGATCCCGAACTGATAATGCAAACTTTGTTTTAGTCATGAGAATTTATTTTAGGGGCAAAATACCAACGTAGTCGGCTTTTCCAAGAGACACTCCATTGTAACGAAAAATATTATACGCCGTAGTCACATGAAAGAAAAAGTTGGTAAGACTAGACTGGAGCAAAGTATCATAGCCAGTCATAGCCTTTCCATCGATATACGGGAAGGAAAGTAGTTTCTTTTCTGACTCATCAAATTGTTCCGGTGTAAGCGTTTCGAGAAAAGCAATGGTTTTCTGATAATGTTCAATTAACGCGTCAAAACTCTTCTCCGTATCATCCACATCCAATACAAGCTTTCCACGCCCGTAAATCCTTGCTGACACTCCTTTGGCATTATCTGAGGCAATTTGCACTTGGCGAATCAAAGAAAACTTATCTGGGATAAGGCAAGTCTCCAGAAGTTCACTCTCGTCCAAGTATCGTTCTTGAATGCGTGTCTTCCCTTTTTCAAGGATATCTTTCAAATTCTGAAGGCCCTTCATAAATAGGAAAGTTAAAACGTAGCGGAAGTTCATACTGTCTACATAAAAAGAAAAAGTGAGGACGGTAGTATTGTAAAGGAAATCAGAGGCTCTGACTATGCTCACTCGTTCGGAAGATTGTCTCCTTCAAGCGTCCGCATAATTCCCTCGAGATGCCTCACCACATCCACCGCCTCTTTTTTTGTTTCTACCACAGTGTGATCCTTTTCGCTTGGATCAGATTCCGCTCTTACTACCTCCTGTTCTTCCCCTTGTTCTTTTTCAAATGACCGAACAGCTAAACGAATCTTTTCCTGAAAACCAATCCAGCCGATCATAGCCACAGACCCGAGTACTAAAAGCGCGATAACAGCAATGAGTAATATCTTTTTCCACATAGGCTTATGGAGTACGCGCTACAGCCTGTTGTAGCTCTTTGAGTACAATCGATCGATAATACCCTGTCGCATCCCGAAGCACCCCCAGAGTAGTAAGGCGTGGTCCCTCAAATGCGAAAGCTTCCGTTGACTGAACAGACTCTGCAATAGACTGATACCGATCGTACGCAAGAAACACCGCTCGCTTTTTCTGTTCAAATTCACGAAGTGCTGTTTCAAGCATCTGAGTATCTTGCCCGCTGTGTCGAAGGTACGCTATCACTGCTTCTGTTTCTGCTTGAACCAAAGCAAAATGTTTTTCTTTTTCACGCTTAGCAGCGAGAATCCGCTCTCGGAGTGTGGTCGGGGCAGGATATGCGACCGCTTGCGGCTCAAAATCCGGCTGAATAGTATTTTGGGAAGGAGGAAGCGTTGTTGTCTCTTTTTTTCCTTGAAATTTTGGATCTTCCTTAAGACTGGCGATCCGCTTTTCACATTCTTTAGCAGAAAGACCGGTATATTCTTGGCAGCGCTCTGTGGTCATGTACTTTTTAATAAGTACAATACAGCCCGAATCACTGAGCCCAGTACGCTTCTTGCATTCTGCGATAACAACATCTGCGTCGTCCGTTGCAGCCAAAACCTGGCTCGAAAACTTATTTCCAGACCAGAAAAGACTCACTATAAAAAGAGAGGCCAAAAAAAGACGCATGATTTTAGTATAGCAGGCGATCAGGAATGTCTATATGTTTACTGTCATATTGCGCGACTTTTCCAAAACTGGAGTTGCGGTAAACGTTTGACATACTCGGTAGCGATGAAATACAACCCTGTCAAGACAAAAATGGTCGGTAAAATTATCGCTGATTCACCAGAAAATCCGAAGACCCGTTTCCCCAAAGCACTCTCCGGAATAATCAGTACCGCTATGAAAGCCACCAGGGAAAGCCCCATAAGAATCCACGATGGCCGTTTAGCTCGATAAAAAGCGAAACGGGTTCGTAAGGAGAAAATAAGTATAATCTCCGTCAATACCGAAAGTACGAACCAGGCCGTCTGGGTAGTAGCCGCCCCTTCACGATATAGAAAAGCGAACAGCATGAGATCAAAGACTGAACTCAAGAGACCAAAGGCCACTGTCGTTAACACTACCGAACGCGGGTCATAACTTCTCGGCTTCGCGAGTTCTTCATTGTCCACGGTATCCGTCGCCACCGCAATCATAGGAAAGTCAGAAAGTAAGTTGAGAAGCAGTATCTGGATAGGGAGCAGTGGTACAAATGGAAGAAAAAGCGAAGCCAACGCCACCGAAGCAAAGTTGCCAAAGTTTGAGGTAAGCGTAATCCGCAGGTATTTCAAAATATTAGCAAAAATCGTCCGTCCTTCGCGGACTCCATCGATGATAATGCCCAAATTGCGTTGCAAGAGCACTATGTCGGCTGATTCTTTGGCTATATCTGCCGCTCCCTTTACGACAAGTGCTACATTGGCCAAACGCAGAGCTGGCGCATCATTGATCCCCTCACCCAAAAACCCAACCTCATGCTTTTCTTGAAGCAACTTAATAATGAGGTGTTTTTCGTCTGGCGCTACCCGAGCGAATACGTGATGTTCAAGCACCGCTTCTCGCTGGAGCTCTGATGAAAGGGCTCGGAGTTCCGCTCCTGTCATCACGAACTTCGGATCAGCGACAAGACCTACCTGATAAGCCACTGCCCCGGCTACATCCTTACTATCTCCAGTAAGAATTTTTACCACTATGCCAAGTTTGTTGGCTTCGGCTATAGTAGCCTGAGCTGAATGTTTCACTGGATCTTGAAAAGCGATCAGTCCCACAAACGTAAGCTCTTGTTCAAGAGCTTCTGTTAATTTTGGCTTCCGTGAAAATGTCCGTGTCGCTACGGCGAGTACTCGCTTCCCTTCCTTTCCCTTAGCCTTACCCCAAGCAACCCAGCTAGAGCGTTCTTTGGAAGAAAGTGTCGTAAGCTCAAGCACTTCCTCGAAAGCTCCACGTACGATCAGCATCGACTGTTTCCCTCGACGAATAAGAACGCTGTTACGACGACGCTTCGGATCAAAAGGTAAGATATCAAGACGTTCAATCCCAACCACGCTCCCCTTCTCCGGTTCTGAAAGCCGATGCCACAAAGCGAGATCGAATGGATCATGCAGCATACCTCGATGAAGCAGTGGTTCAATCGAGGCAATGCTTGCTAGCTCGAGAGTCTGTTCGTGATCATGGCCACCAATATCCGATACCACCATAGCATTCTCTGTCAGTGTGCCCGTTTTATCGACACAAAGGACATCCATACTACCAAGATCTTCGATGGCCGAAAGTCGCTTAACGACAACTTTTTTCTGCGCCAAATGAAGTGATCCTCGGGAAAGCGCCACGGTGATTATCACCGGCAAGGCTTCAGGGATAACCGATACGGCGAGTGCCAGAGAGAAAATAAGCAGTTCTGTGACGCCTGTTTCACCGTGCCGCAAGATAACATTGGCAATAAACATGGCGAACAAAGTAACGGCCACCAGGCGCAGGATAAAGCGGCTAAACTGATGTAATCCTTTTTCAAAGCGTGTCTCATGTTCCACCTCTCCGGCGAGCTTACTCATATCCCCGATATTCGTGTTGCGACCCGTGGCAATGACGACCCCTTCACCACGACCCGATACGACTACCGTTCCGGCAAAACCAATATTCGTGGCCTCATGTACTTCTGTTTTCGTAAAGTGAAGTGGTTGACTATCTTTGAGTGTTGGATCTGACTCACCTGTCATCACGCTCTCATCGATAGAAAGTCCCGTCGTGGAAAAAAAGCGCATGTCTGCCACCAAACGATCTCCCGCCGAAACCAATACAATATCACCAGGCACTATCTCTTCTCCATCCACCTTAATAGTTTCACCAGAACGTCGCACTCGCACATGGGAAACGAGATACCGCTGAAGGAGTTCGAGGCTTTTGACAGAATGGTACTCTTGGTATGTCTCGAGCGAAATATTAATAAGAATAAAGAGTCCGATCAAAAACGCCTCAATCCGTTGATCCAGAGCGAAAGAGAGTGCGGCTGCTCCAACCAAAAGATAGAGAAATGAAGATTGGAAGCGCCGTAAGATAATTTCCTTCCACGGCGAAACCGTCCGGCGTAACGCATTGGCACCATAACGATACAGCCGCTCTCTTACTTCCTGTTCCGAAAGACCGCTTCTTCTTGATTCAAATTCCGCAATGACATCCTCCCCCTCTGGGAGAGCCATTTGTTTCCATTGCATATGCACGCTTACTGTATATTGGTTTTACTTTCTTTTTCTGTTATCTGCAGCAAGGTATCAAAATCATCCTCTGGAGCGATCCGATTCTTTTTTTCGTAACCACAACGTTCGCAACGATGTAATATCTTGAAGCTTCCCTCAAATGGTTCAACCCGTATCGGCGCCATGAGTCCTCCACACATGGCCAATCGATCACCTGGCGCCACATCGACATGCTTACTGTAGAGACACTTGGGACAATGATTCGTATACCCATTGCCCTGTACCAAAGCGCCGCAGTGCTCGCAAACAAAGTCCTCAACACGCCGAGTAAAATTTCTCGTCGATTCATTCATATCTCTAGTATACTATTTTCCGCTCAATATTTCATTGATCGCTTCTTCATCTTGGCAGGTATACTTCCTGTGGGCTGAGTAGTAACGCTTCTTGGGGCCATAACAGCCATCGTTTTCTTTGTGCAGCGTGGCCAAAAGAGGCAATAGGAAACCGACATCTTGTTTTTTGAAATACCGATACAAGTTCCTCATGGTCTGCTCACGTTCTGTTTTGACCATCCGGGTAAAAATACTCATATCATCCCCGATCTTTCCGCTCCAGTCAAAGTGGATCATCACGTGCTTTGCTTTTTCTTTAAAATCGGGATGCCAGAGAAGTGCCCAACACCAGTCTCCCGGCTTCTTCCACCAACGGCTATAACATGGTCCAGACTCCACCGTGCCGTCTGGATCCAGGCCTACACCCCCTTCGATATAGTCAAAGTAACCGAGATATGTCGGATCACTCATATCATTGGTTTGCGCCCCGATCACAATTTCCATCCCCCGGAACGCTGCATAGTCTCGCATCTCTTGAATAATTTCTGGGATGATCGCCTCTCCAAGATCTGCTTTCTCCTGATAAAAAATCTGACCAAACAGAAAATTTTGTATCCCCATATCCATCGCCCGTTCGGTGATATATTTCAGATATTTCCGATACTCTTTCCGTTCAAAAGATGGTTTACAGGTATGCTCGCCCCAATCGTTCTTACTTCCAGGCCGACACATTTTTTTGAATTCAAAATCCCGATCTTCGGCCGGATAATAATAGTCTTCATTGGTCGCGATTGCCTCGGCGATAAACATACCATAGACAATATCTGAACGCCCCACCTCAGCCTGAATCTCGCGAGCCTTTTTGAAGTCTGGTGCTGCTCGCCAGGTTTCGAGAGCGCGGTGCAGCGAGTAGCATTTAGATCGTTTGACCAAAGCCACTGAACTGTTGATATCATCACCATACCCTGAGAGAAATCCATCAGCTACGCAGCCTTCATGCTTCATTCGTTCAATATCGGGTGCTGGCGGTGGCGGGAGTGGAGGAAGTTCGGTAAATTCCTGGTCAGATTCCTCTATGCCTCCCTCAAGAGTTAGATCAACCGTGACCCATTCTGAAAGCGGCTGCTCGGCTGGTATTTCATCTTCTACTGTTTTGGTGTCCTCATCCCAGTGCAGCCAATACCACACGCCAAAACCCATCAAAAGAATAGCTACTCCTAATATAAAGAAAGGGAGGAATCGTCTTGCTGTCCCAGTTGACGATACGTCGTGAAACGCTACCATAGTCCACTTATTATAACCCGAAAGGACAAAACTCTCGAGCCACCACATGACCAGCCAAACATCACTCTCTATAAACTAATTAAGGAAGTGAGCCTAGGAAGTAACAAAAACGAGGTTCGGGCAAGTCTTACTTTAGATAGAGCTGGATGATAGGCGCCGTTAGGACTAGTTTGGTATAAAAACAGAAAACCCACCGAAGCAGGTTTCCTGCGATGGTGGGTCAAGATGTCTACTTAGAGACCAGGAGCCGATGAGTGAGAATGGGGAGCACGATAAGCAGACTTCCCACGGTCATGTAGACCGGGTAGATGTAGTGTGCCAACTTCCAGTCCACCACCCCGAGAAGATTCACAGCACTGCCGATACAGAACAATCCCCAAGGAAACAGTGGCTCATCTGCTGGCGACTTCATCGTGTGACGGATCTGAGGAATGATCCCCATAGCATCTGCCACCAGACCACCAATGAGTCCGAGCAGTGGATCACCCGTTGTTTTCCAAACAACGATTGAAACCACGCAGAAGATCACACACATCGTTTCGAGCCTTGTCCAACGGAATTCTCCATATTTCAAAGCAAGAACGAAGATGATGACCGGATTAATGAAACCCATCCACGCGGCAAGAAGCGTTGTGTCATTTCTGGCACCGGCTTCGTAGTAGGTGATCAAAAGCAGCAGACCAAGTACGGCCCAGATGCCCCAGGTTGAGAGAACAGGCCGAGGGACTGACCGCTTGTAGATGCCCCACATGTACGGAATACCGCTGATGGCAATAAGCAAGGCGGACAAAGCGCCCCAAGAGAGAACTGTATCCACGTTGCACCTCCGAGTTGTTTATGAGCAATGTTACTGAATTTGTAACTTAGAAATATAGCACATTTTTGTAATATTGTCCATTCCTAGTTCGACTCCGTTTAGGGATAATGAAAAACAAGGCTTTGGTAAGCCTTGTTTTTTCAGTGAGCGGGTAACGGGAGTCGAACCCGTGTCCTCAGCTTGGAAGGCTGATATAATAGCCATTATACGATACCCGCTTCTATTAACTTTTTATTGGCGCTCCACTGCCCATCCCGGTAAAAGGATCGTTCACTATCCGCTCCGGGGCAATCCCCATACCGCCCAGCATCTTTTCCATAGCCTCGATGAAGGCTGGCGCGCCCACAAGATAGTACCAGTTTTCCTCTATCTCTTCAAGAGAGAGATATTTCTTGAGCATATCCTCGCAAATATACCCTCGTTCTTCATTCTTTCCTGCGCAAGAAGCTGTTTCTTGAGAAAAAGTATAGACGTAGGTGCAGTTCGGTAATGGTATACTCCCCAGTTCATCATGGAAAGCTGCATCTTTGGTGGTGCGGTTGGAATAAAAAAGTGTGAAACAACGGTCACTTTTATCATAAGCCGCTTGAAGGAGAATGCTGCGCACTGGCGTAATGCCGATACCACCAACGATAAATACGATTGGTTTGCCATCACTCGCATGTGAAAGTGTGAAGTGGCCAACCGGTTTGGTAGCTTGAGCGATTTCCCCTGGCTCAAGTGCCATCAGTGACTGTTTGAAGCCAGAGTCAGTAATACGGACCGTAAACATGAGATCCTCTTCAAATGGAGCCGAACAAATCGAAAGTGAACGTACTGGCCCACGTTTGTCGGGTGCTACAAGGCGCGGCAAAACAAGCGCCACATATTGCCCCGCTTCAAACTGGAAATCAGCTGGTTTTTCGAAATAAAAAGACCAGGTACCGTCTGCCACCTGTTCCTTCTTTTTAAACTTGAGTTGAAAGTTTGCCATATCGTTACTCATTGTAACTTCCGTCTCCACTTCCGTCAAAACGCCCGCCTTCTTTCTCTATACACTAACTCTGACGGTCGTCATTATTAGTGGCATACGATATATTCCAACGGTAAACCCAGGGGTTTCTGTATACGAGGAATAAAAAATGAAAGAACCCCGGGAATTCCTTGCAGCGCAAGTATATTCAAACGGGGTTCAGTGCGGTGTTACCGCGGGATTTTGCCTTTTTCCTCGGCCGGATAACGAAGTGCTCGCATCGCGTACGAACAAGTCTTACCACTCGGAGGTTGGCGTAGCCCTCTGTGATAGAGCTACCGAAGTTTTGAGGCATACGCTCCCCTCAGGGAACAACCTCGTGGTTGATTGGCCTAGAAGGCCGGATCCGGATCCCTGCAGTGAAACATGTCACCCCTCGTTGTTGGTGTGGCCGCTAGCGAAGCGAACCACCTTGTTCCAGTTGCGCCAGCGAACCACCGGCCCAACCGGTGTGCCGACGAATCTTTGCGATCATCGAGTCATCTCCTTGGTTGGAGTTCGAGAGGCTGTCCATCACGTCAGACGCGGTGGAAGCAGCCCAGCTACGGCGGATGGCTTCCGTGGTTCTGGCCCACGAGTTGCCTCACGATGTGCATGGTGCGTCTCCTTCAGTTGGGGACGGGAGTTGCCAGCGTTTCACCGTTACGCATGGTGTGCTCGGCATCGGCGTGGTTCGAGAAGCTCGACATGAGCCCCTCCTTTCGTTGGCCGGAGACATCCCAGGCCATCAGGCGCGCGGCGTCAGGTCTCGAAGACCAGGCACCGGCGGCCGCCCAGCGCACCGAGCACCACCGTGGTGCCGGCGCCGAGGCGGCCGATGTCGACGATGTAGTTCAGGCTGATCGTGCCGTTCAGCACGACATCTCCAGCGCGGCCTTGCCGCCCCACACTGGAAGTGCGGAACTGACCGGTGTCGATGAATTTCTTCATCATCTCTCCTTCATTGTTGACAGGTTGAGGGAAGGTCATCGATCCCGAAGGACCGCCGCAGACGCTAGCACCATGGAGGGTGAGAGCGAACGGGCCACTAAGGTCTCTAATAAAACCCCACTGGCCCGTTCACTCAATTCACTACAGTAATAAAAAGAACTCTTGCACTCGATAGTACTCCTAGTACTTGCCAAGTGTCAACTTTTTTCTTTCAAAGTTGAAGAAACAGTATAGCAGATATGACAAAAACTGTCAACCCTTAGACAATCTGTGAGTACAAAAACCCTACCTTTAGATAAGCCATAAAAATCAGAAAAGGCTTAGATAAAGGATCTAATTTCAGAAAAAATGGCTTAAATAAAAGTTTATGCGTTCACAGTTAGACAATGTCTTTCAAAATATTTTCGTACTCCCCGATCTCGAGGAGCATCATGAGCATTTTGGCGAGTTTTTTGGAATCATGGCGAATGAGCGAACGTGTCGCAGCGATTTTGTCACCTGGTTTCCGGGCATAAATTTTGGTACTGAGGAGGTCTCCTTGCACGATTTTATAACGCCGTTTCTTTCGCGCCCCAATATCAAAGGAAACGATCGAGCCGCTTTCTTCCTCCTGATAACGCTCGAGGAGTTTCTTCCCTGGCCGGCGTACATTGTAGGTCACATAATCAATCACTGGTTTTCCGATAAGCGTATTGATCGCATCCACATAATCATCCACGGAAAAGTTGTTGGTATGTCCCCATTTGTTGACGAGATTACAATTGTAAAAAATTTTGGCCCGAGTTTTTCTGAGGGCTTCGGGAATGCCTTTGACCAAGAGATTGGGGACGATACTACAGTAATGATTGCCTGGACCGATGATAATGAGATCAGCTGCCAGGATTTTCTTGACCGCCTCAGGATTGGCTATCGCTTGCGGTTCGAGGTAAATCCGTTCAATCCCTACCTTCTCCAGATTGAGATTGATATTGATAGCGTTTTCGCCCTTCAAAGTTTTCCCATTCTTCAAAAGCGCGTAGAGATGGGTATCATTACTCGTCACTGGGATCACCGATCCTTTGACATCGAGAATATCTGATGCTTCCCTGACCGCTGAAACGAAATCTCCCGTCACCTTCTCAAGCGCTGAGAGAAAAATATTACCGAAGCTGTGACCATCTAGTCCACCTTCACTAAAACGATAGCTCATCAGTCGACGCATGATTTCTGGTGAATCCGAAAGTGCAACAAGACATTGGCGCACATCACCCGGAGGCAAAACACCCAGCTCATCCCGATGCACCCCACTCGAACCGCCATTGTCCGCCATTGAAACAATAGCCGAAAGTTTGATCGGGTAATCCCGCAAGCCCGAAAGAAGCATGAAACTTCCCGTTCCCCCACCAATCGTGACTACTTTTTTCATGCCTATTTGCCTTCTAGCTTGGAGCGGATGAGATCTTTGAACGCTTCCGCATTGTTTGGATTGGTGACTGGTTCACCATTCAGGAAAAACGTCGGTGTGCCACGGACATTCACGTCTTCACCTGAAGATCTTTGTACTTCCACTTTGTCACGGAGTTCATCACTCGCCATGTCTGCTTTGAACTGATCGAGATTGAGACCAAGTTCAGTGGCATACTTCTCAAACATGCCTCGGTCTTCCACGGTCTTTCCTCCCCATTCTTTTTGTTTCTTGTAGAGGAGGTCATGCATCTCCCAAAACTTTCCTTGCTTCCCGGCTGCTTCCGAAGCCAAACTTGCTGCCGTACCATTGCGATGCATTGGGAGTGGGAAATGACGATAAACGAAACGGAGATTATCCTTAAAAGTCTCCTTGATGTCTTTCAAGACAGATTGATATGCGGCACAGGCTGGACATTCAAAATCGGCGTATTCAACCAGCGTTACTTTGGCTTCACTTGGTCCCTGTTGCCACTCGCTTCCCTTTACTTCGAGTATAGTCGGATCAGCCTCTTCCATCCCGCTCAGATACCACAAACCAGCTACCAGAAGCCCCACACTAGCGAAGAGTCCAAGAATAAGCTTCATAGAAATTTACTTAAAATGTCGGGGCACTCGGAATCGAACCGAGACTAAATGGTCCCAAACCACTCGTACTACCACTATACTATGCCCCGTTAGAGGCCTTTACCTCAAACGTTTTTTCTGTTTTAAAACTCTTGCTCTAACGGGATAAACCCAACTTTAGCCCACGAACTTTGTCCATCATAGCTGCTTTCCCACTCTAAATCAAGCCTCCGCACCAATGAAGTACTTCTCTGAACATAATCCGTAAAAAGTAACAGCCGTCCTAGAAAAGACAATTAAATCCTCCAATTATCCACAATCCATAGCCGCAATCGATTTGGTGTGGTAGCAAATTCCCCATTTTCAAAAGCAAAATCCCGCCAAAACGGGATTTCACCTCTATCTTTTTTTGAGTATAGCACTACTAACTACTCATCACCACAACCTACCAACTACTTCACAGCTTCTTTGAGCGTCTTACCAGCAGTGAACTTTGGTACAGTCATTGCTGGAATCATAATCTTGGCTTTCGTCTGAGGATTGATGCCTTCACGAGCCGCGCGGTTCGAAACCTTGAAAGTACCAAAACCTGTAAGCGTTACCTTGTTCCCCTGACGGAGTTCATTGGTGATCACATCTTCAAGCGCCTCGAGAACGAATTCTACATCTTTCTTCGACAGACTGGTACGATCGCACAGCGCGTGAACCAAGCTATCTTTGTTTACATTTTTCATAAGGGTATCCACCTGCCTTCCTAGTTTCAATATTCTTTTTATTGTTGAGAGCAAAGCTCTTTCCCCGAGAATAAAGCAAAATATGAAAGTGTGCAAGCTTTTGTGGCTCTATGAAGCGCTTTTTAAAATAGGAGGGCCGCTACAAGGAGATCCAAGTGACGGCTGAGGTTGATTGATCGAGACATTCCAGGACACATCGCTATATCCTAGAACGGCTTGGCTCTGCAGGTCGGACTACCCAACCAGAACTGACCTTGTCAACAATCAACTGAAAAAATCATAATCTCATACCTATTATTATCAAAAAAATCCCCGTTTCCGAGGATTCGCTTTTTTAGACAATTTTTCGGATTTCAAATTCTCGAAGAGCCGCAAGGAGAAGCGGAAAGGGTGACGCAGCAGATCGCTGGAATTTAAATCCGTTTAGCGGGCGTATTCGATGGCACGAGTTTCGCGGAACACAACGACTTTGATTTCACCTGGATACTGTAACTCTTCTTGAATACGTTTCGAGACATCTTTGGCGAGGTTCATCGCACCATAGTCGTCGGTTTTCTCAGGATTGACAAAGATACGCACTTCGCGACCAGCCTGGATCGCATAGGATTTCTCTACCTGTGGGAAAGTATTGATGAGGGTCTCGAGTTCTTGAAGCCGCTTGATGTACTTCTCAGCCGTTTCTTTACGGGCTCCTGGACGGGCTGCCGAGAGTGCATCGGCCGCTGTCACGATATAGGACTCAATCGTTGCGTGTGGATACTCGTCATGGTGCGACTTCATACCATCGATGACATTCTGACCCACACCGAACTTCTCAAGGATACGCATCCCGATCTTCACATGCGTTCCCTCAATCTCATGGTCGACAGCTTTCCCGATATCATGCATGAGACCAGCTTTCCTTGCTGTCGCCACATCAGCTCCGAGCTCTGCTGCAAGAGCCGCTGAGAGATAGGAAACCTCGAGTGAGTGAAGGAGCACATTTTGCTTGTAGCTGTAGCGATAGCGGAGGCGCCCCAAGATATAGAGGAGCTTAGGATGAAGTCCCGGGACACCTGCTTCGTAAGCCGCCGCTTCTCCGGCTTCTTTGATCTTGTTATCGATTTCTTTTCTGGCCTCTGCGACGGCTTCTTCGATGCGAGCAGGGTGGATACGGCCATCGCTAATAAGTTTCTCCAAAGCAATCTTGGCTACTTCACGACGCACTGGATCAAAACCAGAGATAATGATCGATTCTGGCGTGTCATCCACGATAAGTTCCACTCCAGTCTCTTTCTCGAGTGCCCGGATATTGCGGCCTTCCTTACCGATAATCTTTCCTTTAATGTCATCTGAAGGAATCGTGATCGTCGTCGTTGTAAATTCTGACACGTGAGTACGCGAATACTTCTGAATAATCGTTGACATGATCTGGAACGAGCGCTTCTCGAGAGCATCATGAGCTTCATTCTCGAGTTTGGACATACGCTGCACCAAAGCATCTTTACTCTCCTCTTCCACAAGCTTCATGAGGCGCTCCTCAGCTTCCTCGTGAGAAAGCTTGGCCACTCGCTCGAGCTCAGCCATTTCCCTTTGCTTAAGCTTCTCGGCTTCTTGCTTAAGCTCTTCAGCGGTCTTGGCCTGTTCAGCAAGTTTGGCTTTTTCAGCTTCTAATTCCTTAGCCAGGGTTTCAACTTGGGCTTCACGCTTTTCTACCCGACTCTCTTGATGGGTCAGTTTTTCTTGGCGAGCTTTTTCTTCGACCTTGGCTTCTTCCAAAATAGAGACGGCCTTTTTCTTCGTCTCAAGAATGATTTCTTGTTGCTTCTCTTCGGCTTTGGCAATAATCTTGGCTGCCTGGCCTTCAGCCGTAGAAAGTTTCTTCTTGGCTGAATACTGACGGACTACATAGCCGAGAGCAAGACCAGCAAGGAGTGCTCCCAGGCCAACGATAATTACGGAGGGCATAAACAAATTGAACGCTCTCGACGCCCTCTTTTTGGTTTATTCAAAAAGCATGAGAAAGGGATTCTTTGGCAAGGCAAACTACTCTCCCTGTTGTTCAGGGAAAGTCTGTCGATCTCGATTGAAGCCAAAGGAATTCACCAAAACCATAAGCTGTTGGAAGGAAAAACCGTCAGAGGAAAACGCCTGGAGCACGGAAAAAATAAATTACTATCCACTCCAAGAGTACGGGAAAGAACGGCTTTTGTCAAAGATTATGCTATCCTGACAGAAGAACGTTTTTTGTGTCTCCAAAAACCAATTTTACTACCTTTTATGTATCGTCCGTTTGTTTTAGTCGTGCTCGATGGTTGGGGACTCTCCAACACTGTTTCCGGAAACCCGATCCGCGAAGCCAACCTCCCCACCTTCGAAAAACTTAACCGCTACTACCCAATGACGAGCCTCCAGGCCTCGGGCATTTCGGTTGGTCTTCCCTGGAACACTGCCGGAAATAGTGAGGTGGGCCACATGACTATGGGCGCCGGTCGGATTATTTATCAAAACCTCCCTCGTATTGCCCTCTCCATCCAAGACCGAAGTTTCTTCTCCAATCCCGTTCTCCTCCAAGCCATCGAACAAGTAAAAACCAAAGGGTCCAAGCTCCATCTCATGGGACTCATTAGTTCTGGAGCGGTCCATTCCCATCGAGATCATTTACTTGCACTGCTTCGGTTGGCAAAAGAAAATGGACTGACCCAAGTGGCGGTACATGCTTTTACCGATGGCCGTGACTCGAGTCCAACTGCAGCCATTGGACAGATTCAGGAATTGACCCGTGAAATACAACTGGTCGGTATCGGCGAAATCGTGAGCCTGTGTGGCCGTCACCTCGCCATGGATCGCAACAACAACTGGGATCGGATCGAGAAAGCATATCGCATGCTCACCGAAGACATAGGTGAGACCACTGATGACCCACTTCTTTATCTTGAACAAAGCTATGCTAAGAAAATTACTGACGAGTACATCGAACCGACCCACATCGTAAAAAAAGATGGTCCGCAAATCATCAAGGATGGGGACTCCGTCATATTCTTCAACTTCCGCGAAGACCGAGCCCGTGAACTGACTAAAGCCTTCGTTGTGCCCGATTTTGATGGTTTTGCTCGATCAAAAATGCTCGACATCTTCTTTGCCACTATGACTGAGTATGAAAAAGATCTCCCTGTTCAGGTAGCGTTCCCCCCAGAAGAAGTGCACGACAGTCTTGGTGAGACGCTTTCCAAAGCGGGACTTACTCAGCTCCGTATCGCTGAAACCGAAAAATACGCTCACGTGACGTATTTCTTCAACGGTGGCAACGAAGAAGCCTTTCCTGGTGAAGATCGAATTCTCATCCCATCACCCACGGTATCACACTTTGACGAACAGCCTGAGATGAGCGCGCCAAAAGTGACCGACACACTGATCCAAAAGATTGAGGAAAACAAATACGATTTTATTCTCGTTAATTATGCTAACCCTGACATGGTAGGCCACACCGGTAATGAACAAGCCTCTATCGAAGCAGTTCAAGCCACCGATAGATGTCTTTCCCGTATTATCCCTGTCATCTTGAAAGCTGGAGGTGCGATTTTTGTCACTTCCGACCATGGCAACGTCGAAGAAATGGTTAACCTCATGAGCGGCCAAAAAGATACCGAGCATTCGACTAACCCTATTCCACTCTGGTACATCACTCCAACCAACCACCGCGAGAAAAAGGCTGAAGAAATGATGCGTGAACAGAATGAAGTCCACGGCCTTCTCTCGGATGTAGCCCCGACTATTCTCGATGTTCTTGGCATTGAGAAGCCGGGCATTATGAACGGAACTTCCCTACGTCCCCTTCTCGAACGCAGGCAAGATGAACCACATCCTTAATTCAGTTTTGACGAATGCCTCATTTCACGGTACAAAAGAGAGACTGTGAATGAGTAGTCTGCCCCGATAGCTCAACGGATAGAGTACCGGTCTTCGGAACCGATGATGGGGGTTCGATTCCCTCTCGGGGCACCTAGTTAGCAAAGAGGGTTGGGAGTTTCCACTTGCTTTTAAGCAAAGAATACTCCCTTCCCTGCCCGTTTGTAGTTTCAACGAAGGAGGACCGATCACATTATTTAAAAGAATTGAATAATTTGGAAGCGTGGCCGAGTGGTTGAAGGCAGCAGTCTTGAAAACTGCAGTACCAGAAATGGTACCAGAGGTTCGAATCCTCTCGCTTCCGCCAAAATTGGAAATCTGAATTGGAAGCCGAAATGGGGTCGGTGCGAAGCACCGACACAAAGGCATTCCCCCCGCCGAATCCAGAATCCAAAAGGGTTTTCCACGCCCCGCGTGGCTCAAAAAAGACGGTTCGATCTAAAATTTGAAAGTTCGAACCGACTTTTTTGAACAAATGAGTATTTTCCTCATTTGTTCGGTCGTTTGCCAATTCCATATTGTATTTCAAAAACTTTTCGGTAAGTTCGAACCGATTATTTGCTTTTTGCTCTGAAGCCCTCAATTTCTCTTTGAGAAGCTGATTTTGATTGACTAACTTGTTTTTAGCTTCACGATATTCTTCAAGCGACAACGCACTTTCGAGATAAGCACTCATCAGCTTCTCTATCTTAGAATCCAAAAGAGAAATGTCGGCTTTTATTGAATCTGCAAAAAGCGTACTCGATTGGACTTCCGATTGCCGATCTTTGGCATTTTCGGCAATCATCCATTTTGTCCAATCGAGAGGCAAAGAAACTTTTTTGATTTCATTTTGAATTTGAGAAGTGATGAGCTCCTCGCGGACATATTTTTGTGAACAAGGATTTTTCCGTTTGGTACATCTCAAATAGTTATGTCCTTTTTGTTGTTCGGTGGTAATGAAGCAACCACATTCTCCGCAACGGAAAAATCCGCGATAGATATATGGTTTCAATCCTTTGCTATGCGGTTTAGATTTTCGGCTCATCACTTCTTGAACAGAATCAAAAAGTTTCTTTGAAATAATCGGTTCGTGCTTGCCCTCAAAAATCTCTC
>CAZQWS010000012.1:0-25998 GCA_964597355.1 uncultured Bdellovibrionales bacterium
GTCATGCGGGTGGAACGGGAGCGGGGCGAGCCCCATCGGCTTTTGGAGGAATGCTAGACGAAGTACGTATCAGTAATACGGTGCGATCTTCTTTCAATACGACGCCCTATACCAATACGCGGGTCTCAGTACAGCCGGCAGCAGCAGTGCGGCTTTCGGGGATCAAGTCTTGGGACACGTTTACAACAACCGAGACGGCCAATGGTGGAACTATCACTTATCGACTCTCTGATGATGGTGGGACAACGTGGAAGTATTGGAGTGGAGCGGCCTGGGTTACCTCTTCTGGACTGACAGAGGCAAATAGTGCCGCTACCATTAACACAAATATCGGAACTTTTCCAGTGACGGACGATGGCTTCCTATGGCAGGCGATTCTCTATGGAAATGGCAATCAGCTCGTGACTCTCAACGAGGTAATTATGGAGTCCACTGCCGATGCTGTGGCACCAGTCGCACCAAGTTCGCTGACAGCCCTCAATGAAAGTGGCGGACTGACGTCACTTACGACTGATACTTGGTATACTTATACGGCACCGTACTTCAGTTGGAGTGGGGCGAGTGACACAGGTGGCTCGGGTATTTGGGGCTATTACGTGTACTTTGGTACGGACAATACGGCTGAACCGCAGACAGCGGGGACATTTCAAGTAGCCAGCACCTTTACCCCATCCAGCATGACGAGTGGACAGACGTACTACCTCAGAATTCGGGCTCGAGATAATGCGCAAAACGTAAGTTCTGTCTACGCAGCTTTCATCTATAAGCTGGATACCGTTGGTCCGCAGAATCCATCGGGAGTTACGGTGGCGCCTACAGGCTATTCCTCTACCAATGACTTTACTTTTTTCTGGACGGCTACCTCAAGCGATGCCTCATCTGGTGTCGCTGGCTACCAATACCAAGTGAATGACTCGGTGGACTCTGGTGATTGGTCGTCGACTACCGCTTCCACGAGTGTTAATTTACCTGGGGCGGCTTATCAGACTGGGGCAAATTATTTCTATCTCCGTACACTCGATAATGCCGGCAATGTGTCGAGTAGCACAGTGCAAGTGGCGTTTTACTACGCTGGTACCGGGCCGACTGCGCCACAGAACTTGGATGTGTCTCCCGCAAGCAATAGCACGAACTCATTTGCCTTCTCTTGGGATCCGCCCTCGAGCTATTCGGGTGACGTGGGCGATCTCACGTACTGCTACACGGTCAATACCCTTCCTTCAGAAGTTACCTGTAGTTTCACTTCAGCTGGCGCCACGTCGCTTGCAGCCTCCTCTTTTGCGACGCAGGTTGGTGCAAACACTTTTTATGTGGTAGCCAAAAACGGGGAAGACGTTGGCGGTGTTATTAATTATGGTGCTTACGATAGCATCGAATTTACAGCCAATACCAGTGCCCCAGGTATCCCGCTCAATATCGAGATCGCTGATGTTTCGGTCAAGAGTACCAACTCTTGGAAGATTGCTCTCTCCTGGGAGCCACCCTCTACTGGTGTGGTGGAAGATTACGAGATCTACCGCTCGACGGATGGATCAACCTTTACTGAAGCGGCATCGACTACAGGTATCGCGTTTGTGGATACCGGACTGACTCAAGTGACGTATTACTACAAGGTACGGGCCTGTGATAATGTGCATAATTGCGGATCATTTAGTACGGCGGTAGAATTGCTCCCAACAGGACGATTCACATCGGCAGCCGAGCTTGCTTCAGAACCAAAGGTAACCGCTATTACCACTCGCGCGGCGACTATTAGTTGGAGTACTGACCGTGATTCTGATAGCAAAATCCAATATGGCAAGAGTGCCCGATCCTACTTGAGTGAGGAGCCGAGTAATTCAGAACAGGTTACGGCTCATGAAATTAATTTGACGAATCTTTCTCCAGGAACGAGATATTACTTCAAAGCGAAATGGACCGATGAAGACGGTAATACAGGCACATCTACCGAGGATAGTTTCGAAACAACACCCGCACCGACGGTGACTGATCCGACAGCCAAGACCGTTGGTCTCTCGGAGGCGGTACTAGAATTTACCGTCCAGGATGCCGACAAAGTAAAAATTTACTATGGTACCACTGCGGCTTTCGGAAGCGTGAAGGAAGTGGCTACTTCGACGACCAAAACGACTTACAATGTAACGCTCGATAATCTGCTTGACGGGACCAAGTATTACTACAAGGTGAATACGCTTGATAGTGAAGAAGAAGAATATGATGGTAGCACGCTTTCTTTTGAAACATTGCCTCGACCGAAGGTTTCGAACGTGCGTATTCAACAGGTACGTGGGTCAGCTCAAACGATCATGCTCGCCTCATGGTCAACCAATACTGAAACATCCTCAATTGTTAGTTATTATCCGGAAGGAAAACCAGAGGCGGCCCGAGATGAAGTAAATGTGAAGCTTCTTAAGGGAGAGCACAAGATGATAGTGCGTGATCTCTTGCCACAGACTCCATATGTACTGATCGTCAAGGGACGAGACAAAGCGGGCAATGAAGCAGTCTCTGACCCACAACGCTTTACGACCGCAACCGATACTCGGGCGCCTCAGGTAAGCGGAGTCAACGTTGAAGGGGTAGTACTGGCGCGTTCGAGTGGAAACGCGGATGCCCAGACTGAGGCACAACTCGTAGTTTCATGGACCACTGACGAACAATCGACTTCTCAGGTAGAATACGGAGAAGGGACTGGTTCAACATACACGCAGAAGACGCAGGAAGATACTGGACTAGTTACCAATCATACAGTTATTATTTCAGGACTGACTCCGTCCAAGGTGTATCATCTGCGCGTGATTTCCCGTGATAAGGCTGGCAATGTAGGTAATTCTATCGATACGGTCGCGATCACGCCCAAAGCTACGGCGAAGGCGCTTGATTTGGTAGTGACTAGTCTTCGATCGATTTTGGGACAATAAATACAAAAGTTATGCCTCTCGCTACCCCGGTACGAACTCCCCGTGTTCGTCGAACAACAACCGAATCTAAAAAAACTCTTTCAAAAAAAATAAGTTCTGTTTCTCAGCCTGTTGAGCCAGAACTTTCACCGTTAGCTCCTGAACCACAAAAAACGATCGCAGAAGAGAGAGTGGTTGAGCAATCGCTTGTGCAGTATCCTGGAAATATTGGAGAGGAGATTATTCGTGCGGAGGGCGTCATTAAGGCTTTTGATATCGGAACCCAGATGGTACTTGTATTGAAAGGGATAACTTTTACGGTTACTCGAGGAGATTTTGTGGTGCTTTTTGGTTCTTCTGGGTGTGGTAAGTCAACACTGCTTCATATTTTGCTCGGACTTGAGCCGCCGACCAAAGGTGCCATCACATTCTTGGGAGAGGATATGTACGCCGGTCGGAGTGAGGATGATCGAGCTCAATTTCGCAAACATCATATTGGCATGGTGTATCAACAGTCAAACTGGGTGAAGTCACTTTCTGTGCTTGAAAATGTAGCCTTTCCGTTAATGCTCCTGGGTGAGGACAAAACAAAGAGTTTAGAGAAAGCGTATGAGACGCTCAAACTCATGAAGATGGAAAACTGGGCGCATTACCATCCAATGGAACTTTCTGGAGGGCAGCAGCAGCGCGTTTCCGTAGCACGGGCCATCATTACTGATCCGGAAGTACTCGTGGCGGATGAGCCGACTGGTAACCTTGACTACGAAGCTGGACAGAACCTGATGTACCTCCTCAACGACCTCAATAACATGGGCAAGACCATAATTATGGTGACGCATGACCTTGAATACATTCGGTATTCAAAAACAGCCCTCAATATGCGGGATGGTCGAATAGAAGGTGTTTATCGTGACGCTGATAAAGCCGTACTTGAATCCAAGCTGCTTCACAAGAAAGCTGATCTGAGTGTACTCAATCAAGAATAGTGTATGTGGTGGAAATCCCGATCCCAAAAACCAGTTGTTCCTGCTTCAGTAGCGCCAGAGGGCGTCGGTGTTTCTTCGATGCCGAAGAGGTGGGGAGTGATTGGGTGGATTCGAGCGATTGTAGATTTTTTCCGTCACAGCTTTGTTCGGATCACCATGTTTATCCTGCTTATCTTGACGTATCTTTTGGTAAAAATTACATTTCGGATCTGGTACTGGCGAGTATTGTGGAGAGAAAAGCACGGTTCATCTGAGGTGCAAGCCATGGGCACTCCTTCGGAGATCTTGTTCTCTCGGTATGCTAGTAGAATTTTTCGTTTGTTCCATACCTCAAGCGGTGAAAGTATCGACAAGATTAGTCTGATTGAGATCGCTATCCGGAATATGAAGGGAAAGAAAACGCGTACAGCCGTAACTATCGGTGGTATGGCTATCGGGATAGGCTCGATTGTTTTTCTCGTATCTATCGGCTATGGTCTCCAACGTTTGGTAATCTCCCAAGTGGCACAACTGGAAGAAATGCAACAGGCAGATGTATCGCTTCAACCAGGGGGGAAGATTAAAATTAGCGATGCTACGCTGGCAGATTTTCAGGGCATTCCCAATGTAGAGTCTTCCGAACCACTGATATCAGTTGTGGCCCATGTCAACTACCAAAATTCTGTTTCTGACATGGCTGCCTACGGAGTAACTACCGATTACTTGAAGCATTCGGCTCTTCGTCCGGTACAGGGTACATTTTTTGAAAGCGATGAACGAGTGGTGATTTCCACAGACCAAGGAAACCAAACTCAAGCTGTTGAAGCACCAAAGAAAGTTGGTGAGAGTATTAATGACGTGGTGTTTTCGGGACAAGGATTGAACTGGGTACGCCTTCGAGAAAGTCCAGATTCTGACGCAGTGCTTATCGGTTATGGAAAAGTTGATCAGACCGAGATCACGGGAACGCTTGTTTGGGGTGGGGAGTATGCCAGTGAGAATGAATTTGGTACCGCAGGGATTGATGCAAACCAAACAAAGCTTGGCAAGTGGCTTCGAGCAAATTTCTCGATTTTTGAGGAGACCACCTGTACTCTGGCCGAGACGGACTGTGTCGGAGGGAAGTATCTTCTCCTTCGAGATGAAAACGATGATCCAGTGATAAAGCAGGCTTATTTTGCCGTGACGGACGATTGGCTCGTTCTACGGGAACTGACTGGTGAGGAAAAAGCGAACCTCGCTCAAGGTGGGGCAGTCTTGCCGACGCTTGCCATCAAGAATTCGGGCGATGGTTGGGTTGAAATAGAAGGAGAGGGTGAGGTGACAGTTGCTGAAGATATTGAACGGAGGGCTCTCAGCACGGGTGCTAAAAAAGAAGCGGTAGTAAGTCGGGCGATGCTTCGACTTCTCTCTCTAGATGAGAACGAAGCGGTGGGAAAAAAGTTTAATACGAGTTTTGTTATTACGAGCAGCCTCTTGTCAGATTCACAAAAAAAAGTGGAATCAGTAGCGGAGGATTATACGATTGTTGCTGTTATTCCTGAGGATAAGAGCCCAATTATATACGTTCCTTTTATTGATCTTCGTGGGCTTGGTATAGAATACTATTCAGAGGTAAAGATAACAACGAGAAACCAGGAGGTGTTGTCTGATGTGAGGAAACAGGTGGAAGCGATGGGGTATACGACAAGCTCAGTCGCAGATACCGTCAGTCAGATCAACTCTTTCTTTGCTAGCGCCCGCATCATCTTGGGGCTGCTCGGTATGGTGGCGTTGGGAGTGGCAGCGCTTGGTATGTTTAACACGCTCACAGTGTCACTCCTCGAGCGAACTCGTGAGGTGGGGTTGATGAAAGCGATCGGGATGAAATCACTTGAAGTGCAAGAGCTTTTTCTAACCGAATCAATGGTAATGGCGTTTTTTGGAGGGATTCTTGGACTCTTGGCTGGAGTTATGGCTGGCAAGATGTTGGGAGCTGTTCTCTCCCTGTTGGCAATTTTCAAAGGAGTAGGAGCGATTAGTGTTTCGTATATCCCCCCAGCCTTTATTATCGCTATCATGGTATTTTCGCTTATCGTAGGCATCGTTACAGGTATCTATCCAGCTCGTCGGGCAACCAATATTTCTGCTCTTAACGCGTTACGTTATGAATAGGCTTTAGGGGGGGGTAAGAAAAAATAAAGACTAATTTTTTATGTAAAGTGTATGCTTGTTGAAGAAATCATGACGACGAATATTATTTCAGTGAAAGCTGACAGTTCAGCACAGGCAGTGGCCAACCTGATCGTTCAGCATCAGATTCATGCTGTTCCAATTGTTAATGAACTCTTTGAGTTACAGGGAATTGTAGCAGAGGGCGACTTCTTTTATCAGCATTCGGGGCCTACTTCTATGGCATCATATCTGATTAATCGTCTATCAAAGAAAAAAAATCCAGCAGGGAGTCTCTCGGAGGTTCTGGTGAAAGATATCATGGCTACGCCTTGTATTACGGTTGGGCCCAAGGTGACGGTTGAAGATGCTGGGCGTATCTTGGTGGAAAAAAACTTCAATACGTTGCCAGTAGTTGATGAGACGAACACACTTCTTGGCATTATCACTGCTCACGATATCCTTAAGGTACTGATTCCAAATAAATAATTATTTTATTTCAAAAATAAAAAATAAAGTATGCTCTCGTTGCGTAACAAAATCTATTTTATACTTTTAGGCACGACCACTCTTTTTTTTGGGTTAGCCTACGGTTTCGTTTGGTTTACTTCAGAAAAAGAAATAGCTCTTTTACAGCGTGTTCATGCTGAGGAAGAACTAAACCTAGTTGAGCGTATTCTTAATCGAGAAATGGACAACCTAGTTTCTAAACAGGCTGACTGGGCGCGCTGGGATGATACGTATGAGTTTGTCACTGATCGAAATGAAGCCTATATCACATCTAATCTTGGGGACGAATCTCTCAAAGTCCTCGGAATTAACATCATGGCCTTCGTGAATAATAGTGGGGAATTGGTGTATGGGAAGCAAGTTCAGAGTACCGATGAAGATAGCTCGGTAATTCCTGAAACATTTAAGAGCTACTTCAGGAGTGCTGGAGGACTACTCGATTTTTCTGATCTTACTTCAGCTCACAAAGGGATTCTCACTATCCCCGACGCGATGCTTTTAGTTGCCTCCCAACCTATTACTACAAGTGATGGGCTTGGCAGTCGGCGCGGGACTATCATTTTTGCTCGTTATATCGATGAGGAGTATGGTCGGATGCTCGCCGAACTTTCTGGAGTTAAAGTGGGGCTTGCTAACTATGGATTTGCCAATGTGGGTACCGAAGGCGAAGAAATAGTATTGAGGTCGGATGCACGTTCCTTGATAGAAATGACAAGCGATCGGGTTATAGGAAAGCGGTTGATAGATAATATTTTTGGGAATCCATCACTCTTGCTTCAGGTGGAGTATCCGGCTCAGTTGGTCATACAAGGAAGGTCATTTCTTCTTCAGGGACTCGGGTACTCATTCTTTGCCCTGATTACGTACATCAGTCTCATTACCGTTATTATCGATGTATTTTTGTTGCGTCGGGTTGAGAATATGCGTCAGATTGCTCGCAAGGTAAGTGTGCTCCATTCAGGTACTTTGCCCGAAGGTGATATTGATGACTTTTCGCATCTCGCTACAATCATGATGGATGCCATTAAGAGTACTAAAAAATCGGACACAATTATTACCGGAAATCAAAAGGAACTCATGAAGTTTAAGATAGCCTTGGATCAAAGTTTTGATCATACGATGATTACTGATGCGGAAGGGAAAATATTGTATGCCAATGTGGCAGCGACAGAACTTACGGGATACTCTCTGCAGGAAATGATTGGCAAGACCCCGTCACTTTGGGGGAAGCAGATGCCGGTAGAGTTTTATAGAAAGTTCTGGGATACGATTCGACTAAAGAAGGAAATATTTGAGGGTGAAGTGACCAATCGCCACAAGAATGGGAAGCGTTACAAAGCATACCTTAGAGTTGCGCCGATCCTTGACGAGAAAAAACAAGTATTATATTTCATTGGTATCGAGCGAGCACTTGGGACGGTGTAAAGCATCCTACAGGGGGGATATTTTTAGCGAGGTTAATCTTGCGAAGACGTCCAATGGTCTGGATGAGAGGACATCTTGACGGTTGTTTTTTGGCACTCTATAATTGAGAGTGCTAATTGAGTTAATTGTTAAATGGCTAATTGGTTTTATTGTTGAATGGTCGAAGAAGGGGGTATTCTTAGTAATTCAGCAATGAGACAATACAACAATTATGAGTAAGCAGATTATTTATAGCGAAGATGCTCGTAAGAAAATTAAAGGAGGAATTGATAAGGTCGCCAATGCGGTGCGTGTGACCATGGGACCCAAGGGTCGCAATGTTCTCTTGGCGAAGAGTTACGGTGGACCAACGATCACCAATGACGGTGTTTCGATCGCTAAAGACATCGAACTCAAAGATCCGTTTGAAAACTTGGGAGCGGAACTTATCAAGCAAGTAGCTGAGAAAACCAATGATGTTGCCGGTGACGGTACTACAACCGCAACTGTTATTACCCAAGCCCTAGTGCGTGAAGGACTGAAGTTTGTTGAGACTGGAATTAACCCCGTTGGGATTCGCCGTGGGATGGAACAAGCGAAAGATGATGTGGTAGCACTCCTCAAAAAGAGTTCTAAGAAAATTAGCTCGCGTGAAGAGAAGGTGAATGTTGCAACGATTTCAGCTGAGTCAGAAGAAATGGGAGAAATGATCGCTGACGTTATGGAAGCTGTTGGTAATGATGGCGTTGTGACGACTGAACAGTCACAAACTCTCGGTCTTTCCAAGGAGATCGTGATGGGCATGAATTTCGATAAAGGTTACATCTCGCCCTACATGATGACCGATGCAGCGAGCCAGCGAGCCGAGGTCAAGGATCCGTTTATCTTGATCACCGATAAGAAAATTTCTTCAATCCAGGAAGTGTTGCCAGTCCTGGAGAAAATGACGCAGGCGGGGAAGAAGGATATTGTTATTATCGCTGAAGACGTGGACGGGGAGGCCTTGGCAACGCTCATCGTGAACCGGATTCGGGGAGTCTTGAATGTGCTCGCGGTTAAAGCGCCGGAATTTGGCGATGGCCGCAAAGCTATGCTCGAGGACATTGCGCTCCTTACTGGTGGGCAAGTAATTTCGACTGACAAGGGGATGAAGCTTGAGAATACCGAACTCACTATGCTTGGTAAAGCTACCAAAGTAGTTGCGACCAAAGACGACACAACCATCGTCGGTGGTAAGGGTAAACAGAAGGATATCAATGATCGGGTGGCTATGATCAAGATCCAGGCCGATAAGACTGAAAGCAACTACGATAAGGAGAAATTGAAGAAGCGTATGGCCAAACTCTCTGGTGGAGTGGCGGTCATCCGAGTGGGAGCTGCGACTGAAACCGAACTTACTTACATGAAGCACAAGATGGAAGACGCGGTAGCCGCAACCAAAGCCGCGATTGCGGAAGGCATTGTCGCAGGTGGTGGGACAGCACTTGTGAAAGCTGCCATGGAAGCTGGGGAACGTTTTAGGAAAGAAGAAAAGGTAGATAATGATTTTAAGGCTGGCTACATGACGGTGATCAAAGCTCTCGAAGAACCGCTCCGGCAAATTGTTACCAACGCCGGTATGAGTGATGCGAGCGTAGTCTTCAACCAAGTGGTTGCGACCAAGGGAGTGAATGCTGGCTATAACGCGGCGACTGATAGTTACGAGACTGACATGCTCAAGGTGGGGATTATTGACCCACTTAAGGTAACTCGAACAGCGCTTGAAAACGCCGTGTCGGTAGCAGCCCTCCTTCTTACCACAGAAGCGGCGGTTGTCGATCTACCCGAAGAAAAGAAAATGCCGGACATGAGTGCTCTGGGTGGCGGTATGCCCGGGATGATGTAGTTTTCAACAAATCTAGGCTATCCCGAGTGGAGCAAGTCGCAGGGGATGCTTGTGTTTGAAAGATAAGGACCCTTTTTAGTATCGAGGGTCCTTTTCTGTTGGTTGACAAAAATCTCGTTATTTTTCTGAGAAGATATACAATGAAGGTGTCAGGATTCCGTCTGGTAACCGTGGCAGATGGCTACTGCTTTGGCAAAGGAGGGATAACATGGATCCGGCTCTAGTCAAATTCTTGTGGGAGAATCGATACCCTCATCCGGAAGAGTTTGTGACGACCGCCTATTATCATCGTTTGGGAAGCTAATCCCAGCTGGCGCCTTAAGGGAAGACACAGCGTTGCTTTTCCAAGGGCAAAGAGATCGGCCGTTACCGAATTACCTTGTAACCTTCATTCGGGAGGTTCTGGCAACCTCAAAGACAGTCAAGTGAGTACGGAGTCCAACCTTGGCCGGTGAACGCTTTCCCGGTAACCGATCACGGTCGCTGGGAAATTCTTTTTGATGGTATACTAAAGAAAAATCAACCATTATATCAACATGCGCGTCAGACCAGAACAACTGCAGGAGTTTTTGCGTGATTCTAACATTGTCCCGCCCACAGAACTTGATGCTGCCATCAAAGAATGTGAAACGAGTGGGAAGGAACTGGGAGCATGTCTCTTGGAGAAAAAGCTCATCCAAGAGGCAGAACTCCAGAAAGTCTATGCCTATGTTTTGGGCATTCCTTTTGTCGATCTCTCCAAAGAGCAGATCCCATTTGATATTCTTTCGATCGTTCCAGAACCAATTGCCAAGAAATACAATATCATTGCTTTTCAAAAGTCAGGTACGGATCTTAAAGTAGCGATGCTTAATCCTGAAGATCTCCAGACCATCGATTTTATTAAAAAGAAAACCGGACTCAAAATTGTACCCTGTCTTACTACACGTGAGAGCGTGCAAACGGTCTTGCGTCAGTATGAGAAGAGTCTTAAAGCAGAGTTTGGCGACATTTTGACTGACGAGGTTAACAAAGATCAGGAAGAAGAGAAGGATGGAGATTTGGAAAAGATTGCGGCTGGACTCCCGATTATCCGGATTGTTGACACGCTTCTCAAACATGCCATTCTCCAGTCGGCTTCGGATATTCATATTGAACCCGAAGAAAAAGACGTGGTTGTGCGTTATCGGATTGATGGTGTTCTGCATGATGCGATGACGCTCCCGAAGGATGTCGCACAGGGGATTGTTGCTCGTATCAAAGTACTCTCCAACCTCAAGTTGGATGAACACCGTTTGCCGCAGGACGGTCGTTTCAAAATCGAAAAGGATGAGTATAAGATTTCATTTCGAGTCTCTATCCTACCGGTGTTTGATGGAGAGAAAATTGTTATGCGTCTTTTGGACGAGTCTTCACACGGTCTTACGTTTGAAAAAATGGGCATCCTCGGCCAGTCGCTTGAAATTATCCATCGTGAGATTGGGAAACCCAATGGAATTATTCTTGTTACTGGGCCAACGGGATCAGGAAAAACAACGACTCTGTATACGGCAATGGATATTCTCAATCAACCAACAGTCAACATCTCTACTGTGGAGGATCCTGTAGAGTATCGGATGCCGCGAGTTAACCAAACTCAGATCAATCCAAAAATTAATATGACGTTCGCGGCGGCCTTACGTGCTTTGCTTCGCCAAGACCCCGACATCATTATGGTAGGTGAAATTCGTGACCAAGAAACGCTTGAAATCGCCATGCACGCGGCTATGACAGGGCACTTGGTACTCTCGACTATTCATACCAACTCAGCGGCCGCGACGCTACCGCGTATGCTTGATATGGGGGCCGAACCTTTCTTGGTAGCCTCTACGGTCAATGTGATTATTGCTCAACGTCTAGTCCGTCGTCTCTGTGTCGAATGCAAGAAACCATATCAACTCGACAGCAAAGAAGTAGAGTCGCTCGGAAAGCTTTACGACTTGGAGCCACTCATGACGTTTCTTAAGAAGGATCCGCTAGCTAAAAAACCAATGGAAAAAGTAAAGGCTTGGGAAGATATTACCATGTATAAAGCAGTGGGTTGCGATCAGTGTACTGGTGGGTACAAAGGCCGGATTGGTATTTATGAAGTGCTTGAGATGGAGAGTAATATTCGTAAGCTTGTGACTCAATCGGCAGCAACCGAAGCATTGGAAGAAACAGCCCGGGCCAACGGTATGGCTACCATGGTGGAAGACGGTTTTCTTAAAATCGTGACAGGCACTACCTCACTCGAGGAGGTGATGGGCGCGACGAAAGAGTAAAACTAATTTTTCTCGCCAAATTCTCCTTCGTGCCGGAGTGAACGGCGGATATGGGACTTGGCGTTAGATGTTTTTACGAACGAAAGCCAATCACGACTGGCTTTCTTTTTGTTTTTTTCTGTGAGTATTTCAATAACCTGACCATTTTCGATCGGTTGATCAAGCGGGATAATTTTTCCATCAGCCTTGGCTCCGATGGCCGAGTCTCCAATCTCTGAGTGAATGGAGTACGCAAAATCGATAGGCGTACCTTCTTCAGGAAGGTCGATGATATCTCCTCGAGGGGTAAAAGCAAAAATATGGTTCTTGAAGAAGTCTATCTTCAGTCCGTGCATGAATTCTTGGTCGTCGCGACCCATGTCTCTCTGCCATTCCTGGAGTTGCCTGACCCAGGTAAGGTCTCGAGTAGGATCTACAGGCTTTACTTTCTTCCGGAAGAGGGAACGCCAGCCACGGTTGGCTTCCTCGGCATAAAGCCAGTGAGCAGCGATCCCGAGCTCGGCCTCGTTGTGCATTTTTTGAGTACGGATCTGCACTTCGACGATTCGGCCTTTTGGCCCAAAGACGGTTGTGTGGAGCGACTGATAACCATTAGGTTTCGGGAGTGAGATATAGTCTTTGATACGCCCGACCATAGGACGATATTCTCGATGAATGATGCCCAGCGCTTCATAACAGTCGGTTACTTCTGGTACGATAATACGAATAGCCACGAGATCGTAGATGCGGGTAATATCCATATCATGCCGCTCAAGTTTTTTGAAGAGACGATAGAGATTTTTGGTGCGCCCGTGGATATCGATAATCTCAATTTTTTCTTTCTTGAGTACGTTACGAATGAGCTTTGAAGTCTCTTCTATGTATTCTTTTCCTTCTGCAAGGTAGGTTTCCTGAATTTGTTTGGTGAGGGAGAAATGTTTTGGATCGAGGTACTGGAAGCAGAGGTCTTCAAGTTCACTTTTGATTTCTCCAATGCCGAGGCGATTGGCAATGGGACTGTAAATTTCAAAGGTTTCACGGGCGATACGTTCACGTTTTTCAGCAGGGACATGTTCGAGGGTGCGCATATTATGGAGTCGATCTGCCAATTTGACGATCACCACCCGGATATCTTGGGCCATAGCGAGAAACATCCGGCGGAGGTTTTCGAGGTAGTATTCTTCTTTGGATCCACGCAATCGGATTTTACCCAATTTGGTGATGCCGTTAACAAGGTAGGTTACTTCTTCACCAAACTTTTCCTTGATTTCTTTGATGGTAACCGCAGTATCTTCGGGTACATCGTGTAGGAGCCCAGCGGCGATAGTCGTAGCGTCCATCCCAGTTTCAGCGAGGATTTTTGCCGCATGGAGACAATGAGTGATATAGGGTTCGCCAGAGCGTCGGAGTTGGCCTTCATGAGCAGTTTTGGCAAATTCGTATGCTTCCCGAATCAGTTTTTCCTGCTCGCCACGCCAAGGGAAACGTGAAGCCTTAATAACATCATCAATCGTTATAGGTATATCCATATATCTGTACTGTACAGGTTGAAAGAGAGGCCGGCAACCTTTTTGTACGGTAATATAAATTTCTGGGACGGTCCCTCAAGAACGTTTATTGCTGGTATAAGTTCATGGTAGGCACTTGACAAGTGCAACTAAGTTGCTAATATAGAAATATGCTTGAACCTTGTCTCAATAAGCTAGAGAATCAAGCCTTACGACGTACCAGAAATCGAGAGGTGATTTTGATGGTGCTCCATGAGGCATCAGGGCCACTGGCTCCTCCTCAGATTGTCCTAGCTTGTCATGGGTTCGGGCGAGCGGCTAATAAAACGACTATTTATCGTGATCTTGAAACGCTTGAAAAAGCGGGGGTTGTTCAAAAAGTGATGGTGAGTGATCGGAAGCAATACTTTGAACTGACCGAACGTGGCCATCACCATCATTTTGTGTGTCGCCAATGTGATCTGGTGGAAGACGTGGACATCGAAGATGGAATGTTGTTGCAACAAGCCAGAAAACTGGGAGAAAAACTTTCCTTCTCAATTGAACAACACGCTGTAGAATTCTACGGCTTATGCCGAAAATGTAGCCATTAATGAAAAATATATGTTGAAGAAACTATCGTTAGCTTTTGGCCTTATAGGAGTGCTTATTTTTGTTTGGGTAGGACTGAACCGTTTAGTTGAAGATGAAGTGGTCCGCAGTAAATCAGTAACTTTCTCTGGAGGTGACGTACCTATCCGAGCAGTAGCTACCTTCTATCCACTCCAAGCGCTCGCTCAGGAAGTAGTGGGAGAATTAGGTATAGTCTCTTCTATCGTCCCAGGAGGGGTTGAACCGCATGATTTTGAGCCTACACCCAAGGATATCAAGGATCTCTATTCAGCTAATTTGGTTATCATTAATGGTGCAGGGATGGATCCTTGGGCGGAGAAGCTTGTTCCGGATCTTCTTAGAAAAGGAGTGACGGTAAAAGTACTGGCCAATGAAGTAGAGCTTTTGCAAGCCGAAGAACATGGTCATGCTGATGAGGGAGAAGAAGAGGAACATGATCCACATTTTTGGCTTGATCCAGTGATTGTATCGGAACTGGCTAAAAGTATAGGGACAGCCCTTGTAGAACGTTTTCCAGAAGAAAAAGCAACGCTTGAGAATCAGGTGGCTGCTACCATTACTCTGCTTCAGGCTCTCGATACCGAGTACCGCACTGGCCTTGCGGCTTGTAAACTTGATGAGGTAGTGGCTTCACATAATGCCTTTGCTTATCTTGCCAAAAGGTATGATTTTTCTGTGCATGCTTTGAGTGGGATCTCTCCGGAAGAAGAGCTATCGCCGCGTGAATTGGCCGAAGTAGCCGAGGAGGTACGAGAGAGTGGTATCCGCTATATTTTCTTTGAGACACTCGTTAGTTCCAAACTTGCAGAAACGTTGGCGCAAGAAGTCGGGGCAGAAACGTTGGTCTTTAATCCTATCGAAGGAATCACCGATGAAGAAGCCGACCGAGGTGAAGATTACTTTTCGCTTATGCGCTCCAATTTGAAAGCGCTTCAAAAGGCGCTAGAATGTGAGTAGCCATGGATAATTTCCTTGAGGTCAACAACCTTTCTTTCCACTATCATGAAACTCCTATTTTGGATGGAGTAAGTTTTTCGGTGAAAGCGGGGGATTATGTAGGGCTGGTGGGACCAAATGGAGCCGGGAAATCGACACTGATTAAAATTATTCTCGGGCTCTTGCCACTTCAATTTGGCGAGATTAAATTGTTTGGTACGCCCATTCAGACATTTAATAATTGGGATGCGATGGGATATGTTCCACAGTATGTTTTTCGTACGGAACGCAACTTTCCGGCTACGGTACGAGAAGTAGTCGAGAGTGGACACCTTGATCAGTCGTCATTTTGGTGCCAGGTTGGATTGGCTCAGTGTCACGCTATTGACGAGGCGCTCTTGACCACGGGCATTACTCACTTACTTGGCCGAAGGATTGGAGAGCTTTCCGGTGGAGAGCTTCAACGGGTTTTTATCGCTCGGGCACTGGTGTCTCGACCTAGACTCCTTATTTTGGACGAACCTACGGCTGGAGTCGACAGTCAGGCCCAGACAGAGTTTTACGCACTGCTTCGGAAACTCAATGAAAAAGAAGGATTGGCTATTATTCTCATCTCACACGACCTTGAAGTGGTGGCTCATGAAACCAAGACAGCACTTTGTTTGAACCGAAGCATCGTCTATACTGGTCCTTCAGAGGCACTTCACAGTGAGGAGGTGATTATGAAGCTTTTTGGTGAGCGGGTGCGCCATCACTACGAATAAAGATGCCTATGTTGTCTGATATTTTACAATACGAATTTCTGGTCCGAGCCTTTGTTTCAGGGCTTTGTATCGGTATTTTAGCTCCACTTATGGGGATGTTCCTTGTAGTACGGCGATTTTCACTTTTGGCTGATACCCTTTCGCATGTGTCACTTTTTGGAGTGGCCTTGGCTGTTTGGCTCAAGCAGCCGATCTTTTTGGGGGCTCTGTTTGCCTCACTCTTAGGTGGCTTCGGGATGGAGACACTTCGTCGATCAGGGAGGGTTATGAATGAAGCTATTCTTGCCCTCTTTCTTTCGGGGAGCCTCGCCTTTGCGCTTATTTTCCTCGCTTTAGCTGAAGGGGTGAATGTCAATCTCTTGAGTTATCTCTTTGGCAGCATCACGACAGTGACCCGAGAGGATGTAATGCTTCTTGGCTCACTTACTATCACGATCCTTCTCTTTATGTTTGCTGCGTATCGAAAATTATTTCTTATTGCGCTTGATGAGGACTTGGCCCGGGTAGACGGGATCAAAGTCAATCGGTATAATTTCTTTTTTATTCTGATCGCGTCACTGGTAGTGGCAGCGGCTCTTCCCATGGTAGGAGTGCTTTTGGTGGGGGCGCTCATGATTGTGCCGGTTTTGGCCGCTATGCAGTGGCATTTGTCGTTTATCGCTACTTTGGTCATGAGTCTTGTGATGGCTGAAACTTCTGTGGTGATTGGATTTCTTCTTTCTTACCATTTTGACCTTCCGAGCGGTGCCACTATCGTGCTTGTGGCTATCGGTTTCTTTCTTTTAAGTTACCTCTTTGGAGGAAAAAACCTACTATTTTTCAGCTTAAATAAGCCATAAGTTATAGAATTTTTTTGTTGACAGTAGACATACTTTCGTGTATAATGTAGGCAAACAAATAAGCAGACTGCGATGATCTCAAGGGATGCTTTTTTGTTTCCACAGCCCTTTGAAAAAGGAGAATCCATGGTTTCATTGAAGGATTTGCCCAAGCATGTCCGCTGGATTGGTTCCCAACTCAAGCCCGGCGTCAATCTCACGTTTTCGTTGGTACCTGTCGTCGGCGGTTCCGTTGATGCTCGCATGCTCTGGGTCCATATCATGGAGGATGGAAAAAAGCAGTTCGAAATACATCTCCAGCCTTGCGTCATGTTCTATCTCGACAGTCTCGAGATCACCCCCAAGGGGCTCGGCTACCTCGACGAAGAACTCGAGGAACTCGCCAGGCATGTGCAGAAGATCGAGGTTCGGATGCACGGTGAATCGAGTGTGCTTTTGATGATGTACATTGATAACCAGGACTGTCCTCAGATCTGGCAGTACCAGCCTTCGGCCATGGAACGTTCCCGCGAGGACTTGTTTGAAGATCCTCGGAACATGGCTTTGCAAGATGGCCTGCCACTCTGGCAGCCACGTCCCATTCGGATCGCAGCCTGAGGAGAGGATTTGAATGAACGGCGATAGCACTGAGTGCTCTCGCCGCTTTTCTTTTTCATAATGAAATCTTGATAAAACTAAAGCTTTCTGATAGAGTATGTCCACTTCGAAGTACGCTACTTCGAGTATTCTGAAACTCAGTTTTTTGAGGGGTTACAAATGTACCTTGAACATGATGAGGTGGTGGTTATTCCGCCGAAGTATCGACTCTTTGATTGCATGCGGATCAGAGTTTCTCTCATTCCTGAAAATGAGGCGAAAGCTTTGGATGCGGATTCTTTGTGGCGGGTGAAAGTATCAGTTGGAATGATCCATCAGGATAATCACGTGGAAGTGGTGACGGAAAATTTCCGACTCGGTGACGTTCCCCACAGAGAAGAAGCTATTCGTTACTGGAGTCGTGTTCATACACGAGCCCCAGCCGTTAAGCTTGGGCGATTAATCCTGCTTTATTTCAAATACCTGGCTGGAGTACGGGCAGAGTTTCCGGTGGTGGATGGAGAGATGAAAAGGTTTATCATTCATCTAGATACTTTTCAGGTAGGAGGTGACCTGCCCCCTAATTTTTCCATTGAAAATTATTTTGGTGAAACGAGTAAGCTCGAAGACTAAGAAAACGGCGGGGAGCGCAGAGCGCACCTCGCCGAAAACATTTTTTGAGAGAGAGCTACTTACTGAGTTTGTGCGGATTATGATTGGGACAGGTTTTATCGCTGCACCGTTCTGGAATCGTTTTCGTGCCTTCCATCATAAGCGCACCGCACTGCTTTCCATCTCTATCGTCACGCTTATAAGTACAGAGACTACCCGTTGGCTTGGCTTTAATGGCGTGCTTGCAATCAGGATAGTTGGAACAACTGTAGAAAATCCCAAAGCGGCCACGGCGTTCGGCCATCTCACCTTTGTCACACTTTGGACACTTTACGCCTGTTGTGATTTTGGGAGCATTTTCATCTTTTTTAATAAATTTACACTTTGGGTAGTTGCCACATGCGATAAATTTGCCGTACTTACCGTCGCGTTCCACAAGATTGCCATTACCACAGGATGGACAGAGTTCTCCGGTATCCTTGGGTCCTTCGACGACTGTGCCTTCAAGTGTGAGGGCGCCAGTGCATTTGGGAAATGTGGAGCAGCTATAGAATTTGCCACTGCGGCCGAGTTTCACGATCATGCCACTTCCACAGACGGGGCATTTCATCGCTTTTGGGGCTGGACCAAGGTCTGACATTTTAGCGAGCTTTTCTTTACTCTTCACTTCTTTGGTAAATGGACCGTAGAAGGCTCGGAGAGTTTTTTCATATTCACGTTTTCCTTCAGCAATTTCATCGAGCTCATCTTCCATTTGTGCGGTAAACGTATCAGAAACAAAACGCTCAAAGTGTTCAGAGAGGAAATCATCAACTACCTCTCCGGTTTCGGTAGGGAAAAGGGCGCGACCTTCTTTCTCAACGTAGCCGCGAGCTTGAATCGTTTGAATGATGGAGGCATAGGTTGATGGGCGACCGATCCCACGCTTCTCTAGTTCCTTGACGAGTCCTGCTTCGGTATAACGTTTGGGTGGCTCAGTCCATTTTTCTTCGCTTGTCATGTCGAGGAGTGTAAGTGTCTCACCAACGGTTACTTTGGGAAGTTCGGTATCTTCACCACGGGCAGCAATATCTTCGGTGAGCCAACCAGGGAAAACGACGATTGAACCAGTAACAGCGAAAGATGGTACTGTTGTATCCTGAGCTTCGGCAACAATTTTGGTACGGATGAGTTCGGCATCAGCCATCTGAGAACTTATGGCACGAGTGCGAATCAGGGCGTAGAGGCGCTTCTCTTCATCGGTCCGACCATAGATTTTAGTATCAATATGAGTTGGCCTGATAGCTTCATGAGCCTCCTGGGCATTTTTACTTTTCGTCTTGAATGTGCGAGACACGGCATATTTCTCGTCATATTGTTTTGAAATGAGAGCAAGAATACTACTGGCAGCATCTTTACTCAAATTGGTTGAGTCAGTACGCATGTAGGTGATATGTCCTGCTTCATACAATTTCTGAGCGATCTTCATGGTACGGCTCGGCGCAAAACCAAGCCGAGAACTTGCTGCCTGTTGAAGGGTAGAAGTAGTAAAAGGAGCATAGGGGCTACGCTTGGCGGGAGTTTCTTTTACTTCAGCGACGGTCCAGCTTGTTTTCTTAGCTTTGACGATAAGTTCCTCAGCTTCTTTTTGGGCCTTTGCTTCATCTTTCTTGGGTCGCGGATCGGTGGTGTGAGTGAGGGTGAGGCTCGCTTTTTTGGTATTTTTGAAATAGCCGGTGAACAAGAAAAATATTTCTGGGATGAAGGCGCGGATTTCTTTTTCTCGTTCTACTAATATATGAAGGGCTGGGGACTGCACCCGGCCAGCAGAGAGCCCATAACGCAGTTTCTTCCAGATGAGACCTGAGAGGTCATAGCCGACGAGGCGGTCCAAAACACGGCGGGCTTCTTGGGCTTTGCGGAGATTGACGTCGAGCGGACGAGGATGTTCGATAGCTTCTTTGACAGCCTGAGGAGTGATTTCGTAAAACAAAACTCGAGCTGGTTTCTTGAGACCAGCCGTTTCCGCCACATGCCAAGCAATGGCCTCGCCTTCACGGTCAGGGTCAGTAGCCAGGAGAACCTCTTTACTTTTTTTGGCCAGGCGTTTGATGTCTTCGACAATATGTTCTTTGCCGGGGCTGATGACGTAGTTGGGGACGAAGCCGCCTTTGATGTCAATCGCTGACTTGTTGCTCTTCGGGAGATCGCGGACATGACCGACTGAGGCTACGACCTTGTACTCACCATCGAGGTACTTTTCAATGGTTTTCGCTTTGGAAGGGGATTCGACGATGAGGAGTTTCATAAATCTAGGAAGTGAGCTGCAAAAGTTGCGTGAGCTTCAAGAGCTTAAATTTTTTCAAATGAGTTACTGGTGAAGCTAGTGCAGCTTGATGTATTGCATGTTGCCGATGTTTTTGATAATACCACGCATTTCAAGTTTGGTAATGAGGGAAGCCGCACGAGTCGTTTCTAGTCTAGAGGCTTCTATGACCTTGTCAATGTGAAGTCCATCACGTGAAAGACAAGCAATGATTTTTTGTTCGTCTTCGGAGAGTACAATGTTCTCTTTTGAATCGGAAGAAGATGAAAGAATAAGAGTGTCAAAATCAAGTTCATTGAGAATATCTTGGACGCCTGTGACTACTTTGGCTCCTTGTTTAATGAGGTTGTTGGTACCAGTAGAAAGATGGGAAAAAATAGAGCCTGGTACAGCAAATACTTCCCGATTGAAATCGAGGGCGAGTCGGGCAGTGATGAGACTGCCACTTTCTTCTTTGGCTTCAATAACAATAGTGCCGAGAGTCATACCAGCAATGATACGGTTTCTCGCGGGGAAGGTTCCAGCGCCTGGCTGTGTACCAGGAGCATATTCACTGATAAGGACACCGTTTTGCATGACGGATTGAGCGAGGCGCAGGTGGCTTTGAGGAGCAATTGAGGCATCGTCTATACCACCGCCCAGTACGGCTACGGTTGGCATGTCGGCAGCGAGCGCACCTTCATGGGCGAGTCCATCAATACCGAAGGCGAGTCCGGAAACGATCACTATGCCAGCACGGGCCAGTTCACGAGAGAGTTCTTCGGCCACCTGTTTACCATACGGTGAGTAGTCACGCGAACCAACGATAGCGATGAGAGGTGTGCTATTCCAATTCTTCCAAGTGCCTCGTACGTAGAGAAGGGCAGGAGGGTTCGGGATTTCATGAAGGAGAGTAGGAAAATTTTCATCCGTAAAAGGGAGTACCTCGATACTAGCTTCCTCAAGTTTGATTTTTTCATCTCCAATTCGGATAGCTTCCCGTTTGGCATCGAGGCCAGTAGGGTTGAAGCGACTCGGGATATGGTGCCATTCGGCTTCAGGAGCAAGCCAGGCTTTTTCGGCACTCCCAAAATAAGCCACGGCTTCACGAAGAGTTTTTGGGCCGCAGCCTGGAATCAGATTTAAGAAATAGAAATACAAAGCCTCATTCATATATATGTAACTGAAACGTTCCCCATTCTAGGCCAAGCCCCAGTTTCTGGCAAATTTGACTCTTTTCTTCCTTCTCGCTAGGCTACCCTCAAGTTTGGCTGGATTCCCTAGCTGAGCTGATAGGATTGACTTTGTGATAGGTCCTGATCCAGACAAGCTTTGTGTGTATAAAGAAAGATTGTACGTACCAAGCTTGTCTGAACCATTTGACAAGTCGTCACGGTAAACGGACTTACCAACAAGGAGCGTGGAAATGTCTAGTAGCAAGAGCATCAGCCCCGATCAACTGGGCGAGCTGGTCAAGCGTTTTGTCGCCAACCTTTCAACGAGGAGTCATGCGGAGGCTTGCTTCATGCACGAGCACAATATCGATTGGCACATCAAAGAGTTTCTCGACGAACAGGGTGGCTTTGCCTGCGACTGGGTAGAGAGTGACTTGGTTTATCCTGCCGCCTACAAGGGTCTCCTCCCGATCGAAGAGCAGGTGCACCTGGTTGCTGATCGATTTCGTATCGATCGCAAGCCGGCGCTGAAGGTCATCGCAGCCGGACTTCCCGAAGTGCCGAAGTGGGCAGGAGGTTGGGTAGCACTCCCCATGCAGGAAGAGATCAAAGGTAGTCACTGGAAAGTGCTTGAAGATGCCTTGATCTGGTTGAGTACTATCTGTGGCCACGAACCAGGTTATTTCTCGAATTGTGGAGGTACGGAAGGTTTGAAGTTCGAGGAACATGTCCGCCCACATTTTGTTGGCCAAGCAGTCGGGGTGTACAAATCCAGCTATGCCCGTAACCGTCTTGCTTGGGACTGGAGACAGCGCGTCGGTGGAAGAATCATGATCGTCCCGGTGCAAATGGGAGCAATGCGGCGTGGTCAGTCTGATCGCATGGTGCGGGCTCACTGCCTTCAGAGAGAAAGAAGTGAGTTTCCGCTCGGTGCCTTCGAGGTTGCTTGTCTCCTCGCTATGCATCCGAGCAGGATTCCTGAATACCACGAGCAGGCACTTGGCGTGAACGCTCCGGGTGACGAATACACCACGGAAGGCTACATCAAGACGCTGAATTGCCGTTGGCACCAGATGGCTGCCTTCATGCGACTGGAGAAAGGCGGTATCCCCTGCTTTGGTTTTGCTCGGGGTAATTTGCGAGACGAAAGAAACGCTCCCTTCACGGCTTCGAGTTGGGATATCAGCAAGGTAGTTTGATCGACACAGCCCGGGAACTCAAACGAGATCTCGGGCCTTCATATTTTGTTATACTGAAGTATATGCAACGGGCAAAACAATACTGGCTCATGAAAAGTGAGCCGGATGAATATTCGATTAATGATCTTAAGCGTGATGGACAGGCGCCCTGGTTTGGAGTGCGAGGGTATCAGGCGCGCAACTTCATGCGGGACGAGATGCACGTGGGGGACGAAATCCTCTTTTATCACTCGAGCTGTCCCGAGCCAGGTGTTGTGGGAGTGGCCAGGGTAGCCAGTCAAGCTTATCCCGATGCGACGCAATTTGATCCGAAGAGTCCTTACTTTGATCCCAAAGCCACGCAAGCAAACCCGCGCTGGATGCTCGTGGATGTGAAGTTTATAAAAAAATTCAACAGTATTGTAACCCTTCCAGAGCTCCGACAAGAGAAGTCCTTGAAAGATCTTGTCATCCTTCGGCCAGGTAATCGACTATCTATTACACCAGTAACCAGAGCAGCCTTTCAAAGTATCTATGCATTGGGCAAGAAAAAAGCGTAGAATCGGGCGGTGGGGTATACTAATATTGTGCAGTAGTCTTTTATTTATTTTTCTCCCTTTTTCCTCTATGAGAAGACCAATACTCACTGTCGGTGTGCTTGTTGTCGCCACGCTTTTAGCGGGGGCAGTTATTCGAAGTCACCGAGAGGGCTCAGGTGGTGTGCGTACTCTTTCGCCGCCAACCGTGAAGCCTATTGATGCCGTGGTAGAAACTCCCGAACCAACGCAACCAGTTACGTCTACTGTTCAGGAAAAGGTAGCGCCGGGGAAGCATGTCTATACATTCGAAACCAAAGATGGTGAGCGGCGTTACGTAGTTCATGTGCCTACGAGCTACGACGGTATCAAAGCGTTGCCAGTGTTGCTGCATCTGCATGGAGGATTGGGGACAGCGGAATCGAGCGATACCTCCACGAGCTTTTCTGCTTGGGCTGAGCAGCGGGGGTTTCTCTTGGTCTATGGAGAGGGGACCAAAGGACGCATTAGTTTCACGAGTTGGAATGCTGGTGGCTGTTGTGGCCAATCCCAGGAAAAGAACAATAACGTAGATGATGTCGGTTATATTCGGGAAGTACTCTCACAGGTGCAAGACGAATTCCTCGTTAATAAAAGTCGCATTTATGTTTCTGGCATGTCCAATGGTTCCATGTTGGCTAATCGTCTAGCTTGCGAAATACCAGACCTGATCGCTGGAGTGGCCACGGTTTCCGGGACAACCCAAGTCAGTCAATGTGATCCTACCCGAATGTTGCCCCATGTCATTATTCACGGTACAGCGGATGACAATGTTCCCTATTACGGTGGCAAGAGTGGTAGTCCACTCAATAGTGGGACATTTGTAGCGGTAGAAGATGAATTTAAAACATGGGCCAAGCGCAATGGTTGTAGCGGAGATATCGTTACCATGTCCGTTTCGAACGAAGGGAACGATGGGACAAGCGTGGACAAGCTGAGCTTTGCTAGCTGTCCTAAAGGTAAAGAAGTGGTTTTGTATCGAGTGAATGGCGGCAAGCACGCGTGGCCCGGAGGAAGAGCTGGTACCAATAAACTCGAACTTTCCAAACCAAGCCAATCACTCAAGGCTTCGGAAGTAATCCTTGATTTCTTTGGGTTGTAGCAGAGCGATTAGTTGTGGGAGGGGATGACGATATTTTTGCACTGACCAACAGCGTAGCATTCGATATTCTCAATAGTGGTTGAGAGGATACGCTCAAGGGCTTCGCGTGAGTAAAAAGCGATGTGTGGTGTGTAGACAACGTTGTCGCGACTCAAGAGGGCATGGTCTTGAGCGAGGGCTTCGACTTCGGCACTGCTCACTTTTTGGGTAAGGAGTTCTTTCTCTTCTCGGACGAGGAATTCGCCTTCGATCACATCAAGACCAGCTCCAGCGAGAATGCCTTCATCGAGACCCCGAATGAGGGCTTCGGTTTCGACGAGTTCACCTCGGGCGGTGTTGATGAGAATGCTGCCGTGTTTTAAGAGATCAATATTTTTCTGGTTAACAAGATGATGGGTATCCTTCATGTACGGAGTGTGGAGTGAGATGATGTCGGAGGTTTGGAACAGAGTTTCTAGAGAGACGTATTTGAAGTCGAGTACTTCAGAAAGGAAGCGATTCTCGAACGCATCAAAAGCGATTACTTCCATGCCGAAACCTTTGGCTATTTTGATGACATGGAGGCCAATTTTTCCGGCGCCAATGACTCCAAGTGTTTTTCCTTTGAGATCAAAACCCTCGAGTCCATCGATAGAGAAGTTGTTTCCAAGACGTCGCACATGTGATTTGTGGACGTTTCTGGAGAGCGCGAGGATGAGAGCAAAGGTGTGTTCAGCGACCGTGTTTTCTCCGTAGGAAGGAACATTAGAGACGAGGATACCCCTTTCTTTGGCTACTTCGAGGTCGACATGGTCGAAGCCGGTTGAACGGGTGACGATAAGCTTGAGATTGGGGAGCTTGTCGATCACTTCGGCGGTCACTTGACTGTAAATAAAAACAGAAAGCACTTCGCACTTCTGAAGTGCCTCGAGGTCGGTGAGTTCAATTACGCGTTCGAAAAAAGAGAGTTGATGGCCAGCAAAACGTTCCTCGAGTTTTGATTGTTCCCAGGGTTGAATTTCAAAAAAAGCGATCTGCATAGTTACGCAAGCAAAGATTACTTCTCTAGTATACCCTTGATGGCTTTTGGATAGCAAAGTTTGCTATGAAGAAGGCTTTGGTGCCATCTCAGGAAAATTTTAGCAATCTTCCATGGATTGTAAAAGTTGGGTGTGGGGTCACTTGGGAATGATCTACCAACTGCAGAATACACTAATCAATATGGGTATGTATTGATCGAGTCTGGAACAAAAAACTTATCAATGATTCTTTGTACTATGATGTAAAATCCTCATGTTGAACGGAGTTTTTCGCACTTGGCCGGCTTCGAGCATGATCTGGGGATCGGTAGGAGTTTCATACTTTCAATATAGCGGTATGGGAGGTCTCTCTAAAAGGAAAAACAGGTACTCGCATACCTGCTTATCCCGAATGGCGGGGACGACCGGACTCGAACCGGCGACCTACTGCGTGACAGGCAGTCGCTCTAACCAGCTGAGCTACGCCCCCAAAATTGTATTTCGTATTCAGTATACGGTATCGAGTATTTCCTCTACGAAATACCCAATACTAGATACTTAATACACTATATAGTACCAGGGGAGAGATTCGAACTCTCGACCCCAGGCTTATGAGTCCTGTGCTCTAACCAACTGAGCTACCCTGGCCTAAATTGTGAAACTTGATCCAACAAGAGAAGATGCCTCAGTATCTGTCACTTGCTGAAAGCGAAGTTTGTTGCGGGGGGTGGATTTGAACCACCGACCTTCTGGTTATGAGCCA
>CAZQWS010000013.1:0-23138 GCA_964597355.1 uncultured Bdellovibrionales bacterium
AACCCGCTAGCCTAAAACCGCTATATGTGTGTACGTATTACCCTGATTTATTGACGAGGAGGCTCTTTTTCGCTACTCTAGAGCCACTGCTAGTCAGTGCTTTTTTGTTTGGGTGCATAGCTCAGTCGGTAGAGCAGTGGCCTCTTAAGCCAACGGTCGTAGGTTCGATTCCTACTGCACCCACCCGGTTTAGTTTTTCGTCAGTGTTCCTCGTTATGTCCCTGTAGCTCAATGGATAGAGCCGCGGACTTCTAAGCCGTTGATGAAGGTTCGATTCCTTCCGGGGACACCATCAAAATACGCAATAAAAGCACCTAATGTGGTGGCTATCGTTCAATGGTAGGACAATGGTTTGTGGTACCATGAATCAGGGTTCGATTCCCTGTAGCCACCCCAGTGGGTGTTTTTTTGTTGTAAAAAAAGAGCCCCCGAGATATCTCGAGGAATATTGGGTAAGCCGCTGTTACTTCTAGAGAGGCACGGGTTGCCTATAGCCCCCTTTAACCATGACGGGAATCTCTTCACTGTTGGCCTGGACTGCTTTGGGAAAGATCGAATGATCGACCCCATCAGGTACTTGTAGAAGAATGTGACCCTCACCGTTGGGACCAATGCCTATCCCTATGGTGTAATCTCCGCGGTAGTTGCCGAGAGCTGCCACAAAAATTTCTTCGTGATCTCGAGAATATTCACCTAAAGCATTTGCTTCCATGAGACGGTCTCCTTGTTGAGATTAGAAGATCTGCTGGTTATTGCAGGGTCTTCGAGTTATCGACCAGCATCTGGTCGAGGTGTTTGATCCATGGCTCGGTCAGCTGGCAGATCTCGGCATCGCTTACCAGGATGTGCTGCATGATGGCGGCCTTTTGGCGGCTTTCGTCGAGAGTGAGGTGATGGTTTCGGGCAGTATCCCTCAACTGACTGATAAGGAGTATACAAACCCCTTCGAGTTTGACGATTTGATCCCAGTTGCCAGCCTGGGCGGCAGCGAGCATATCAAGGCTGGCTTTTTCGATGGCCTAGTAGTAGGGAAGGAGAGAGGGATTCATGAGAAACCTACCTTTTTGAGGATAAAGAGCTTTTGAGGCCAATAGTAGCAGTTTCAAAAAACCTGTCAAACCTTTAAGGATGGATGGCTTTGTATTCTTTCCACTGACGACCAGACCAATTCTTTGGTTTTTCAGTGAGGATTTCATCGCCTGGGTGAGGGAAGAGGCTTGGGGATTTGTAATTGCTCGGGAAGGTGGCGTTGATGATCGTATTTTCACTTGCATCTTTGACGATCTGGGTAAAGATCGTCCGCATGCTACCGTCAGGATTGGATTCGAGGATATGGGGTCCGTCGATCGTAGTGGTCCGACCATCCTTGGTGCCATAGAAGGTGATAGTGAGTTCAGTACCAACAATTTTGGGGAGTATCAAAATTGATCTTGGAGTGTTGTTTTTGAATTTCAGATCGGGACGAGGGATGTAAATAGTGGCGTCCATGCCATAGGGTTTGTAATACTGGACGGGATAGGCGTGATTGCGCCGCTCGGTGATTTCGAGTCCAGCGTAGAGAGCGGCTCGAAAGACTGTGGTCGAGACTTGGCAAATGCCACCGCCAAATTCTGGCTCGGTTTTGTTGTTTTTGATGACGAGTTCTGGGAGATAGCCATGTTCGCCGTCAACTTCACCGAGATAATCAACAAAAGAAAATTCTTCGCCTGGAGGAATAACAATGCCGTCGTATTGTTCAATAGCTCGATGGATGTTGAAGATACGATTCTTGGGTGACCCCTTGAAGTTGGTCTTGCCTTCCGAGATGAGGTCATGGATGCCGAGTTCAGCGATAGTTTCTCGAGAAACTTTGGCGGGGATGGTCTTGGTGATAAGCTCGACGCGTAGATTTGCTTGCTGGTTTTTTTTGAGTACATCAAAAATGAGTTCAATATTTGATTCTTGGTGTATCCGTAGACCTGGTACAGCTTCGGCGGTAATGATAAGTTTTTTATCCTCGTCCATGCCAAGTTTCGCATTTATAGGATCTCGTTCAAGTTCTTCAAGTAGAGAGAGAAGTGCTTCACGCGCTTTGTCTTCGTATATAGCGTATGTGCTGGTCGTGATAAAATGGCCCAGGAAAGAGCGCGGAACAAAAGCCTCGCAAAAAAAGTCGAATTGACTACAACGAGTCCGAGGAGCTTCTCCCTCGGGTTGGAGTGAAGGGTGAAAAACTGTTTTTTGGCCAACGGTATACCAAGAAGAAAGCTGTTCGTCTTCGACGATGCGTACTGTATCAAGGGCAATGAGGTTGAGAGTCTCTGGTGGTGTCGTAGCTCTAAGTGGGAATGGGAACGAAAAAACAAGGGCGAAAAAAACGCTCGCACAAAAAATATTTCGGCAGGGTGTTAGGAAATTGTTGGTACTCATGCTGTGAAACGGGAAAGACTACTAGAAGCCGCGAACCTGAATTTTTTTGGTTTTGGTAGTGTCAGCCTTAGGGAGACGGATAGTGAGGATACCGTTTTTGAGAGCGGCATCGGCCTTTTCAGGGATCACATCAACAGGGAGAAGGACTGAACGTGAAAATGAACCCCAATAGCATTCCTGGTAGTAGTAATTGCCATGCTCGACTATCTCTTCGTTCTTACGCTCGCCCTTAATGCTCACCATATCGTTGTTGATGGAGACATCCAAATCCTCAGGCTTGACTCCGGCAATGGTTGACTTGATAACAATATCAGTATCGGTCTGGTAGACATCGATAGTGAGTTGTCCGTCTGCATTGTCATCATTGGCAGCAGGGAAGTTTGGTGCAGACCAAGAACCTTCTTCTCGCGGTGCATAGCTCTCGCTGCCGGTGGTCATATGGAGACTTTGTGGCTCTTCGGCAGGGCTGTAGATATTGACATTTTCAGAGTAGTTGTCGGCAGGGATTTCAACCTCACGCGCACCTGTTAATTTTTCGAAAAAAGAGCGTTTTTGTTTGGTCATAGAGGGAGGTTAATAGATGAGATTTGTATACCTCCAGTATAGAGAAAAGCCGCTTTGAGGGCAAATCGAGAATTGAGATCAGGCATTGAGTCGAAAGAAATTATACAGTACATGGAGGGATGTGACCAAAGCGAGTCCTCCGAGGAGGAAATGCCTCGGGAAGGGAAAGCGTCTGAGGAGGAAACCGAGGAAGATTGTAGTAGTAAGATGAAAGAAGATATTGGCACTGAGCGGCAAGAGAGGGATGCCTTCCCGGGACGAAGAATCAGCGAAGAAGAAAAGGAGTACTTCTATGAGGGCAAAACCAAATCCAAATAAGAGGAGAGAAGGTAGGGTAAGAGAGGGGATGGCGTATCGTCGGAAGGCCTGAATGAGGAAGAGAAGTTTGGTAGCTTCTTCGGCTAAAGCTGCGGCGAAGAGAAAAACAAGACCAGGATTTGTGACGGTCGTCTCTTCTCCAAAAAGCGTAAGGAAGAGAATTTGTAGCAAGAGTCCGGCACAGCCAGCAAGAAAGCCGTAGAAAAAAAGCGTGATGGGAAGCATGAGAGTACTTTCAAATTTTAAATTCTAAATTTCAAAACTAGACGAAGGAGCCTTTAACCAAGTGCAGTAATAGATTCTGAGAGAGTGGCGAGTTTAGCTTTGTTTTCGGCCAGGGTTTTTTCTTGCGCGGCGATAATGTCGGCTGGTGCTTTGGAGCGGAAATTCTTGTCTTTAAGTCGCATTTCAAAGCTTGCGATGGACTGAGCGATTTTTTCTTTTTCTTCGGTGAGGCGAACTTTTTCTTTCTCAATATTGATCACATCACCGAGGTGAATAAAGCCATGTAGGGTCCCAACGATAATGCTGGCAGTGGCGTTTGGTTGCGCAGCTTGGTCGATCAAGAGCACGTCATCAATACGACCCAGTCGTTGGATAATCGGGACAAAGGGAGTAGTAGCGTTTTCATCAGCGACGAGAGTCAGGGTAAGTGTTTCTTTGGGATCAATGTGGTACGTGGCCCGGACATTGCGAATTTTGGTAATGAGTTCCAGGATAGTTTGAAATGAAGCAGTTGTCTGTTCCTGTTTTGTTGCCTTTGGCCACTGCGCAATCATGAGTGGCAATTTTTCATTTGGGTAGAGCGATTGAAAGAGGGCCTCGGTGACAAAAGGCATAAAGGGATGCCAGAGTTTGAGGAGTTCATTCCAGGTAGCCACGAGCACTGCATCGTTCTTTTCAATTTTATGGATCTCCACGTACCAGTCAGCAAATTCATTCCAGGTGAAATCACGGAGTGTTTCCGCCGCCAGTGAGATATTAAAACCCTCCAGATGTCGAGTTACTGCCTCTTTGGTGGTATTGAGACGTGCGAGGATCCATTGATCAGCAGGTGACAAAGTGTCTTGTGTTTCTGCAGGGTGTGAGTCTTTCCACTGGATGTTTTCTGGGGCGACCAAAGCTTGTATGTAACGTCCGATATTCCAGAGCTTATTGGCGAAGTTTCGGAAAGCCTCTACTTTTTTGAAAGAAAGAGGAATATTGTTTCCAGGTGCATTTCCCGTGATAAGCGCCATGCGGAGAGCGTCAGTGCCGTATTGTTCGATCAGTTCAATCGGGCTAATGACGTTGCCTTTACTCTTGCTCATTTTCTGGCCATGTTCGTCATTGACGAGACCGTGTAAATAAACGTGATGGAACGGAATTTCTTTTTTAAGGTAAAGACTAAAAATAACCATCCGTGGTACCCACTTGAAAATAAGGTCATGTCCAGTTTCCATGACGCTGGTAGGGTGATAGGTGGCCACATCGGGAGAGTCGGGGTAACCAAGCGAGAGGAGTGGCCATTGGCCTGAAGAAAACCATGTGTCAAAGGTATCTATCTCAGCTACAATTTTTCCTCTACAAGAGCAAAGATCTCCAGGGGTAGCATCGATGTAACCTTTATTACAAGCAGCACAATACTGAGCGGGAATGGGAATACCCCATGCTATTTGACGCGAGATATTCCAATCGATGGTATTTTCCATCCAGTATGTAAAGATTTTCTCGTAGTTTTTTGGATAGAAATTAATTTCTTTATTGTCTCGCACTGCGTTGAGGGCAAGTTCGGCCAGCGGTTTCATTTTTACGAACCATTGATCGCGGGCATGGGGCTCAATTACAGTTTCGCACTTGTAGCAGACTTTTTTGGTGTTCTCATAATGCTCATCAACTTTGACCAATAATCCTTTGGCCGCAAGTTTTTCGACAATTTTTTCACGGGCTTCATTGATCTCCATTCCAGCAAACTCTTTGGCGATGGGTAAGAGTTTCCCCTCCTCATCGATAATCTGTTCAATATCGAGCTTGTATTTCTCTGCGAGCTCATAGTCAACCTGAGAGTGCCAAGGAGTAATGGTCATGACGCCGGTACCAAACTCCATATCCATAACTGGGTCTTTGATGATCGTGGCTTCGATCGGACCATTGATCCATTCGACGACAAGTTTGTCTCCATGTTGATACTCTTTATAGCGCGCATCATCAGGGTGCATGACGACGTACTTGTCACCAAACTTGGTTTCTGGCCGAACAGTAGCGATATCAAAAGGTCCGTACTTGAAGTAGTAAAGTTTGGAAATGGATTCTTTGGTTTCTGTTTCTACATCAGACAGCCCGGTCTGGTGTTTGGAACACCAGTTTACGATTCGCTTGCCACGATAAACTAATCCATCACGAAACATAGTACGGAAAGTTTCTTGGACGACTGAAACAACTTTTGGATCAAGGGTGAAGGCATTACGGCTCCAGTCACAGCTCGCTCCGAGCCTACGCAAATCGTCTTCCATGAAGCGTTTATTTTCCATCGTGAAAGCATAGATTTCTTGATAGAGCTCTTCACGAGACAGGTCAAAGCGGGAGCGACCCTCTTTCTCGAGTTTTCGTTCGTAGACTACTTGGGTTTCGAAACCGGCATGATCAGCCCCTGGTACCCACAGGGCTTTCTTGTTATTCATGCGTTGGAAACGAGTCAAAATATCCTCAATGGTGACGAAAAGAGCGTGACCGGCGTGAAGGCGGCCATTGGCATTGGGAGGCGGCATAATAATCGAAAAGGCCTCGCTGCGGTCTCCAGGCAGGTTATCCGGATTGAAAAAACCGCTCACTTCCCACGCGGAATAGAGCTTGGCTTCCCACTGTTTGGGGTCGTAGACTTTGGGGAATTCGGTTGTTTTTGATTCATCTGACATGCTCTCAAGCTATCATGATTGAGGGCTTGTTTCAAGGGAAAAGGTTAGGCTTTTGGCCGGCCTTTCTTGAGCTTTCCCCAATCAAACAGGGGGGCGAAGAGATCGTCTTTGAGTGGAGGTTTGAAATAAGTGAGTTCCGTCGGAGTGGGGGATTTGGCCGAGAATTCAATATTGGGGACTTGAGTGATGAGCACCAGTGGAGTCTGCTCATTACCTTCGCCCATTGTGAAGGAGGCGGCAGTGGCGAGCGCGTCGACGTGATTGGCATGGGTCGTGAAGTAGCGATCAAAGATATCGGGGACATGTTCGTAACTCTTGAGTCCTTTGAAACCACTCCAACCGATAGCCACTCCAGTCACTCCACGACGCAGAGGCGATGAATGACTGTCGACGATAATGACGCCGGCTTCTTTTACGCTGAAGCGCTTTACCAAATAATTGCGAACTTTGCGAGCGGTGGCGTAACTGTCGCGTGGGAGAAGTGAGTAATAGCCGCTCGTATTGGAAGCATCCATGCCAGCTCGTGCGATGAAAGCGTTGTCCTTGATCGTGATCGGGACGCCATAACGACTTTTTTCTTTTGGCAGGTAATAATCAGCTTCTGCTTGCAACGTGACCTCATGTATCTTTCCGTGCGGCAGTATACAGCCTTCACAGAGGGCGACAACTTTGGAAGTAATGACCAGGATAGTACGCTCAGAAAATTTTTTGAGTGAACGATTAAGTAGAGCTGTGACAGTGGTAGATTTTGGTAAAACTTTTTCAGTTTTGATTGTTGAAATAATCATTACTTTTGAACTAAAGGAAGATGAGCACTGGGTTCCATGGTGAGGACATTGTGTTTGAGGGCTTGACGTTCTTCTTCTGTCATTTGGGCAAAGCGAAGAACGCCAGTGGCACCGATCATGGCGGCATTATCGAGCGAGTATTCAAAGGGAGGTACCATGAATGTCACACCATCATACTGAGTGATCGTGTCACTCATGCGCTCACGCAGGCGCTTGTTGGCTGAGACACCACCAGCGATAATGACAGTTCGGGGTTGGAATTCTTGGATGGCCCGTTCGGTTTTTCCGACCAAGACATCGACAACTGCTTCCTGAAATTCATGGCAGATAGTAGCGATAAACTTTTCATCAGTGAGTTCTGTCTGTCGTTCTTCGAGATAGTAGAGGACCGAGGTTTTTAATCCCGAAAAAGAAAATCCGTAGTCTTTCGATTGGATCTTGGGACGAGGGAAAGTGGGAGTTGATGATTGATGATTGATGATTGATGATTGAAGCCGAAAGTTGTCGGCCCGTTTGGCGATCTCGGGGCCGCCCGGATAGGAGAGTCCAAGCATCTTAGCCACTTTATCAAAGGCTTCACCAGCGGCATCATCTTCGGTTTCACCGAGAAGTTCGTATTGGAAATGATCGCGCATGAGGACAAGTTGGGTGTGGCCGCCAGAGACGATAAGTGCGAGGAGGGGGAAGACTGAAGATGGAGGATTGATGATGGATGATAGTGAATGATCTTGGGCACCAGATTTTGCCAACTTCAAACTTCTATCTTCTAATTTCTGACCAATGAAATTGGCATAAATATGTCCTTCGAGATGGTTAATACCGAGGAGGGGCTTGCCCCAAGCGAGGGCCAGGGTTTTGGCAGCGGAAACACCGACGAGGAGGGCGGGGATGAGGCCTGGTCCTTGGGTCACAGCTACGCAATCAATTTGAGCAGGAGTGATCTGGGCTCTAGTAAGCGTCTCCTCTACTACAGGAATAACATTGCGGACATGTTCACGAGCTGCCAAGTTAGGGACGACGCCGCCGTAGGGAGCATGGAGGGCAATTTGGGAAGAAATGACACTGCTTAGTACGACCAAAGAACCATTCTTATATTCAAGAACAGCTGCAGCGGTTTCGTCGCACGAAGTTTCAATGGAGAGCAGTCTCATGGCTTGGTAAGAGTGAAACTACTGTAGCGAGGTAGCAGAGAAAAAGCAAGGCTAGAAGGGGAGGGCGATAATGAGGAGAGTAATTGATCCAAGCACAACAAGGAGTTTAAAAAGAATTGATAGCCAGTGGCGACGCACATAGGCTAGGTCTTCTTTGAGCCAGTTGTTGTTGCCACGCTCTGCCACGAGTTTTCGCATTTCTTCATCGCTCCAAGAAACGAGCCAGTGATCAAAGTCATAATAAATTTCACCGTCTTTGCTCGAAAAGAGTTTGTACCAGCGAGTTGAGTAAGGCCAGAGCCAACGTATACCGTAGCCCATACCCATTGAGTCATGAATGAAGTGTCCCAAGACTCCGCAGACCAAGAGAGTCATCCACTCTGGGCCGAAAGAGCTTTCCACGAAAAGAATGAGGGGGATGTAGGTAAGCGGGGAATGAAACAGTGTGCGATGAAGGTCGATGACTTTGCCACCGACCGTGCCGCGCTTCGCGTACTCAAGCCAGAAGTCGATGTCTGGGAGCAACGCAAACACTACCCCGGCTATGAGCCACTCGGGAGTAATAATTTTTTCAAAAAAAATCGCAAGTAAAAACGACCAAGCGAGGCCGAGTTTGATATCGAGAAACATGCAATTAAAGAAGGGCTACCAAATCGTCCTTAGTCTATCAAGAAAATGAGAAACCCCCCAATTCCATTTGGAAGAGGAGGGTACAAGGTACTACTCGTATTCATCAGTGGTCCTCGTCGAGAAGGAATTGAAGCACCCGATTGGGATCATTATGGCCGAGTGCACTGGCGATGTCAGCACACCTGGCTTTGATGTCCTGTATATTGCATACGGGTTCGACGATGTGCTTCAAGCGACTGTGCGTGGCATCTTGAAGCGGAACAAGGGAATCTCCCGTGGCTTCTGTATGCCTTCGTTCAGAAGGAAGATCATTACAATGATCAAACACAGACATGGAAATCTCCTGTAGCCATGCCGCCATCAGTATACATCTATTCATAAACCTTGCAATCTTTGTCGGGAAAAAACAAAAGTCCCAAACTAAAAAGACGAGGATTTTTTGTTTGTAGACCTAATTAGAAATTCTTGGAACCAATTGGTAGGGGAATTAAAGGAATGGGAAAGCTTAGGAAAAGAAGAACGGCTCGCGTAGTAGCGGGCCGTACATGTTTTGAATCTCTCTCTTCTCGATCAGTAGCCTATTCTCCTAACTAAACCGTTGTCCTTTTCTTGCTGAGAATCGGCTGAAGAGCCACATGAGGAGGAATACAAGGACAATGCTTAGAGCTGTCCAGAGAAAGGAAAAACCTGCTGCACCAATGAGGACAAGAAAGCTTGTCCACCAGAGAGGAATGTTTTGGAAGAAATCAGATGGGAGCAGGCTCACAACAAACTTTTTCCCTTGAACAAGGAAGTAAATCCCCAAAACAAGCAAGGGAATAAGCATGGCCCACAGGGCAGAGGAGAAACGAATTACCTCTGTGGTATGCTTGTTGGCGTGCTTTAGAGATGACAGTGCCTTGAGAATTATTGCACCATCAAGTGCTGCAGCAAGCAAAAAGACAAGGATGCAAATGATGTCGAAGAGCATGAGATCTCCAATCGTTTCCTGAGAATTAGAAAGGGACAAAATAAAGTTACGAAAGTTTACGTAACGTCCTATAATAGCATAATTTTAGAGTTCTGTCTATAGTAATAAATAACAAAAAAGAGGCTTACTAGAGCCTCAATTTCGTGTATTTTATCCGTAGCCCCAAGGGGAGTCCTTTTTGCTCCGACAAAAAGCCGGGGCGCTACACACAGGATGCTGCGCTCGCTCGCATCCGACTCACGCCCTTCTCCTCCCCTTGGATAATACAAAACTAAAAGACCCCGGATAAACCGGAGTCTCTTTAGTTTCACAGTAGCCCCAAGGGGAGTCGAACCCCTCTTACCAGGATGAAAACCTGGTGTCCTAACCGATAGACGATGGGGCCATACTTTGCACAAGACTTCGTAATGGCAGGACGAATACTTTTATTTTTTGGTAGCCCTAGTAAAAAATTGGAACAAAAAAAGCAGAGGGAGCTGCGACGCCAGTATAGCATAAAAGACTCATTTGGCAAGTTACTCCACCAAAGAATTTTGGTGGAGCGGTGAGGGTGACTGACATTCTCTCATCAATAGCTTGGAATCATTTGAGAGGGAGTTTTGATCTCCAGACCGAAATGTAATCGTTCAATATCGTAGTAGCCTAAGATACTCTGGAAGCTTTCAATTGTACAGCTTCACTTTGGCAGGTAGCTCTCTTAAGAGCTCATCCTGGAGAGTCCGATTGAACCGCTCCAGATGAGCATTGTCAGTAGGTTTCCTTACCCTTGAATGACGATGGAGAATCTTCACTCGCTCAGTGAAGCGTTGAGAAAACTCAGACCCATGATCAGATTGGAGACAGCGGAACTGAAAAAAGGCTACAGCTTGAGCTCTCCTCACGAACTCAACGCTCGTCTTGGCACTGATTCGTTCCACCGCCCAAGCATAGGTCTACCTCGAGTAGACATCAATGAGGGTGTGGACGTAGATGCGTTTCTGTTCACTTTCCATGAGGTGAATGGTATCGACCTCTACTAAATCGCCTGGTTGAGCCGCCTCTGGTCTTTCGGTTGAGAGGTGCAGCCGCTTCCAGGTATTCCATTTCTTCGTCAAACCACACCGATCCAGGGTACGCTTTACCGATGAGAGACTCACTCTGACCCCTTCATTGGTGAGGACTTGGTGAATGACTTCAGCCGAACGCTTGAGTTGTTTCGTTTCTCTACGATCTCTGTGACCAACCCTGCTCCAAGCTCCCTCGGATGATGCCTGGTTCTTGATGATTGAGTGGGTATCGGGTAAAGCCATAGTTGGTATCTTTCTCATACCACTTCACAATGACACTCTGGCTAAACCCCGTGTATCGGGCCACTTTCCGAGTGCTCCACCCTCCTTGTTTCACGAGTCGAACAGCTTGCATACGCGTTTGGCATACGGGGATTCAGGGTGTAGGGCATAGCTTGAAGATTAAGAGATACCAGTGTAGGTGATTCCAAGCTATTGAACCATAACGGCTCACTTGACAGAGAAGTTTCTTTCTGATATGATGATATCTGTCTTAAAGTTCTTTCACTCTCAACTAACCAAAACTTCTGTGGAGGAAGTTCAAATGAATTTCAAATCATTGATTGAATTGATTGTGTGGAATCATCACACGATTATGCCATGGCTCGGTTATGTTGCTGCCTTGCTCTTGGCTGGTCTTGGACCGTTGTGGCTCATTTGGGCTATGCGCCGATCCTGGCGAGCACTACGAAAGGTCGTTGCCAGAGGGTTCTGGTGGCCGCAACAGTTCGAACAGAAATTATCGTCGCAGCAACGGGATTACCCTCTCGGGGAGGAGGCTGGTCCGGCCACACTTCTCTCGGACGGTTTCAAGAAGAAATAAGTCTCCTTGATGAGACAATAAAAAACAGGGTCCTGCCGCTAGCATGCGTGTCAGGACTTTGAAATTTTATCCCACCTTACTTGGAAGTTGAGTCTCCAAGTGATTACTCGATAGCGTTGGCTTTGGCAATCTCGCCATAGAGACGAGCACTGTTTCGGACGGTGCGAGCTTGAGTGGTGCGGTCGACAGCGACGAGACCAAACTTGAGCCAGTAGCCTTTGTCCCATTCGAAGTTATCAAGAAGTGACCAGTAGAGATAACCACGGACTTGGGCTCCTTCTGAAATCGCTTGGTGGAGAGCGGTCAACGCTTCTCGGATAAACTGGGGACGGAGATCATCATCGTGATCAGCGATCCCATTTTCGGTAATGTAAATTGGTTTCTGATAACGCTTGATGTTCATCACTGCATGGTAGAGCGACTGCGGATAATACTCCCAACCGAAATCAGTTTGTAATTTATTTTCGTTTTTATTGAACCAGCCGTCGATACGGTGGTGGTTGTAGTGATTGAGACCGATGAAGTCTTGGGTGGTGTTTACTTTGTTGAGCAGCCAGAAGTTCCATGCGGCATCAGCGAGTCGTTTGAGTAAGCGATTCCACCAGGTATTATTAGCTGCTTCAAACCAGACATTGTGCTTAGCGATACCTACTTCGGCCTTGGGGAAAAACTGTTTGATCATCCGATAGGTGATGCGATGGGCTTTGATGAGTTTGTTTATGGCGCGATAGGTAAGCCAGAAACTCTGCTTCATGGGAGGCCATTGACTTTTGAGGTATCCAGCGCTTACGACGACATCTGGCTCATTGAGGGTAATCCAGAATTTCACATCATTCCCGAGTGCCTTCACGACTTGTTCGCTATAACGGACGAAGAGAGCGGGGAAGTCTTGAGCGAGTATCCCACCTTTTTTGGCGAGCCAAACGGGGAGCGTCCAGTGCCACAAAGTCACGAAAGGCTCAATACCACGCTTCCGGAGTTCTCGGACCATGTCGCGATAATGGTTGAGCTCGCGTTCATCAAAGACGCCTTCTTTGGGTTCAATACGCGACCACTCGATTGAGAAGCGGTAGGCAGCGAGGTTGAGCTCTTTCAAAATATTAAAGTCCTCACGAAAGCGTGTGTAGTGATCGCAAGCGTCACCCGAAAGATAGTTGTTGGGGTCAGTGGCTTCGTCGTGAAACTTGGACCAATTAGGGTTCCAAGAGAAACTTGTTTCTGATTCGCGAGCCAAACGGTCAGCATTGGCTTTCTCCCATTCACTCCAATCGTTGTGATTGTTGCCTTCGACTTGATGTGAAGCCGTAGCCGCACCCCAGAGGAATCCTGCGGGAAAAGTTTTCATAGAAGAATGGTGAGTATTGAATACAGAATTTGAATACCTGCATTGTAGCTTACTTTTGGATAAAGAAAAAAGCTGGTGTTTTTGTTAGCCGGTGTTATATTACTATTCTTAAATTCTCAAGAACTTGAGAATAGATTGAAATAAAAAAATGATTATCGATCCGGAAGAAAGAAATGACGACAGCTTGATTTTTTGGCTTAAAATAGGTATGGTTTGAGACATGACTCCCGATCCTTTATTCAACTTTCCTGATCCTAAAACCAAGGAGCCTGGCAAACACCTTGTCCAGCGGCTCCTCGAAATGGTACCAGGCCTCTTAACTTGGGGGACACTCATTGGCATGATCGTACTCTCGCTCTTTCTCCCGCTCTGGGCGGCAGTTTTTATTATTGTCTTTGACGTGTACTGGATTTATCGGGCTCTCTACATTTCCTTTTTTGCGGTGGAGGCACAATTTGCTATCGCCCGGGGGAAGAAAATCGATTGGGAGGATCGCTATCGAGAGAGTCAATATCCGGCTGAGTATGTGCAAAAACTTGAAGCTAAATTGGAAATGCTCCGAAGGGAAAGGCAGGTTTTGTCGTGGGTAGCTTTGAAACAGCGGCGGAAAATCAGTCAAGCTATACGTCGAACTAAGGAGATCCTACATGAGACGCGCCCGCTCGTCCCTTTGACGGATCAAATCATGGATTGGCGGGATGTTATTCATGTAGTCCTCTTACCTACCGCTGGTGAGCCAGTGGAGATCATAGAACCCGCCCTTGAGTCGCTCAAGAACGCGCGTTTCCCTAAAGAGCAAATAATTATACTCCTTGCAACGGAAGAACGGGAGGATCCAGAAACACGCTTGCCAAAAGTCAAAGCCCTACAGGAAAAGTTTGGCGGCGTATTCCGGGATTTCCTTGTCACAACCCATATTGTGGCAACGGGTGAAATGAAGTGTAAGGCATCAAACGCTGGGTTTGCCGCGCGTGAACTCATGAAATACCTCCATGAGAAGAGGATTGATTACAAAAGAGTAGTCTTCTCAAACTTCGATTGTGACTCCGTCGTGCATCCCGAATATTTTGGCGCTCTAACCTATCACTACACGACCGATCCAAAGCGTTTGCAGCGAGCCTATCAGCCGCTCCCGATGTATCACAATAATTTGTGGGATACCAATGCCTTCGTTCGAATTATCGTGACCGGTTCATCGTTTTGGCATTTGTACCAGTCAACGCGTCGCGAGATGGTGACGTTTTCTTCACATTCCGAACCGTTTGATACTTTGGTCCGGGTTGGGTTCTGGCCAGTGAATATGATTAGTGAGGACTCGATTATTTACTGGAAGTGCCTCAGTTATTTTCATGGCGATTACCGAGTGCAGCCGATCCATTTACCTATTTCACTTGATGCCGTGCTTGCCCCGACGTATTGGCGGACGCTCGTCAACCAGTACAAGCAGAAACGACGCTGGGCCTATGGAATTGAAAACTTTCCGGTAACGATGCGTGCCTTGTGGCCAGACAAGATTATTCCCTTTTGGAAAAAACTTCGGATTTCTTTTGAAATGCTTGAGGGACATTATTCTTGGGCGACGACTTCTTTCCTTCTGACTTTCCTTGGTTGGCTTCCACTCTTTCTCGGGAGTGACCTCTTCAAGGAAAGTGTCTTGGCGCATAATCTCCCGCTTTTTACCCGTACGCTCCTGACGCTTGGGATGAGTGGTATGCTTATCTCAATTCCCTTGGCACTCCTGACACTTCCACCACGACCGAAACGATACCACTGGTCCCGTGCCCTTCTCATGTTTTTCCAGTGGTTCCTCGTGCCATTTGTCGCTTTCCTCTCAGCTTTTCCCGCAATTGATTCGCAAACCCGCCTTCTCACCAAGCGTTACTTTGGTGAATTCTGGGTAACGGAGAAGATGAGAAAAATGGAGTAGAGTGATTTACTCAAAGTGAATCCGCTCTTCGAATTTTTGCAATGCTTTGCTAAGGAGGGAAAAGTTTTTCAGTCCAGGATCTTTAATGAGAATAGTCTCGGCTTTTTCTCGGGCAATAGTAATAAGACGAGCATTGGCAAGGTGTTCCATGGCGATATCGGGGATGCCGCTTTGGCGAGTGCCCAGGAAAGCGCCGGGACCGCGGAGTTTGAGATCGATTTCAGCAAGATCAAAGCCGCTTCCTGTTTTTTCGAGTGCTTGTAAACGATCCGACTCTGGGCTTTTGCCGTCACTCGGGAACAAGAAACAATAGCTTTGGGCCGGTCCGCGGCCAACACGGCCTCGGAACTGATGGAGTTGAGAGAGGCCAAAGCGTTCCGCTCCTTCGATGAGCATCACGGTCGCGTTGGGAATATCGATACCGACCTCGACGACGGCGGTTGAAACAAGAATATGGAGTTTTTTCTCTTTAAAAGCCTGCATGATTTTTTCTTTCTCATCAGATTTTTGCCGGCCATGGAGTAGTCCGAGACGAAGATCCGGAAAGACTTCGTTTTGTAGGCGTGCGTGTTCGGTGGTGGCTGCCTTAACTTCTTCCAGGGCTTTCGAAGTTTCGACGAGAGGTAGGATAACAAAAACCTGATGACCTTTCTCTACTTCTTGCCGGATAAAGGTATATACTTTTTTTCTGGCCTCATCGGAAGTAGCTACTCTCGTGATGATAGGCTTCTTGTGAGCTGGCAGCTCATCCAAGAGCGAGAGATCGAGATTGCCAAAGAGCGTGAGTGCGAGGGTTCGGGGAATGGGGGTAGCTGTCATGGTGAGAAAATGCGGCACCGTCGCGCTCTGGCCATCCTTGCTTTCATAGCTTGCTTCCTGGAGTTTGGCTCGCTGAGTGACGCCGAAACGATGCTGTTCATCGACGACGACGAGAGCAAGGTTATGAAAGCGGACTTTATCTTCGAGGAGGGCATGAGTGCCAATGACCATATCCGGAATGCCGGCGGCAATTGCTTGGATAAGACTTTTTTTAGAAAGCGTTTCGCCATTTAATTCGCTCTTTTTCCCAGTGAGGAGGGCAATATTTTTTCCTGAAGTGAAAAGCTGCAAGAAGTTTTTCGTATGTTGTTCAGCAAGAATTTCTGTTGGAGCGAGGAGAGTCGATTGAAATCCATTGTTGCTTACGGTCAGCATGGCAGCGGCTGCCACCAGGGTCTTGCCGGAACCAACGTCCCCGTTCAAGAGTCGATTCATCGGATGAGTTTTGGCAAGATCGGTAAGAATTTCCTGGACCGCTCTTTTTTGAGCGTTCGTAAGATCGAATGGTAAAGCTTGGAGGAAAGTACCGAGGACGGATTCTTTTTTCTTGATTGAAACTGCTTTGCCTGTGGAGAGCAAATGCTTGATGGAAAGACTTTTGAGTTGTATGAAGAACATTTCTTCGAAAGCAAACCGTTTCTCGGCCAGGAGGACCTGTTTTTCGTTTTTGGGGAAGTGGAGATAGACAAGGGCAGTGCGAAGGTCGGGAAGATGGAGTTCAGCGAGTATTTCAGCAGGCAAGGGATCAGAAATATCTTTGAGTTCTTGGAAAATGGTGGCGATTTGCCAGCGGAGAAATTTGGAAGTAAGGCCGGTGGTTTCTGGATAGACAGGGACCAGACGTCCAGTATGCGTAGCTTCGCGTTCGGCGCGTTCAAAAGCAGGGGATTGCATGATGACACCCTCTTTTTTATCTTGAGTCACCTTGCCGGAAAGGCGTACGCGTTCACCTGTTTTGACAGTGCTTTCGACAAAACGCTGATTAAACCAAATGACACGGAGTATCCCAGTCGAGTCCTGGATCTCAGCTCGAGTGATCAGAAGCTTCTTTTTCCAGGAACGCTCGCTTTGAATATCGATTACTTTGCCTTCGACCGTTGCTTTGGTATTGGCTGCGAGGGATTCAATCGGAACCAAGGTGGCATAGTCCTCGTAGCGATGGGGAAAGTGGTAGAGAAGGTCGTGCACAGTTTCAATGCCGAGGCGCTTCAAACCATACCAATGAGCTTTTTTCACAGTAGAGAGAGTGTCGAGTCGGGTGGAGAGTTCAATCATAATGTCACCAGTATACCACCACACCAGCGCATTGATGTGGTGGCATAGCGTATGGAAAATTGAGATAAAAAAGAGCCCCAGTGCCAACATGTGGCTCTGGGGCAAAGTCCGGATTCCGTTGTGCACACGGGGCGGACCGAGGAGACGCGCTAGGGAAAATCGATGGAGGTTCATGCCCGCCGTTTCTTGGCGGACGCTGGTTTTGGTTGACTGAACCCAAGTGTCTCGAGCAGGTCGGGGGTGATAAGCTCCGGATCAAGGTAACCACGGAATCCGATCACGACCATTCTAGTCGAGCATTCGGGGACAAAAGCTGGGGGAAGTCCGTTATGGCGGGCTGAAGCCATGAGGTTCTGCCTCAAGGTATCAGCTTCGCCGAGGTAGTTGAGTTTGTCCCATGCAGGATCAGCCGGGTCGGCTACCAAGGTGAGCTTGGCAGCTTCAACGATGATTCGCTGGGTGCGGAAGTAGAGGGTGCGGCCGCTGTCACGCGTGGTGACCTGGCCGTTTACTATGAGTCTTGGCATGTTGATCCTCGAAAATGTTATTGAATTTTCGATTTTCCTAGCGCTTGTTTTTAAATGACACCTCAATATCCTACAGAGGAATAGCTTATATGTCAATAGAAAAAGGTAATGTGCAAGCACTTCTGGCGGTTTGCTAGGATAGTTGGTTACCCGCTTTCTTGGCACAATTATGAGTATCCATATGCCACAACGATACAGGAGGACGTGGAGAGTTAGAAGTTTGCCTTCCTGGCCAAATTCTAGTTCATAGGCACATACGGGAGGCATGGAGATTCCTTTGTTCAAAGGGATTGAGGAAACTTACTTTTTCTTTTGTTTGTTAACGAGCTTGAACGGTATAGAGAAAAAAATCACCCTTGACGGGGTGATTTTTGATTCTTTTGGGATATTTTTTATAATAACAGATTTTTTAGTGTCCTCGGCAGGAATCGAACCTGCATTTCCGCCTTCGGAGGGCGATGTCTTATCCATTATACGACGAGGACAATGAGGACTAATATGTGCGCTCGGCAGGAATCGAACCTACGACCCTCTGGACCGCAACCAGATGCTCTATCCACTGAGCTACGAGCGCATTTTTCTGGGAAACAATATAGCCAAGCATAACATAAAAACCCTTCAGTTAGGAGAGTTTTTATTTAGCTTAGCTCGCTAAATATGAAGCATTTTCTCGATGATGTCAACCATGCGAGGGTCCTGTTTTTCTTCAGGGATATACTCGAGGAGGATTTTGCGAATAGTGTTGTGATCGAGGTCGCCCAAGGGCAGATGGATAAACGGAGCCAGCATGCCATAGGAATGAATGCTCAAGACGTTTTCGAGCGGGTGTTCATCGAAAATCCAAAAGGAATGGATGTCTTCGAAGGCATACAGACTGCGGCCGACGACGATGCCTTCGCGGGTAATGATAAATTCAATGTCTTGTGGATCCTTGGTTAGGAAGAGATAACCTACGATTCCGGCCAAAATAAACGTGATGGCCATGAGAGGGCTATTGGTAAAGAGGGCATAAGCAATCACAATGAACAGTACTATGGCAGCAATGATGATAGCTCGTGGATTGGGGCGCACATGAATATGCTCGGGAGCGATCCAAGAAAACAAAACACGTTGTGATGGTGGAATATGAATATGGTCCATAGAGAAGAATGTTTTTCTTTACTATAGCATGTTTTCCGATTTTCGATTTCTGGCGGTGTCTATTAGACAAAGTTCGAATGTACTTTGACCATAATCCTGATGAAAACGACTAATGCGCCTCGTGCTCCCTGCGGTCGCTAGCCAAACCAAAAAAATTTCCTTGCCTTTCCTTTTTCTTCGGCGGGGGGCGTGGGGGGAGCCGGACACATATGGAAAGGAAATTTTTTGGTTTTGCTTCCGCCGCTTCAGACTACCAAATGAGCATTGGTGTTATAGCATTGGTGGTTGTGTAGCGTTGCTCATTTTTTCATCTTTGCGGCGGACGAGGCGCGTGCCACAGCGACGTTTAGTAGTAACTCGACCGATCGCGAAATACTCGCAATCGCCTGCGCATAGCCCGCTCGTTTTGCTCGCGCCGGCTGCTTCGGCGTTTACGCGTATTCGCTTGGTGGCTTCGAGAGAGTTTCGTGGTAACTCACTCAAACGGATTGTGCTAGAGCACAAACAAATCTGTATGTGCTTGCCCCACCCTCCCATGCGCGCACAAATCCCCACCGTTTTGAGGCAATATTATAAAACGGCGGGGATTGCTCCCTTGTACATCTCGCTTACTACACTTCTTATCTGGTATACTCTCAACAGATCGGTTACATTGAACGGCTATGGCTTTTCAAGACCCTTTCGGCTCATGCGAGTTGAGAGTCCGTCCGGTTACGGCTTGGCGGAGAGGATTCACATGGAAGTCAAAATAAAGAAAATACTTGGTGCGACGCGTCGGTTGATTCTCGATCACGCATAAAATACAGTCCGGTCTTTTGCGCCACGCGCACCAGATGGACGGTGTCATTGATGACGCATCGCACAGCACCGACTCCGACGGCAACCCGAACGTCTTCAACCTCGAACACAATGACGACGGTTTGTGGCTGAACAACAATTGGGCGAAACCCGACAACGAGTGGAATCCGGACAACAAGTTCGTGTTCCGTCTCCGAAACTCTTTTCTTTTCCGCGGCTTACACGTCGCGGTTTTTCTTTTCTGGATTGTTTAGATTTTTCTTCCAACCGCCGAACATCTTGCCGACTTCCTCGAGCTTCAAAGCGACATCCTCGCATTGTTTGTTGGAAATGAGCTTGCCTTCCCAAGCGACCGAGATCAGAAATTTCAAAGTGTCCAAGACCAAAATGCAGTCGGCAATCTTTTCTGCTTTCTTCTCTTTTTCGGTAAAATAGGCGATATACGCGAGTTCGAGTAGATCGAGAAATTTATTTTCAATTCGCGCGCCTATCGTGTAGCGCGCTCCCTTAGCAATATGCGGAACAATAGTAACCCAAATCAAATATCCCTCTTTGATCCGATTCAAGATCGAGGCAGAATCGAGAGAGAGAGAGAGAGAGAGAGAGAGAGAGAGAGAGAGAGAGGAAAATGCGGCCGTGTCATATCTATAATGATATCATTTCCACCGAAAATTTGCTCGCTGCGTGGCGAGAATTTCTTCGCAATAAGCGCGGCCGCAAGGACATCGAACGATTTTCGCTTCACCTGAACGACAATATTCTGGCGTTGCACCGCGAACTCGCCGACAAAACTTATCAACACGGGCCTTATAAAGCGTTTCGGATCAACGATCCGAAACCTCGCGACATTCACAAAGCAACCGTCCGCGACCGACTACTCCATCACGCCATCTACCGGATTTTATACCCATACTTCGATACGAAGTTTATTTTCGACTCGTATTCTTGTCGGCGAGCCAAAGGCACACACCGCGCCATCAATCGATTCCGAGAATATGCTCGACAAGTTTCATGGAACCATACACGAACGGTGTGGGTTTTAAAATGCGACATCAGAAAATTTTTTGCCAATATCAATCACCAAATTTTGGGAAATATTTTAAAGAAACACATCAAGAGCGGAAACACGATCTTGCTTTTAAGCAAGGTGGTGAGGAGTTTCCATACCAAAGATAGGCCAGACATCGGTTTGCCGCTCGGCAATCTCACCAGCCAGCTTTTGGTGAACATATACATGAACGAGTTCGATCACTTTTTGAAACGAGAGATGAAAGTCGAGCGTTGCGTCAGGTATGCCGACGATTTCGTCATTCTGCATGAGAGCAAGGAATATTTGGAAAATCTTCTTCCAAAAATATCGGCATTTCTGGAAACGCGGCTGAAACTGTCTCTTCATCCGGGCAAGGTTTTTATCAAAACAATTGCCTCTGGTGTCGATTTTCTCGGTTGGGTGCATTTTCCACACCATCGTGTGCCACGAACCTCTACTAGGCGAAGAATGTTCAGAAATTTTGATCAAAACCCGACCAAAGAAGCGCTTGCTTCGTATGGCGGGCTACTTTCTCATGGAAATACATACAAACTGTGGCAAGAAATATCGTTACGAGAAAAAAGTGGCGAGCGGCTTCGCCGCAAAGAAAAGAATCAAAGCGTCAAAGATTCCAAGAATTAAGAAATGCACCAAGAGATCAAAAAGAAACAAAATCTCTAAGCTTCAACCTTGCGGAGACGGAACACGAACTTGATGTCCGGACGCCACCCGCGGTCGGGTTCCGCCCAATCGAGGTACAGCCACAAACCGTCGTCATCGTGCTCGAGGTCGAAGACGTCCGGGTAGCCGCCGGAGTCGGCGATCTGTTTCATACCAATATAAAACCATTCATTTAAAGGTTGGTTTCGATATTTCAAGCGATAGTTGGGTCCGGTATCGGCCGGGCACAACTCAAGACCGAGCGATTGAGCTCGCTCGTAGATTTGGTCGGTGGTAGCACTTGTCTTGAATCCCAGGTCAGCGACAGTTAATCGAATCAGTGTCGCTGCTTCAGTATTTGCACCTGGTACAAATTCTGGACTTTTGAGCATACTTTTTGCGTAATCGGAAATATTGATACCCGCTGATTCCATTTCGGCAATCAGTTGCTCGGCAGACTTACCCCCGATCTCGACATTTTCCCTGCGAATTTTCTTTTCAGGAAATGAAGTATAAACGTGCTCAAGAGTCTCAGGGAGCTTTTGAAAAATGCCCGGCTCAAGCTGTCCAATGTAGGCTTTGGTATGCTCGGTTATCTCGCTTGGTACATGGGCGATTTGATCCTTGGTACATTCGAAAATGACCAGCATGTCTTCCTCTGGATTGCGCTCGGCGCGAAGCTCAGTGACACGCGGGTCTTTCTCGTAACCAAATCCTTCAATGGAAGAATTAACTTCGTACAGAAATATCAAATCGGCTTTGGTAAAGAGTTCGCCATTTTCACGTTTTTTCTCAAGCGCGGTAAGGATGCGCATGTCTTCGCTTTTCTTGCGGTATGCATCCGCTTCGTTCCCGAATTCTGAAAGTTTCTTGTCTAACGCTTCCTGCATCAATGGCTCAACACCTTGATGAGGCAGAATGCCTCTCACTTCGCCAATTTTGTTGTTCCCTTCCATCCGGATCGCCAGACGCGGCTGGGTAGGATTACCGCTTGAGTCATTAGTGTAGTAGACGAAAAAGTCACCGGACTCGATCTGCGTCTCGGCGGTCGAGCGGCCAGCCGTGCACCAGCCGGTACCCTTACCCTCAAGAGACTGAAACAGCTTTTCAGCCGCGTCATTATCTCCTTGTTCATATTTCACCCATTCACCGCGAACTTCCTCACGATTCTCCATCGAAGCGGCGAGAGATGTGGCAATAAGCTCAGCATAAAGAGCGGGGAATTTTTTTGAAAACGCCTCGCGTATTTCAGGCTCTTTAAGATTTTTGTTATCTCCTTTGACTTTGATATAAATGTCGGCAATCTGCGCGAGTGGTTCGCGATAGATATCGGGATATGGCGCGACGGTCGAGTCGGTGCGTTTTTTGAATTCGCCACGTTCTTTATCAAACTGCGAGAGCTTGGTAATGTTTCGCCAAACGAAATATTTGAACCATGCCGGATAAACGGCGTCGTTTGAAGTGAGATAATCCACCCAAGCGTCAAGGGAATGCTTTTGGTCTTCGATTGCCACTTCCATCATTTGTTCGCGAACGTCTTCCTGAATTTCCTCTATAGGCTGACCGCGTTCGCGGGCGATACGCTTCTGAAGCTCGAAATAGCTTTCGGGAAAGTTTTCTTTCTTGATGATGAGGGCGTCGTATATTTTACCGCGAAACATTTCAAGGTTGCGCTCGCGTGTCCGTTCGTCGGGATTAAGAAAGATATTTTCCAAACGATCCATATACGCTTCAATACGCTCGGCCGGGTCGTTTGGCACTTTTTCGTCGGTGTGCTGTTCCTGCCGTTCAACCGCCCGTTGTACTTCGGGAGATGTTTGAAGCTCCGGATTCTTTATGTGAAGAGGGTGTTTTTCCATAGCTTTTTATAAGTTATTTCAAAAGTTCGTCAGTTGAAACTCCGACTGCTTTCGCCAATTTCGCAATTGTCGCAAGCGTTGGGTTCGTTTTGCCATTTTCAATCGTACTAATAAAACCGCGACTTACTTCTAAGTCTCGGGCAATATCTCCCTGCGAGATACCTT
>CAZQWS010000014.1:0-21921 GCA_964597355.1 uncultured Bdellovibrionales bacterium
CAATCGCTTCTGCTTTTGCTCCTTCTTTCGCTTTTGCTCGCGCCTAATCGCGCGTAGCCATCGGACTCCTGATTCTCAATACGGAATCTCCGGTGCCATAAACATTGAGACGCTATGGGAAATTTTCTTTTCTTTGAATCCCGGACGTGTATTGCCAAAGAAAACTCTCTTTGAGGCTTTGTCTGCTTCTTACTCAGAGAGAAGTACTGAAAGCAAACTACGCTTGTAGACTATTTTGGAAAAACTTCTCTGGACATGGGTGCAATTCCCATCAACTCCACCATATTCTTAAGGTACACCACCGTGAGACGAAGACGCCACAATCGACCAAAGCCGAAAGTTGTCGTAAAACAACGCTACCGTATCAACGAGCAGATTCTCGCTCCTGAGGTAGTCGTCATTAGCGAGACCGGTGAAGCCCTAGGCACCATGAGTCCCGCAGCAGCTATTCTTATTGCTAAAGAACGTGAGCTTGATCTCGTGGAGGTTTCTCCACAGGCTGTTCCGCCAGTTTGTCGTCTCAGTGATTATGGCAAGCTCCAGTATCATGCTGCGAAACAAGCTCAAGCAGCTAAAGCCAAACAAAAGAAAGTTGAAACCAAGGGTGTCCGCCTCGGCTATCGCACCGAAAAGCATGATCTCTTCTTCAAAAAGACTCAGGCTGAGAAATTCATGCTCAGGGGCCACAAGGTCAAGATCGATATGATGCTTCGTGGTCGTGAAAAAGCCATGGGTGACAAGGCCAAAGAAATCATGCTCGCTTTTGCTGCCTCCATCACCGTTCCTCACAAAATCGAGGAAAATGTGACTCGTGGTCCCCGTGGTTTCTCGATGACGATCGCTCCAGAATAACGCTCGAGAGCCCCCTCTTGCCAAGAAGAGGATTCTACGCTAAAGTGATGTATCTCCAATTTGATTCCTAAACGTTATGCCCAAGCAGAAGACCAATAAGGCAGTCGCCAAAAAATTCAAAGTGACCGGCACAGGCAAACTTAAGCGTCGAGCCACCGGCCAGAATCACTATAATTCCCGTGATACTGGTACCTCTACCCGAGCCAAGCGTCTCGACAGCGGTATCGCTGTTCCAGCCGAGGAAGCCAACCTCAAGAAGGCCCTCCCCTACGCATAACGTTACCTAGCCTAGAAACACTACACGTATGACCCGAGTCAAGCGCGGCGTAATGACCAAAAAGCGCCACAAGAATATTTTAAAGAAGGCCAAAGGCTTCCGTTGGGGCCGCAAGAAACTTTTCACCAAGGCCAAAGAAGCCGTGATTAAGGCTGGCAAGTACGCCCGTCGTGACCGTCGCGCTAAGAAGCGCACCTTCCGCGCCCTCTGGATTGTTCGCCTCAACAATGCCCTCCGCGAAAACGGCATGACCTATGCCAAGTTCATCGCCCTCGCCAAGCAGAAGAACATCCCACTTGACCGCAAGGTACTCTCACAGATGGCCATGGAACATCCAACCATCTTCGCCAAATTTGTCGAAACAGTAAGATAAATTTGTCGACCCGCCCGCAACGCATTCGCGTAGCGATTCGGGTAGGAACCATAAAGTAATCTCTTCCAAATCAAAAGCCACCCTCCCGGGTGGCTTTGTTATTGAGATACCCTGAGAATTTCCCTGGCTATTTCCTGTGAAGCGTTATCTGCACTGACTAACACGGCCCCTCTATCTTGCATGTCTTCTTCCCACCAGTCTTTCCATCCAAGAATGGCCTGACGACTTTCTTCCGTACCACCCATATCTTCTGTACCTTCTCGATTTGAAAGTCTGCCATGAAGAACTTGAGGACTCGTCTTCAAAACAAGTATTTGATCAAATAATGGCAGTAAGTCATTCATATTTGAAGCTACCCCACAGTAAAATGCTCTTTCTTTTTTCTGGGTTGCCATCAGTTCTTTAAGTTTTTCTATATTGCAGCGCCATTCAGAAGCATGAATTTTCTCAAGGTCTCCATTTTCAAAATCTTCAAAGAGTTCATTAGTCCCCTTTCGATACATGGCAAACATTCCATCAAAGTCCTCTTCAATACTATAAGTTTCTTCCCCAAGTTCCCTAAGAGCTTTACAGACAGTTGATTTTCCTGAACCTGAAACACCGGTTACCAATATTTTCTTTTTCATACGTTTTATTCAGTATATCAGTTCAAATCCTGTTCCGAGTAACAAAAAACAAGGCTGGTTAGGCCTTGTTTTTGTGTTCTCTGAAAGAAACTTACTGAGCGAGGAACTTCTCGACCACTGTTTTGAACTGGGCGAGAGGCATGGCGCCAACGACGAGTTCGCCAGTGACATTACCCTTACCATCAAGCTTCCCGATCACAAAGGATGGGGTACCCGAGACACCAGCAGCCTGGCCATCGCTCATGTCCTTGGCGATTTCATCCTTGAACTTTTCGCTCGTGGCACACTGAGTGACGCTCGCTACATTCACACCCAGTGATTTCAAGATCTCATCTTGCTTCCCTTCAGGAAGACCTTTGGCATTGGACTGAGTGGCGGCAAAGTATGCATCGTTCCAGGCAAAGAAGGCCGAGTCACCCTTGGCTTCACGCACACACTGGGCCAGGTTGGCCGCTTTACTCGCTACAGGCTCATGGAATGGGAGTGGGTAATCACGGAAAGCGTAGACGGCCTTACCGGTATCCACGAATTCCTTTACCAATTCCTTATAGGATTCCTTATGGAACTTCTGACAGAATGGACATTCATAGTCACTGAATTCGAGAATAGCTACCTTGGCCTTACTTTTGTTCCCAAGCACCGCATCATCATCGAGTGAGACAGTGGCCGTCTTTGGACCAGTTGGCTGTTCTTCTCCTACCGCGGTTGGGTTGGTGGGAGTAGGTGTCACTCCACTCTTGCCCATTTTGGCAAACGACGTCAGGAGACTAGCAGAAACAATGAGGCTCCCCAAAAGAATCGCTCCGGCGATGGTCCAGGTACCACAATGATTGCCACAGGTTCCCCACTTGCCGGAAGCACATTTGCAATCACTCTCACATTGATACCCATCCTTGGAACAAGCGCGGCTTGTAGCAACAGGAGCAACAACTTGCTCATCAGTCTTCATTTCTTCCATAATGAAAATACGCTAACGATTTACCAACCCAGTATATCAGAATCCCGAAAAAGCCTTAAACCAGCGAAATCGGTTGCTGTGGAGCCGTTAGTGAAGAAACTGGGGGAGGAGATTTACTTGATAGGCTTGGTAGTGGGAAGAAACGAATGTGATGGCTTTTACCAAAAACTCCCAACGTAGTTCGGGAAAGAAAAAACCAAAAAGACGACCATGTGCCCCCAAAAGTAGTCCTGTTTTCATCACGAAGAAGTGCTTGGTTAGCCATCCACTTACCCAGTCATACAAACGAAAACTTAAAAGAAGACTCTGGTTAATAAAAAACACCATACTTTACAAGGTTAATTCGAGATCTTTTGAAAGAGAATCAAAACAAGCGTCAGGATAATAACCTGGACAATGCCTACTAACAAGATGGTTTTTGTTCTAATATCAGTCAGTGCCATAGTACTTCTAAATAATAGAAGGAAAGGACGGGGACAGCAACGTACTCTCCTCAAAGAATGAGACTGCGGTGTGCTAAAATGGAGGGGATTCACCTTACACAAAGATTATTTGTTGGTGATCAAAACAATAGTAAAATGAATGCCGCCGTTCCTATACAGGTAAACACCTCTCCTCAACCTGTATCTGCCACTCCCTCCCCTGCCAATCCATCCAAAAATGTCGACCCACTCATTGTGATCGACAAATTACGCATTATCTACAACCAGGGAAAATCTAATGAAATGCGAGCTCTTGAGGAAACAAATATCACTATCTATCCTCACGAATACGTGATTATCTTTGGACCCTCTGGCTGTGGCAAGTCCACTCTTCTCTACTCCATTTCTGGTCTTCAGCGAGCAACCTACGGTGAGGTTCGCATTAAAGGCAAGGCTATCTCTAAAATGAGCGAACAGGAAGATCTTGAAATGCACCAAAAAGAAATTGGGATGATCTTTCAGGCATTTTACCTTATCCCATCGCTCACCGTTCTCGACAACGTTTGTCTTCCACGAGTATTCCGTGGCGAAGCTCCGTCTATACGCAACAAAGACGGATTTGCTTTGCTTCGTCGTTTCGGGATCGCTGAACAAGGAGACAAGATGCCCAACCAGCTCTCGGGCGGCCAGAAACAGCGTGTCGCCATTGCCCGATCCATCGTCAACAGCCCAGACATTATCCTTGCTGATGAACCAGTGGGGAACCTCGACTCCGAATCCGCCCAGAACGTACTCGATATCCTGAAAGAACTGAATGATGTCGACAAAAAAACGATTATCATGGTGACACACAATCCAGAGCATCTCGTCTACGCTGATCGAGTGATCTACATGAAAGATGGTCGCGTCATCAAAGAGCAGGTCTTCAAGGAAAAACGTCCGATCAACAAAGAAAAGCCAACGGAGGACGCGTTCGAGGAACAGAAAGAAGAAAACAGCGAGCTCAAATTACTCATGAGTTCCTTCAAAAATCTCTTGCCGCAACAAATCGACATGCTCCTCATACCTTTCAAAGCCAAGCAGCTCCTGGCCCATCTCCTCTCAGAGCTTTCAGATGAGCAGGTATCGATGGCCGAGGCCTTCCTCAAGGAGCTTCTCTTCAAGAATATTGATCCCCCAACCTTTGAAGGCCGCCTCGATCTCGAGCTCGATCAAGGTGGTGCCGGTTGGAATCGCATGCGAGCCAAGAGCTTTAGTATACGCGTCCAGGAGATTCTCGAAGTCACTCAAAAACTCTACCTGAGCCCAAGTGAAGGAGTGCTTATTCTTTCAAACTATCTTGAACGTTACTTCAAGATGAGACTTTCCCCTGAGCAAAAACTTCGCTTTCAGGCTGCTCTCAAACAACGCCTCGAAAGCGGCATTGGCCAAATTGAACTATCTCGAAAGCTCGACAAGTCTACCACTCAAGGTGGCGTTGGCCTCCGTAAAGATACTGTTGAAAAGATCACTCGAGAAATTGAAATTATCATGCTTCTCAAGTACAGCTAAATTATGCGTTTTTTCGATATTCTCAAGTTGTCCCTTCGAATGTTTAAGGCGCGTACCATGCGTACGCTTTTGACCGTGCTCGGAATGTCTGTCGGTATTGCCGCTATTATGTTCCTGGTTTCTTTCGGGTACGGGCTCCAGCAGACTCTCCTTCAAAAAATTACCACCTCTGATGCGCTCGTTTCTCTTGATGTAACCAGTGGTAAGAATCAAGAGGTACAACTCAACACTGAGGTTATTGAAAAGATTCGCGCACTAGAAAATGTCGTTGATATTATTCCTGCGCTTGAGCTCGCTGGACAGGGGAAGATTGATACCCTCACCCTTGATGTGGCAACGGTCTCGACTGGACCAGCCTTCCTCAAAAGTGAAGGACTCAAGCTCCTCCATGGTCGTCTTTTTGACGCCGGAACCAAGCGTGAAGTAACTATTACTAAAGGAGTGGCCCAAGTCTTTAATGTCGCCCCAGAAACATTGGTGGGTAAAACCGTCTCTCTCACTCTCTTCCAGGGAGAAAGCGCTAATCGTCGTGGTACAAGCTACAATCTTGGAGTGGCATACACTATCGTAGGTGTCGCGGAGGGTGATGAGAACATTGTCTACATTCCGATCGAATCCATCCAAGGCGTCCCCATCACCAACTACACCAAGCTTAAAGTGAAATGTCGTTCCACGGATGTAATCGAGCCCATGCGAGTAGCTATTGACGCACTCGGTCTCACAGCCTCCTCTATCTCCGAAACGATTGACCAAGCTAATAAAGTGTTCCGAATTATCCAGCTCATTCTCATGGTCTTTGGCATGATCGCCCTCATTGTTTCGGCTATCGGCATGTTTAATACCATGACTATCACCCTCCTCGAACGCACTGAGGAAATTGGGATCATGAAAGCGATCGGCGCTTCCAAAAAAGATATTTCGCTTATGTTTGTGATGGAATCTACTCTCATGGGCTTCCTTGGGGCTCTCGGTGGGGTTATCCTCGGTTTCCTCGGCGGACTGATTATCAACCTGCTCATCAATGCCATCGCTACCCGCTTTGGCGGCGAGGCCGTCTCACTTTTTTATTCTCCCCTCTGGTTTATCTCAACCGTTATTGGCTTCGGTGCCTTTGTCGGTTTCATGACCGGCGTCTTCCCTGCCCGAAAAGCTTCTCATATCGATGCTTTGGATGCTCTCCGGTACAAGTAAATCTCCTCTGGAAAAATAAAACTGAGAGTTATTCTCTCTCGGTTTTTTGTTTTTACTTCCCCCACCAGGAGAAGATATGAGCCCACTGCTCGGGTTTGAGGGTAACGAGTAGCGTACCGAGGACGATGAAGAGTACGCCCGAAAACTTGGCCCAAGTGAATTGTTCACCTAGGAAGAAAACAGCCAGGATAAGGAGAAACACGAGAGAAAGCCGGTCAATGGCATTCACGGCCGTAACATCACCTCCTACCTTGAGTGCCATAAATCCCCAGAGCCAGGAAAGCCCGCCAAAGATCCCGGTCAAAATAATGAAGAGGATGGCTTTGGGTGAACTTTCCATCACTCCCTGAAATTTCCCGAGAAAAAGTGCTGCGCCACCCATAAAGACTGCGATTGAAAGTCCACGAATCGTAGTAGCAACTGTCGCATCCACACCGGCAATGCCAATTTTAGAAAGCACTCCAACAATAGCAGCAGCAATAGCCGCCAGAAACGCATAAATTACCCACGTCATAAATTTAGAAGTTAGAAGATTGAAATTAGGAGTTAGGAATTAATTGTAGACTATGTCAAAAACAATTATTTCACAATTACTTACTCCTGACTCCGTTCTCCTTGCTACTCGTGTATATCGTTCGGATCATTCTTCGCATCTTCTTTGGTCTGATGATTGGTCCCGGCTACATGCTCACTCGGCGCATACACCGTAAAGAGTTTGAGCGGCTCTGTACCGGTATTTTTGAAGTTGTGTTTGGTCCCCGCTGGCACGAAAAAGAGATCTCCTTCATCAAAAGCCTCACTGACGCCTTCGACCACCGCTTCTCCACGGCCAGTCACAAAGACGAGTGCCTGATCGACCATATGTACCTCCTCCCCGATCTCTTCACCAGGCTTTATACACATAAGCATCCCCTGGGAATGCTCCCCAGTAATAACTTCTTTACGGAACCAGTCATTTTGCTTCGTAATTTCTACGATATCTTTATGCAAAAGCTTTTTGGTCATAAGTTTCGTACATTACAAGGTTTAAAATTGTTGCTTTTACTATAGCAGTTTTTTCCCTTTTTTAAGCCAAAAGTAAGCTTGACTAGAGCTTATTTTTCTGCTATTATTGAAGACTCAATTTTAACACCCAAACGCTATGCGCCGACTGTACGCTGTTCTCGAGAAACGTCCGAATGTGAGTTTTGTAGTCATCCTCATCCTCCTCTTTGGAGTGATTTTTTTGGCATCCCTTAGCCGCACTCCAGAAGAGGTAACTAAAGAAACTGCCAAAGCACCCAAAACCTCTCGAGTCTTTCCTGTCCGCGAGTCAGGTTTTCTCACTGCTACAGCCAAGGTGAAGAAATCGGGTGTTATTGATGTGATTGCCCTTACCGGAGGTACGGTCCAATCAATCAACGTTCGTGTTGGCCAAATGGTTGGCATCGGCACTCCTTTGGTAACACTGACCAATGATTACGGAGTCAATGCAGCCCGCATTGGGACAGAGAAGGCACGGCTCGTCAGTGAATTTACCGATCGTATTTTTGTGCTCGAAAAAGAAATCAATGACCGAGAACGGAAGATTGCCCGCGACAATGATGAACTCACCAAGCGTGAGGAAAAAAACGCTCTCGAAAATTTGAAAGTTGAACTTGAGCGTCTGCGACTCAACCGTGAAACGGCTCGACTCGATGCCGCAAGTGCCAATGCCAGTGACGCGGTGCTCCGGCCCAAAAGCTTAGCTGCTGGTACCGTGGAGTATATTGGTGTCCGAGCCGGAGAAAATATTGCTGCTGGCACCCTCATCGCGACTATTCGTGGCGAGAAGAGCGTCGATACACTCGTCGCCAGTCTTCCTGATTATACCGCTCGATTCATCAATCAAAGCGGTGTAGCCACCTTGATTCTCGAAGACGAACGCCTCCCACTCTCACAGGGCTATTTGAGCCAAAGCGAAAATGCCTTGGGACTACGGTCGATTACTTTTCCTCTCGCCACTGAGGTAGCTTCCAAGCTCACTGAGAGTGAATTTGTGAATATTATTCTCCCTCTCAAAAACGCCACCAATCAACTCTTTGTCCCGATCGACGCTATCCTCTCTGGTAACGGCGGTGAGAGTGTCATCGTCCTGAGAGAAAACAATACTCCTCAAGAAAAAACTATCGTGCTCGGTGATACAATTGGCTCTTTCGTTGTAGTCAAAAGTGGCCTCAGCGAAACTGACGAAGTCATCCTAAACCGCGGGGTGGCTCCTGGAGAAACCATCGAGGTGATCCGCTAAGTATTCTATCCGTTCATTTTTGTATTTTTATTTTTCATCTTTGATTTACTTCGATGTCCTACACCAAAAGCTTTTTCGAACGATTAAACTTTGATCCGGCTCTCCATGACAGTTGGGTTGGCCGATACTTTAGTCGTATCCGCCTCCTTATTCTCATTACCCTCACCCTCGCTCTCGCTGGAGTGGTGATGTTCTTCGTCTTGGATAAAGAACTCAATCCCGATATTCAGATTCCAACCGTGATCGTCGGTACCGCCTATCCTGGGGCTGGACCGGAAGACATCGAGAGTCTCCTTACTATCCCGATTGAAGACGCCGTAAGTGGGCTTTCTGATGTCACGCGTGTTTCTTCCAATTCGCAAGAGAATTTCTCCAGTGTCGTGATCGAATTCTCTTCTACCGTTGATCCAGAAAAGGCCAAGGAAGAAGTCAAAAATGCCGTCGACAAGGTAAACGATCTCCCTGAACGGGCCGAGGATCCAAGCGTAGAAGTCATCGATTTTACTAATCAGCCAGTCATGCTCGTGGCCATTTCTTTGCCAAACCAAGAATCTCTTCTTCCTCGAGCCGTTGACACGCTTCAGGAAGAACTCCGTGAACTCGGGAGTGTGGAAAAAGTTACCGTAACATATCGTCGCGATCCAGAAATTGCTGTCACGGTTTCTCCAGAGAAACTGCTCCAGTACAACCTCTCTCTCGACACACTCGCGGGAACGCTCCAGGGAACGCTCCAGAATGCTCCAGCCGGAACCATTGCGAGCACTGACACCATGCTCTCCTTGAGTCAGGAAGAGCCAAAACTCTCACTTGAAAGTCTCCGTTCCCTGCCACTTTCTATTAATGGCTCTCTCGTACCACTCCAAAACGTGGCTACTATTTCCGAAACCGAAAAACCAGGAACTGTCCCCGCTTTCCTCATCAACCGTGAAGGCTTGCCAACGCGCGCCATCTTCCTCGCTCTCTACCAAACCGAAAGCGCGGATACCGGGAAAACCGTCGATGATATCAACACGATGCTTGCCCAATTCAAGGAGAAATCAGGTCTTCCCCTTCAGTACTCTACTTATTTCGATGGAGCCTACGAAATCGACAAGAGCTTCAATCAACTGGAGCATGACTTCGCCATCACCTTTGGTCTCGTCTTCCTCGTCCTCCTTATTTTCTTCGGTTTGCGCCAATCATTCGTCGCGGCGCTCGCCATCCCCTTTACCTTTCTCATCACGTTTATCATAATGGGAGCCGTAGAGATTTCCATCAACTTTATTTCTCTCTTCTCACTCCTCTTGGCCCTCGGAATCCTCGTTGACAACGCTATCGTTGTCATCTCTGCCCTGTCGAGCTATTACCGCTCAGGCAAGTTCACCGCTACAGAAGCAGCACTTCTCGTTTTCCGGGACTTCAAAGAAGTGATCTTCACTACGACAATCACGACCGTTTGGGCCTTCCTTCCCCTCCTCCTCTCGACCGGCATTATCGGTGAATTTATCCGACCAATTCCTATCGTCGTTTCTTCAGCCTTGGCTATCTCTGCAGTCATCGCCCTCTTCATCGTTATTCCTTTCATGGCCTTTTTCCTCGAAGGAACTCTCCCTCGACGAGTAAAGCTCTCCGGCTTAGTAGCGCTGTTTGCACTCCTCGGAGGCCTGCTTTTCGTCATGCTTCCAAGCGGCCCCTTCAAGGTCACTCTCTTCATCCTCGCCCTTATCCTCCTCTTTCTCCTCTTTCGTTTAGGACGCTCTTTCTTCCGCACTGTTACTGCATGGAACAATACTGCCTTCGGAAAGTTCCTCCACGAAGTGAAAGACAATGGGCTCCTCAACTTTGACCGCCTCAGCATTTTCTACAGCGGCCTGCTGGAGAAAATCCTTTCTTCCCGTAAGGCAAGAATTCGTACGATATTGTTCCTTGTTATCTTCATGGTGTTTTCCTACGCCCTCGTCCCGCTCGGTTTCGTTATCAATGAATTTTTCCCAAATGACGATGTCGATGTCGTCTATACGAGTGTGGAGCTCCCTACGGGGACTACCGCACCGGTGGGCGAAAAGGTGCTCCATGAACTTCTTCCTCATTTCCAATCATTCCCCGAAGTAAACTTTGTCTTGGCGGAAATTGGTGCCACCTCACCAGTCGATACTGTGGCCAGTACTGGAGGACAAGAGTTTAATCACCTCCTTATGACCGTTCACCTCGTTCCGAAAGGAGAACGCGATCGCACCTCCACCGAAATCGTTGAGGCCATCAAAAAAGAATTCAGCTTCTTCAATCAAGGGAAACTCTCTGTGTCCCAGCTTTCTGGTGGACCGCCAGCGGGCGCCGACCTCCAACTCAAGCTGCTCGGAAATAACTTTGCCACCCTGGAAACATTGGCGGAAAAAACCAAACGATTTGTGGAAGATCTCCCTGGCACCAACAACGTTTCTATCTCTATTTCCAGTGAAGGGAAGAAACTCGTCTTCAGTCCTGATGATGCCAAACTGGCTGCACTTGGCCTCTCGAGCAATCAAACCGCTAGTCTCCTCCGGGCTATTGCGAGTGGGATCACCGTCAAAGAAGATGCTCGTTTTGACGAAGATAAACGTGATCTCGTGATTCGCTTAAACGAAGGTGACTTCAGTGCTCCCGATGACCTTGGCCACCTCATGATCGCTACTCCGAGTAGTGTTCTTGTACCTCTGACAGCCCTTGGCACCGTCAGTCTTGAGAAAAACCCTACCCTCGTTACCCGCGAAGATGAAAAGCGAAGTATTTCCATCTCGGCTGGTGTTACCGACGGATACTCCGTGACCGAACTCAATAAAGAAATCGAAGCATTTGCCGACAATAAGCTCGAACTTCCAGAAGGATACAGCTGGAAAACCGGTGGAGTAAACGAGGAAAATAATAAGTCCGTACAATCAATCATATATGCCATGTTTCTCTCTGCCTTGCTCATCTTTGGAACTATGGTGGTACAGTTCAACTCTTTCCGCAAAGCTCTCATTGTTCTCCTTGTCATTCCGATCGCCGTTTCTGGTGTTTTCATCTTCTTCGCTCTCTTTGGTATCCCTCTCTCCTTTCCGGCTTTGATCGGAGTCCTTGCTCTTTTCGGGATTGTCGTCAACAACTCGATCATCATGGTCGACAAGATCAATAAGAACCTCGACCTTGGCCTCAATGTCCGAGAAGCTGTTGTTGAAGGAGCCACGAGCCGCCTCGAACCGATCCTCCTCACTGCTCTCTCGACGATCGTTGGTCTCATCCCGATCACACTCTCTGATCCGATCTGGCAAGGCCTTGGAGGCGCCATCATCGCCGGTCTCACTTTCTCGGGAGTAGCCAAACTCTTCTTTATTCCAGTCATCTATGAGATGTGGTTTGACCCCGTTAATGGTTCTCCAACTGAAAGAACTGAATAACAGATGACTACCGTGCTAACTTCCAGACTCCATAACTAGCCTTCCAACAGCCAAAATTCATCTTTGAAGAGCGGTTTTCTTCCCCCCTTGTGCAAAAGAGAGGTAAGGAGTATAACGAAGGCGTAGTACATTGGCGACGCTTATGACCACGAGCCATGGGTATTTGTTTTTTCGATCAACTACCAAGGAGTAGGTCATGCTGATACATCCTCTCCAAGTAGTAGCGAAGGCTACAGAGTTTTGGCAAAATATGTTTCTCCAGCTAAGAAGAGAGTTGGGTAACAGAGTTCTCCAGGAAGAGCTCCAGCTTCAAATCGATCTTTGTCATCTCCCCGAAGATGATCCTCGACTAGGAGAAGCTCTCTTGCGGATAGGGGCAGGGGCTCGAGTATTTTTCAGTCGATACGAAATCCCTTTGTTTTGGGTGCAGTACCCATTTCTCCGACAGCAGATCCTCTTGGATCTCGATGGTTTTGTGAAACAATTTGAAATCCTACAGAACAACGTGGCAAGAATGGCTCATATTCCTTCTCATCGCTGGAACAAGGGGGAATACAGTCATGATCTCGCTACCGTGGTGGCCTCAAGCAGGGCATTGTTCCAGGTCATTGAACAGTTCGACCAGTTGCCTGCTTCGTCACAACAACTGGTAGCTGGTGACTTAGCAGAACAAGTACGGGCAGCCCACAAAGACCGAATGAAGGTCAACCGAGAATCAACTACTGTTTAACCGCAGATGTAATAAGGAAGCCACGACTTCCAACCAAAAGACCAACAGGGATTCCCTTGGGTCTTTTTTTTGCCTTAAACTTTCTTGGGAAACCAAGGGAAGAAAGTACTGGTTTTCTTTTTGTATATTTCCCAATCAGCTCGGCCAGCCCATTTGGCTTCGAGCATAGGCACGCCCGAAACTCGAAGTAAGAGAAAGGTGACGAGCACCGGAGAAAGAATGGCGAGTGATGTAAGTGGCAGCCCCACTACTAAAAGCCATATCCCCCACCACATAGTTGCTTCACCAAAATAATTTGGGTGACGAGTATAACGCCAGAGGCCTGTAGTCATAATGTTCCCTCGATTTTCTGGATTGCGTACAAACCGGTCCAATTGCCAATCCCCTACCGTTTCGAAGAAGAATCCAATACCCCATACACCAAGCCCCACCCAATTAAACCAAAAAAGCGGCATTTGGGTCTGAGAAAAAGTGATAAGTATTGGAGTAAGCACCGCCAAGATCACTACCCCCTGAAGTAGATAAATTTGCACGAGACTACGAAAGAAAAAGTAGAGCATGCTTTTTTGTTGCCACTGATCACGCCAATTCCGGTAACGAAAATCCTCAGGTTTGCGCCAATTCTTGCGGAAAATACGTATTCCTAAGCGAAGTCCCCACAAGGTGACTATCACAAGCAGTATTATCTGCCGCCAGGACCACTCCATCCATAGCCAAGCTAAGCTCCAACTAACAAGAACCAAAACTGGCCCATAGACGACATCGATGATGCTATTATCCCGAAGAAACAAGGCTAGACCAAGAATCACGAGTAGAACGCAGCCAGCCATAAGACCAGCATATGCTACGAGATGAAGATATTCAGAAAACATAGAGCGATATGGGTTAGGCGCGCCGACGCATGCCAAGTTTATTGGACTCCTCTGGTAAGCGCTCACGATGGGTGAGGGTCAACTGATACACACCAAATACAATAAACGTCACCGTGGCAACTACTTTAAAATATACCCAAATCTCAGTTGTCACCCAATGACGAACTACCTCATTAATGGTAGCCGCGACAAGAAAAAACACCGCCCAACGCCAGGCTAAGACTTGCCAGCCTTTTTCTGTCAGGGCAAACAAGGGCAAGAAAAATGTCTTGAGAAGATTGTGTTTCATCGAAAGCGCAATAAGGATAATGATCCCGAAAATACCATCGTAAAAGGTATCTCGAACCATGAGCCAATGTGGATCACGAAAATATAGGGTGGCACCACCAAAGAAAAGGGTGAAGAGAGCTGAATAAATAGGGAACCAGGGCAAACGCCGATCTCGGATAATACTCGCGGTAGTCCCGAGTACGATGCCTATCATGAGTACTAACGTAGCAACAAAAAAATTATCACCTGAAAGTTTGTAGGTAATAAAAAAGGTCGTGATCGGACCAAATTGAATAAGCCATTCAGTAAGCATGCCTTTAGTATATCACTCTCAAACAAATGTATTTTGAGAGTATCTCTATTCCACTATAATTTTTCCCCGCATCAGACTATGATTTTCACCACAGTAATAGGAACAGAAGAATGAAAACGTGCCGGCCTTGCTCGCTTCAAACTCAATCACTGCTCCCTCAGGAGGAATATCAATATTGAGTACATTGAGATCAGGGATCACGAGTCCATGCTGGACATCTGCATTATGGACAATGAGCCTTACAAGCTCCCCTTGCTTCACACTTAAAACAGAGGGATCCCAAGCATACTGCCTCACTCCCATATGAATCGTTCGCTCTGGCCTGCCATTGACCACCTCAACGGTAGGAGGAGGAAAGCCTTCGTTTGGATCAATTTTTTCTAAAGGCTTTTGGGAAATATTGGCCGAAGAATAAAGATTCTCTTGTTTTTGTTCTGGTGTTACTGGTATTTCTTCTTTGACTGTTTCATCTTGAGGAACGGTTTGAAACTTTTTCTCTTTTACTATCCATCCAGTCCAAAGAATTACCAAAAGAGTAACTCCAAGAATGATACCGATATCTTGTTTATGCATATACTAATTGGCAACGCGTAATTCAAAAGGATACATACCCATGCCACAACTTCCATCGAGAGTACCAGGCTCAAGAGTGCCAATAGCAACCTCAGTAACTCCAGAGGGAGGCAGGACCTCGTTAATATTCTTACTTGGGATACTAACGACTGAAGAACAGTCAAAAGTGCCCTTTGTATTGAAGCGGATCACCGTAGGCACACCAGGCTTGACCGTACTTATGCGAGGGGCGTATCCGCCTTTCGCATTGATCTCTACAATTTGTTTCCCATCCACAATGGAAACATTGCTCGTCGGATTAGAAGGGATTGTTTCTGATGTTGCTTCAGGATTAGCTATTTGGACCATAAAGTATCCCAGAACCAAGATAGCGACACCTAAGATAGAAAAAAAGATAATTTTCATATGCTGGTAAATTCGCTAAAAGTTAAATACCGGTGGAATCCATCCTATCACAACGAGACTATTAATAATATTGAAGAGAGCAAAGAGAATAACAACCAGCCCAGCCGTCTTAAAGAAAATTCCTCGTTTTGGACTATCTTTGATACTGAATGAACTGAAGCTGATAAGTGCTAGTATTGGTAATGTCCCTAAAGCAAAAGCAAACATGGTAAGAGCGCCGCTCAAGAAGTCTCCGGTAGAGAGCGTATAAAACTGCATCGATTGGGTAAATCCACAGGGCAAGAAAAAAGTCGCTATCCCAACCAGGAACGGGGTGAAAGTATGGTTGAATTCAGAGACCGCATATGCTTTGGTGGAGAGAAATCTCGGCATGGAAAGCTGCAATCGCTTCGCCCAAGGGAAGACATCAAGGAGGTTGATCCCGAGAATAAGCATAATGAGACCAATCAGCAAACTCAGGACAAAAGTAGCATTGGCACTCAGGGAAAAATTAGCTCCGATAGCTCCGATCACTCCCCCCAAGAGAAAGAAGGCCAGGAGCCGCCCTCCATGGAAAAGAAGCTGGGGTCTCACTCGATCTCCTTCTTTGGCAAAAGTAGCTGAGAGTGAAAGAACCAGTCCACCTACAATAGCCATGCACGTTGAGAGCGAGGCAATGACCCCGATGAGGAATATTGTCCCATACGAAAGATTCCCAGTATCAACCCAATTCACAATTCCGATTTTCTGGAGAAGCACAAAGAGAATTACAAAAAGAACGGCAAGCGGGAGAGCTATTTTGAAGTCGGCCCAATTCTTCATGTGATTTTGTTTCTCAACCGAGAGACTATAGCCATGTGGCTTTAAAAGGACATTTAATCCTTCAACAATTTCTTCTGGCTCCTGATTGCCAAAGTCTCCGGTTACCGTGACCGAGTGTGTTTTCAGGCTCGTATGAGCGTCCGTAATACCTGGATATTCTTTTAACTCGCTTTCCGTAAGGAGCACGCAGGAATGACAGTGCATACCACTCACATGGAAAGTATGTTTTGTTTCGTTCATAATATCTTCTGGGACTAAAAATTAAGGAGTGCCGCCAGCGGTCCTATTCCATATACTCACTCCATTCGGCATTTTCCCCACTGGAATCTTTTTCACTTCTTTTCTAAGCACCAAATCAATGATCGAGAGATCATCTCCGGTCAAGTTAGTAACATAGGCAAAGGTACCTTGCTTATCGATGACAATGCCGTGTGGTGCAGAACCAGCTTCGAGTGTTTGGTCTACGATCTTTTGATTAATATTAATGCGATAGACTTGTTTGCTTTCTGGCTGATCAAAGTAAAACCCCTGATCAGCAACATAGAGAAAACTCGAGTCTGGGCTCGGATATAGCTGCACTGGCCCAGCTGCTCCTTGGGGTAAAGTGATATATCCAGATTCTTCAGTGTTCATATTAAACCATGCAATCTTTTTTGCGTCATAGATCGAGGCAAAAACATACATACCATCAGGAGTCACCGCTGTTTGTACAGCCTTACCAGGAAGTGAGAAGTAATTGATTTTCTTCTTAGCAAGGTCAATCATTCCCATCCCATTACCATCAAGTAAGGCAACGAAGAGCTTAGTGCCATCCGGTGAAAGCCTGAGGCCATGCGGTCCACTTTTCCCGCCTAATTCAAATTTCCCTAGAGTTTTCCGCGTTTCCAAATCTACCACAAAAACTTGGCCTGTTTCCTGCGCATTAACATATGCCACTTTTCCATTTAAATCAGAAACCACATGTGCTAGATGAAGATCTATACCAAGTTCAATCGAGTCAATAATTGCATCTGCAAATGGATCAATGATGAAAATCCGGTCACGCAATCCATCGGAAAGATCTTCCTCACTCTCAATGTTTTTACCCATAACACCACGATTGACATTAGCCGTGACGAGTACCTTCGATCCGTCCGGTGTCACTTGAACATTATGGGCCTCGTACCGAACAATCTTTCCATCTTGTTCATGCGAAAGACCAATACTCTTGACAAGCCTCTTTTTCTCGGCGTCAACAACCGCGATTTGCCCCTCTTCTTCAAGAGCCACATACACCTTTTCCAAAGCCTCTCGGCCTATCTTAGTCTCCTGCCGCAAAAGCACAAGACTGATGAATACCGGGGAAAGAGCGAAAAGGAGAATGACTGCTTTTTTAATGATTGCATCCATAGGTTAGAGTTTTTTCACTTTAATGCGAAGCGAATTGGACACCACCGAAACACTCGACATAGCCATAGCAAAGCCCGCAAAAACCGGAGAGAGCACCCACCCAAAAAATGGATAAAACACCCCTGCTGCAAGCGGAATACCGATGATATTGTAAATGAAGGCCCAGAAGAGATTCTGTTTGATACCCGTCATTGTCATCCGTGAAAGACGAATAGCCTTGACCAACTTGGAAATGTCACCTCCAAGGAGTGTGATGCCCGCTGATTCTATGGCCACGTCGGTTCCGGTCCCCATAGCAATACCAACATGGGCTTGCGCGAGAGCTGGTGCATCATTCACTCCGTCCCCAGCCATAGCTACAACACTTCCTTTTCTTTGGAGTTCTTTTATTTTTTCCAACTTTTCCTGCGGTAACACATGTGCTACTACTGTATCAATTCCTACCAAGGATCCGATATGCCGAGCAGTTTTTTCGTCATCACCGGTCAACATAATAACCTTGATACCGAGCGCATGAAGGCTTTTCATAGCTTCGATTGATTCCACCTTGATCTCGTCAGCCACCATTACAAAACCAAGCACCTGTTCCTCGGTAGCCAAAACAACTGGTGTTTTTCCTTGAGTGGCAAGGACATCAAGTTCAGCCATATCAAAAACCAGGCCAAGTTCTTGGACTAATTTGATATTGCCAGCAAAATATTTCTTACCCGTAACAATGCCTGATAGTCCTTTTCCTTGCAATCCTTTAAAGTCTGAAACAGTAGAATAAGCAATGTTTTTTTCTTTAGCATACTTTACAATCGCATGCGCAATCGGATGTTCCGACTTCGTCTCGAGTGAAGTGAGAATCGACACTAACTCTTCATCCTGAAGCGAAGAAAGATTTCGTATATCGACCAAAGTCGGTTTACCTTTGGTGATTGTTCCCGTCTTATCTATCACTACCGTATCTACTTCATGCAACCTCTCAAGTGTCGCTGCATCTTTAATGAGAATACCTTCTTTAGCACCCTTGCCTACTCCGACAATGATAGCGGTCGGCGTAGCCAAACCAAGTGCACATGGGCAAGCAATGACAAGGATTCCTACAAATGCAGTCAACCCAAAAGAGAGTGCTTGAGCAAAACCAAAGACTTCAGTTCCAAAAAGAAGCCAGCCATCAAGTGCGAGTACGGCTAGCACTAGAACGATCGGCACAAACACAGAAGAGACCCTATCAGCAACCGCCTGAATCGGCGCCTTGCTCCCCTGGGCATCTTCCACCATTTTAATAATTTGAGCGAGTAACGTTTCCGCGCCTACTTTGGTCGCTTGAAAAGTAAACGCGCCCGTCGTGTTAAGAGTCCCGGCAATTACCATATCTCCAACTTTTTTTTCCACGGGCATTGGTTCGCCAGTTACCATGCTCTCATCGACATAAGAAAAACCCTCCGTGATAACGCCATCCACTGGGATTTTGACCCCCGGCTTTACGATAATGAGTTCGCTCTTCTTTACTTGATCAATTGGAATCTCTATTTCTTGATTGTCCCGAATAACGAGCGCTGTTTTAGCTTGCAAATTGAGGAGCTTTTCAATAGCATCGCCCGTTTTAATTTTTGACTGAGCTTCGAGATATTTCCCTAAGGCAATGAAAGCAATGACCACGATCGTCACATCGTAGTACTGATAATCAACATTAATAAACGGTCGGAGGGTGTCCTCAAAAGCCGTAACGATAAAGCTGTACAGAAAGGCTGCTAATGTACCAATACCAATAAGCGTATCCATATTGGCGTGCCCATAGCGAAAGAATCGGTAGACACCAAAGAGATACGGCCTTCCCACTACTAGGAGCATGTACGTAGCAAAAATCGGCAACAGATGATGGAAAAATTCCATTATAGTTGGACTCATTTCATTGATGGATCCATACTCAATAAGTGCCTCCCAAACCATAATGACGGTTGTGATAACAGCAAGCGGCAAAGCTATCCGCACCTTTGAGTACATTTCCTTTACTTCAGCCAGTTTTTCTTCTTTAGATTGTCCGATACCCGTATGAGCTGCATGTTCTTCTTCGCTCATGCCCATTTCTGCTGCACTCATATCATGTCCAACATGCTCTTTCTCCTTTTTTGGAAGAATAAGCGAATACCCGAGTGGCTCAAGCGTCTTCGACAATGCTTCTGGTGAAGTTTTTCCAGTATCAAAGCTTACCTTAACACTCTCGTTGCCATAATTAGCAGAAACTGATTCTACTCCTTCAACCTTCTTAAAGGTTCGCTCGATAATATTGGCACAACTAGCACAGTGCATTCCTCTGATTTTATAAGTTGCTTCTTGCATACTATTTTCGTTTGAGTTGATACACTTTGAGGATTTCGGCTTTAGCCTTGGCTTCCTCACCGTTTTTCATCTGGCGGATCACACAGCTTCCGAGATGACTTTCCATGAGCTTGTCTTCGATTACTGTGAGGCCTTGTTTCACAGCCGAAGTCTGCGTGATGACATCAATGCAGTACGTATCTTTCTCGATCATTTCCTGTAGCCCACGAATTTGACCTTCGATGATCTTGAGTCTACGAATAAGCTTTTGTTTGTTGTCAGAGGATTGATGGTGCATAGCAATTCTTTTCTTTAATAATATTTCTATCTTAATACCCCCATGGGGGTATTGTCAATCCTGTATCATTTTCAAAAACAACCCAATACAACCAGACAACCGACACAAAGTATCGACTACTCTCTAATCCTGGATAATCACTAATAATTGCAAAAATAGTACAGAGTCAAGACAAAAAAAACCGGGGCATCTTCCCGGTCTTACTTTGTTTTCAATCACTATTTCTTCCGAGCCGCTCGAACCCGATCAGTCTCTTTTAAGAATTGTTTACGCAATCTCACCGAACCAGGGGTGACTTCAAGGTACTCGTCAGCATTCATAATTTCCAGCCCGCGTTCAATACTCAGCTCCCAGGGTGGGGTAAGTTTGATAGCTTCATCAGCTCCTGAGGAACGCATGTTACTCATGGCCTTCCCCTTAATTGGGTTCACCGTCATGTCTTCACCCTTAGCAGCGCTCCCAATCACCATCCCTTCATACACTTCAGTAGCGTGCCCAATATAGAGAGTGCCACGAGTTTGAAGATTATCGAGAGAAAAGGCAGCGGCTTTCCCGGTTTCCATTGAAATCATTGAACCAACATCTTTATGATCAATTTCGCCAGAAAATGGACGGAAACCAATGACGCGGGTATAGAGCGTCCCTTCTCCTCGAGTGTCCACCATAAACTCTCCACGATACCCGAGAAGTCCTCGTGTTGGCACTTCAAAGATGAGTCGCTGATAGCCCCCCGATCCTTCACGCATATCCATCATGATCCCCTTCCGCTTCCCAAGCTTTTCGATAACCGGACCGGTTACTTCCATAGGACACTCGATCGTTACTTCTTCGTATGGTTCGGATTTAACCCCATCGATTTCTTTCACAATGACCTGCGGTTGAGATACCTGCACTTCATATCCTTCGCGACGCATATTTTCGATAAGGATAGAGATATGAAGCTCACCACGGCCATACACCTTGTAGTGGTCGTCAGCAAAGTCGATTTTGAGACCAACATTGATTTCGAGTTCCTTCTCAAGTCGTTCCCGAAGCTGTTTATTGGTCACAAATTTTCCCTCACGTCCAGCAAAAGGACTATCGTTGACCATAAAATCAAGAGAGATGGTTGGCTCATCGATCGCGATAGCCGGAAGCAATTCTGCATTTTGGTCAGTTGTAATCGTATCTCCAATTTCGACATCGGCAAGTCCAGCAATCATGACAATATCACCCGCCTCTACTGCTGGTGTTTCAATACGTTCCATTCCACGAAAGGTAAACAATTTCACAATCCGACCGGACAAGGACTTCCCTCCACTGTTGCGGAGCATCACCGTGTCATTGACTGATATTTTTCCTTCATACACACGAGCAATAGCTAGACGCCCAACAAAGTTGTCATAACCTAAATTAAAAGGCTGTGCTCGCAATGGCTTATTGGTGTCATTACCAGCTGGGGTAACCCGTTCAAGAATAGTATCCAATAGTGGAGAAAGATCTGTACTCTCATCACGCAGATTCCGCTTGGCAATACCCTGCCGGGCAATCGCATAGACTACAGCAAAATCAAGTTGTTCATCATTAGCCCCGAGATCAAGGAAGAGCTCATACACCATTTCCTGCACTGCTTCTGGACGGGCCGCTGGTTTATCAATCTTGTTGATCACCACAATTGGTTTGAGGCCAAGCTCAAGTGACTTTTTCAATACAAAGCGAGTTTGAGGCATCGGCCCTTCCTGGGCGTCAACCACTAAAATCACCGAATCAATAGAACGGAGTACCCGCTCTACTTCAGAGCCAAAGTCTGCATGACCGGGAGTATCCACAATATTGATCTTGGTGTCTTTCCAAGTCAGCGAAGCGTTTTTGGCATAAATCGTAATACCACGTTCGCGCTCAAGAGCATTACTGTCCATCGAGGCTCCATCAGCGGTCACCGCCCCGGTTTGGCGCATCAAAGCATCGGTCAAAGTCGTTTTGCCGTGGTCAACGTGAGCAATAATAGCGATATTTCTGATTTCCACAGGAGTAGCAGCTAGTGTTTAAAAAGTATCGAAAAAAGGCGTCACC
>CAZQWS010000015.1:0-21204 GCA_964597355.1 uncultured Bdellovibrionales bacterium
GATGCACAAAATACTGCATCTCCATCTGCTCAAATTCTCGTTTGCGAAAAATAAATTGCCGAGCAGTGATCTCATTGCGGAAAGCCTTACCGATCTGCGCAATACCGAAGGGAACTTTCACTCGTGAACTATCAAGCACATTTTTGAAATTGACATAAATTCCCTGGCAGGTCTCACCACGGAGATACGTTGGTTCTCCGTCCCAAGTTCCAGTGAAATTTCCCAGATTGGACTGAACGAGGAGGTTGAAGTTCTTGGCCTCGGTAAAATTGGATTTTCCGCACTTAGGACATTTGAGTTTGGTCTCATGTTCCGCCAAAAGCGCGTTAATCTCGGCTTCTGTCATTTTCTCATCAGCAAAGATACCGGCTGTTTCAAGCAAATGATCCACTCGCACCCGCGCGTGACATTCTTTGCACTCAGCTAGTGGATCCGAAAAACCGCCGACATGACCAGAAGCTTCCCACACTTTCGGATGCATGAAGATCGCACTGTCGAGTCCGACGATATTGTCGTGGTCGTAGACCATTGCTTTCCACCAGGCTTCACGGATATTCTTGGCGAGTTCTACACCATACGGGCCAAAATCATAGACAGCTGCAAACCCACCATAGATCTCAGAGGATGGGTAGACAAAACCTCGCCGCTTGGCAAGCGAAGTAATCTTTTCCATCAAATCATTTTTTTGTTCGATCATAAGTTTGGTCGATCTACCCTGTTTAATTTCACTATAAGCGAATACAAGTAAAGCTCGATTACACGGGGTTGACAAGATAAGCTGAAATTGGCTCCCTACTACTTTTATTTAACAAGTGAATAGTACCATATTCCCTCTGCCGATCAACTCTCTTTTTGTGATCGTAGCAATCGGATTAGACGCATATAGAAACGCAGGTTATGTTCGGAGGCGAGACGCAGTGCGAGCGGCTCCCCTACTTTCAAAAGATGTTTCAGATAGCTTCTCGTGTACTTAGTGCAGAGCGTACAGTCACACGTCGGATCAACCGGCGAAAAGTCCCGTTCAAACCGTTCATTCTTGATATTAATCATTTCGTAAAAATCCTCGAGTGAGTCTGTGTTTTTGTTTCTCCAAAGGAACAAACGCCCATGCCGACCCTCGCGAGTCGGAATGACACAATCAAACATATCCCAGCCCAAACGGTGAAACCGAACGATATCATCCGGTGTGCCTACCCCGAGTGCAAACCGAATGCTGCCTTCAGGTAGATAGGTCGGAATAGCGGCCACGACGTCTTCAAGAAATTTCCCGTCACAATCAATGTGACGCCCACCAAGACCATAACCATCAAATCCGATTGCTACCAGCTCTTCGGCACAACGCTTGCGTTCACTCACGATCATGCCGCCTTGGACTACTCCAAAGAGGAGTGGGCGCGTACTATCATCAAGTCCGCGAGAAACAATCTGACGGTCATACTCATCCCGACAACGCCGTGCCCAACGCAGTGTCCGATCAACCGCAGCCACAATTTCTTCTTCTCTCGCATCATTGGGCCGCGGATCATCGAGACACACCATCATATCCACTCCAAGATCAAACTGGATTTGGATAGAACGTTCAGGAGTGAGGAGATGTTTGGAACCATCGAGAATGGAACGGAATTCCGCTCCTTCCTCGGTGATACGACCTAGCTCCGGATTCTTGTGGATAAGCGAATACACCTGATAACCGCCGGAATCGGACAAGACGGGATGTGACCAATCCATAAAGGTATGGATGCCGCCAGCCTCGCGTACCAGCGTTTCGCCCGGCTGAAGCATGAGATGGTAGGTATTGACCACCAGTGCCTCAATCTCGACTGCCTCGAGATCTACTCGAGTCAGACCACGCACCGTACCCCGGGTCGCGTCCGGCATAAAAAAAGGGGTGTCAACGACACCGTGAGCAGTGACTACCTTGCCTTGGCGACCACACGAAGTTGAAGAGATGAGTTGAAACATGCTAGAAGAGACGATTATTACGGAAGTGTTGGTCCAAGCCTATCGAACGGTATCAAAAGATACCCAACGATGCAATATCCACAACAAAGAAGGGGCTCTACTCAAGAGTTGGTTATTGACCTGAGGTAACCCGTGTCTCATTGTGACTCAACCGGACATCCTCAGGAAGATCCATAGTTTTCTCAGAAATATCCACCTTCACATCAGTATTAGTGAAGGCATCTCGGGCCGTAAACTCGCCTTTGTTCATGAGGCTCAGTGTCTGCCCCACGCTATTGGGAGGCGGGGTAACACCGATCCGAATAGCTACCATTTTTGTATTATTCACACCTGAAGCAATATTTCCTGGTTTCCAAATAAGTTCTCCTGTGCGCTCATTGAACGAAACTTCTGTTTGGTCTGGTGAAACTACTCCAAGAAAACGAGTTGTACTCGGAAAGTTCAGCGTCATTTTCCCATCACCAAGTGTATTCAAACTACTCGCTGCCGCCAAATGCAACGTATACGTCGTTTCTTCTCCTACCCGTGTCGGCATCGGGCCACTGTTGGGATAAGCAGCGTCATAGAAGTACCCGCTCACAGATGCGTTAGCAGTGGTTCGTACTTTGAAACGTATCTCTCCCCTCGCCACCAAAGCTTCCGTATTGGTAGAATGCGGTATGTCAGGACTGTCCATGGCAGTGGTAACAAGAATTTCCACATCATGGGCACCAATGGTGCTTAGATCTCTCCGTACCGGTACTGAAAAAGTAATTTCTCCCTTCTTGCCTGGATCGAGACTACGCAAAATCGGTACATCAGCCGCCTTAAAAGTAACTTGCTGAGTAGCTTTGGAATACGTCACTCCTTTGGGGACCAAAAGGTCAGTCACATCCACTGTAGCTGGGTCAAGCCTCACTGTCGCAATGAGGTCGCGCAATCCGAAACTACTCTCGTTTTGGAAGCTCAGACGGAAACTCAGCATCTGCCCTGCTTCGACCACCCCATTGGCTCCGTCAGCCGTCAAAGTAATAGAGAGCGGGGGAGCAATTATCTGAGTTACTTTTTCTTCTTCGGCGAGCGTCAGGAACTTCCCATCACCGCTTTGCTTTCCTACACGAGCGATGATCCGTTTGGAATCCCCAGTACTCCCAATAACCACTCCTTTAATACTGATAGATCCACGCATACCCCCTTTGAGCACACTGATTCCCCAGACTCGCTCATCACGCTTCGGCTCTGGAGCAAAGGCTGTCGGCGTAAACCCTTCTGGATATTCAAGAAGAATCTCTCCTGTCCCTAGCGTTTCCTCACTGTTATTGTGATACTCGACGGTATATTCAACATTTTGGCCACTCATCACTGTTGGCGGTCCATTAATCTCGATACCGATGAGTGACCGCTCAAGTTCTACGCCCCACTCATCTTTTTTCTCGGCCCGACTTCCTAGCCCTTCCGGTCCATAGCGAAGCGAGGCCGAAAGAAGCGCCGTGGTCTGATCAAACGATTGGAAATTTCCGGTAAATGTTAGCTCGCCATGGGCACGGTCCTCCAGAGGGGGTAGGGTTCGGATAGCTTGTCTTCGTGCTACTTTCCACCCCTCAGTGGTCGATAAATGAAACGTCTCCGGATAGGTGATGACTAATTCTGATTCGGCAAGTTTGACCCAGTTAGGGTTGGTATACCGGACAGTAAACGTTACCAATGTCCCCGTCTCGGTTATCTTGGGTCCAGTGAGTTCAACGGTAACAAGATCGGGGTTGAAAAGCAGTGTGCGCCGGCCGACAAATACCAACAATGAAACGAGAGTGAGCAGGGCGAGCAATAGTCCGATGATCAGCTTTTTTCGTTTGAAAAAGTGTTCCTTCAATGAATTTTTTTGGAAAGGTGTTTTTGGTGGTCGATCAGCCCAACGCGATAGTGTCGGATCAGCCTCTGGAATATGGATCGCTGGTATTTGAGCAAAAGAAAAGCGGGACTTAGACTTTTCTCCCTCTTCCCGTTTGTAGATTTGTTCATTAAGATCTTCGAGCGACATATTTTATATTTGTATGTATTCTAACAGATTCTCAAAGAACCAGGGTTCTACCGCCGAATCCAGGCCAGGAAAACTTGGCGAAAACGGGAGAGCTCATTAAGCGTCTCTCCGCTCACCGCTACTTTGGAAAGTGCGAGGAGCGAATGCTGCCCAAATAACCGGAGTAGTTTGATAACGGCTTCATGTACTACCAATCCATCGCTCACTCTAGTGGCTTCATGGGTGCCGAGCACCCCGCCCTGACTGGAACTGATGATATAGCGCTCCCCCGCCCGAAGTTTCTCTCCTGATATCACCGAAACATTGAGCTGGAGTGGGTAGCCGAGATGGAAACAGAGTTGAAAGAAAAATGCTTCAGTGACCAAAGTGAGTTTATCCTCTCGTCCGGTGCTAACGAGCGTGGAGAGTGTTTTGAGGTACTCCTCGAGCAGCTCATACAAAGTCTCATCTTTTTCCTCTGGTTCAACCAATCGGTCAAAGATACTGAGTGCTTCGAGCAAAAGCCGAAGAGCCTCGAAGTTCTGCCGCAATACGGTAAAAGACTCCTCAAGCACCGCACCGGCCACTTTGCCCAATCCCCTGGTCCGGACGATCATGACTTCAACCTTCGATCCTGTCTCAAACGCACTCGCAAGTTTGGCTTCGCTTTTGCGTACGCCTTTAGCGATCGAAGCAATCTTCCCTGCTTCTCGAGTAAAGAACGTATAAATCCGATCGGTTTCCCCGACCTCACGCTTCTTCAAGACAATGGCCGTGTAACGGTATTCCACTTTAGAGATACATCAAGAGTTATGAATGAAGAAAACCTACTACTTCCTCCACTAATTTCTCAACAGGACGATCACTTTTGAGAAACAGCTTTTTTTCTGGAATATGTTCGTAAGCACATGCCTGGCCAAAGGTGTTGTCAGCTTCTCGTAGACGATCAGTATCGTGATGAGCTTGATGTCTTTCGCGTCCCACAAACCGGCGGCGGCGCTTCTCCAAGTCAACCTCCAAGATAACAGCCAAAAACTCAATGCCGTATTTTTTCTTCCACTCTTCGAACAACTTTCCCTCTTCAGGAAAATTAAATGGCGACTCCAAAATGACATCAATACCTCGTGCGATATTTTCTTCAGTCAAGTCCAAAGCCACTTTGACAGATGGGTAGCCAATCTTTTTGCTCTCTTCCAAAGTTGAAAGCTTTAGCGATTCAAACAGTGATTCTTTGACCGAATCTTTGTGGAGACAAAAAATATTCAGTTTCCGTGATAGCTCACTCGCCAAAGTGGTCTTGCCACTGCCTGGAAGACCACAAATAACAATCAACCGACTCATACTCGCTTGAGAGTAAACGTGAAGCTTTCTCCGTCGAGCTCTGTAGTTTCAGTGTATTCAACGTTATCGAGTTCACCTTTTTGGACTTCGGTAGCCAATACTTCCTTGGCGATAAGCTCTTGGAATGCCTCAAAGACTTTTTCTTTGCCACCGTACCCCAGCACAATCCGATCCTCAACATTGAATCCAGCTTTCTTGCGGCCTTCTTGGATAGCCCGGATCACTTCTCGGGCTTCCCCTTCGAGTTTCAGCTCTGGGGTTATTGCCGTATCCAGAAGAATATCTTCAGCTTGAGAAACATTTATAACCACATTCTTGACATTGAGCTCGTCTTTTAAGATGACTGCAAATTCTTCGTCCAAAGACTCTTTTATCATTACCTTTGAGAGCGGTTGGCGGACTTTTATCTTCATATCAGCCCGCAGCTTTAGTCCCTCCGTAACAAGATGACGGGCTCGATGCATGGTCGTATTCAATCCTTCATTAATATGATTGGTATCAGCCTGAGGGAAATCCGCAAGATGCACCGATGTTTCACCAGTAAGGTTACGGTAAACCTCCTCTGCAATGAAAGGGGTAAAAGGGGCCATTACTTTGGAAAGTGTCACTAAGACCTCATAAAGGGTGGCGTACGCCTCTTGCTTGTCTCCATCATCTTCCGATTTCCAGAAACGGCGCCGACTTCGGCGAATGTACCAGTTGGAAAGATTATCAACAAATGGTGCAATGGCTCGTACTGCTTTTGCAATCTCATATTTCTCCATGGCTGTATCCATGTCTCGGACCAACATGGCCAACTCGGAAAGGATCCATCGATCAAGAATGTTCTTCGGTTCCCCAATGTTCTTCGGTTCCCAATGATCGATATTCGCATACATGACAAAAAACGAATAGGAGTTCCAGAGCATCCGGAACGGTCCCTTCACAATATCTTCAAGTTCCTTGTCGTTGAAATTCAAGTTCTCTCCCTCCATCAAGGGTGACTGCATGAGGTACTGACGGAACGCATCAGCCCCATATCGGTCGAGAAGTACGGCCGGATCGGTATAGTTGCCATATGACTTTGACATTTTTCTCCCGTCGCCTCCGGCAATGGTCCCAGTGGTTACCGCATGCATGAAGCTCGGCTTCCCAAAGAGCGCCACTGACATCACATGCAAGGTATAGAACCAACCGCGCGTCTGAGCTACATACTCTGAGATGAACTGAGCCGGATATCCTGCTTCAAAAAGTTCTTTGTTCTCGAAAGGGTAATGCACCGAGGCAAAAGGCATTGAACCAGACTCCACCCAACAATCAAACACGTCCTTGATCCGAACCAGAGTCCCCTTTCCGCAAGCACAGGGGAAGGTAACTTTATCAATGTATGGCCGATGATAATCAGGGAGTTCCTGTCCCGAGAGCTCTTTGAGTTCGGCATACGAACCGATCATTCTACATTCTCGGCAAACATCACACTTCCATATAGGCATAGGCGTTCCCCAATAGCGAGAGCGCGATATGTTCCAATCGGGTGCAGTCTCGAGACCCTTGCCGAAGCGGCCATGCTGCAGGTGTTCCGGCTGCCAATCAATCTTGTTATTCTGTGCGAGAAGCTCAGGTCGAAGTTTTTCAATACTGATAAACCATGCATCCTGAGCCTTGTAGATAAGTTTGGTATGGCAACGATAGCAATGTGGATAGCTGTGAGTCACCTCCTCCACCTTCAAGATCTGGCTATTTTTCTGGAGGTGTTCAATAACCTTACTGTTCGCATCCCAAACCTTTTCCCCCTGCCATATACCCTCAGTGAACTTTCCTTCATCATCGACATTTTCAATGAGCGGAAGATGCTCCTTCTTGCGTAGCTCGAAGTCCTCCTCACCATAGGCAGGCGCTTCGTGGGCGATCCCTGTCCCATCAGTATCCGTCACAAAATCTGCCGCTACCACTCGGTACCCATCCTTAATGGTGTGGGGAAAGAGTGGCTCATAGTGAAGTCCTATGAGCTCACTCCCCTTCAGTTCGCGTTTCACCGCCACACCTTCGCCAAGCGCACGGCTGATTGCGTTTTTAGCCAGCACGAGCTCTTCCCCTTCATGCTCCACCACGACATAATCGATGTCCGAATGCACTGCGATCGAAACATTAGCCGGCAAAGTCCAGGGGGTCGTGGTCCAGGCAAGAAGCGAAAAGTTTTTTTCCGGAACACGAAATTTCACGTAAACCGACGGATCGGTGTCGTTTTCATATGAGTTGTCCATGGCGATCTCGAAGTTGGAAAGCGGTGTCGAACAATGGGGGCAAAAAAGTGAAATGCGCTTATCCTCGTAGACCAGTCCTTTGTCAGAGAGTGTCTTGAACGCCCACCAGACGGATTCCATATAGGTACTGTCGAGGGTCTTGTAGGAATTCTCAAAATCCACAAAGCGTCCAATACGGCGGACCATGTCCCGAAAAGCATCTACCGTTTCAAAGACTGATGCGCGGCACTCGGCATTGAAGTGTTCAATGTCGGCTTCAATCTCTCGCTTATTTTTGTACCCAAGACGTTTCTCAACTTTACTTTCAACCGGAAGTCCGTGAGTGTCCCATCCCCAGCGACGAGGTACCTGATACCCCTTCATGGTCCAGTAGCGAGGAACAACATCTTTCGATGTCGAAGCAAGGATGTGTCCGTGGTGTGGTGTGCCATTGGCGAAGGGGGGACCGTCGTAAAAGCTGTACAGGGGTTTCCCCTCACGACTCGTCACTGACTTCTCGAAGATCTTTTCAGAATCCCAATACTTAAGGATCTCCTCCTCCAACTTCGGAAAACTCACTTGTGATTCAACTTTTTTGAATGGCATAGTTTTAAAAACAAAAAATCCCTAACACACTTGTGCTAAGGGCGTGAGCGACTATAGGAGTCGAACGCGGTACCACCTTGCTTCTCCGCCCGAGGCGGACTTCATTACAGCTATTACGGGCTGACCCGATAGGCTCTACTCTCCTCAGAGGATTTCTTCCTATGACTTGGCCCGAGATCACGAGTTGATTTTTCGGGCCGACGAGGTGATAGCCTCATCAACGTCTTTCAAAATTGTGCTCTCATAGTAACATCACTGCCGAGAAAAATCAATGGGACTTGCTTTCCTAAAAAGCTTCATCTAACCTAGTCTTATGTCCTTTACTTAGGAGCCCCCCCATCTTCACATCGAGTTCTACAAGAAAAATTCTGCTGGGGAATGGATGCGGGTAGATCCCTACGGCAACGGGGTAAGCGGCAGTCTCTGGCAATAACCCTCTTCCATCTCGTGGCAATAATCGCCCAACCTGGTCGGAAAAATTCTGACTAGGTTCTTTTTTTTACTTGAGAAATCTGAAGGTAGAAAGGAAGAGATCGAAGGATTCAGGAGATAGCCCCTTCCGTTTTATAAAAACTACTTTACTATTACCAAACGTAATCAATTCAGTTGGAGCACTATCTTTCGCCGAATATTTTACCCAGACAGCCGGCACTCCATCAATAGTTCCTTTTTTGTAAATTCTATCTTGATAACCAGAATTTTGCTGAAGGTATTCTTCCAATGACTTTATTCCCCAATAAGGGTAGTCTGAGCCAAGAGATGTATCGACGTAATTAATAAAAAAGTGCGTATTGTGGGCTGCCAATACTCCCTGTATTGTTTCATCTGGACCTACAACAAAAGAATGTGTGGTAGAACATGTATCAGGAATGAATCCATAAGGACCACTGTGATATGTTTGCCACTCGCTTGGATATTTCACCTCGTACCCTACTTTTTCATTGCGACATACTTTCCATTGTTCGATAGGCTCCTGAATAGTCACACCATCATTAACGGACTCTTCCATCTTGACTTCGCCCGGTACTTCCCCGGGTTCTTGATACATCAAGGCAGGTACATCAGCAACCTGTTTTCTTTCTGTATAAGAGGACACCAAGAGAGCGAGGCCTCCTAGCATGAGGATACCCAGACCAATAATTAGAACTCCCTTTTGTTTGTGCTCCATAATATGAGAAAGTATTACCTTTCAATGATTACATCAGGAACTTTTTTTGTAAAACAAAACAGAGAGTATTGTAATAATACTCTCTGTTTGTTTTTAGTGGCCATCAGATGGTGCAGTAGGATCGATCTTGGCGTCAAAGACATCTTTGTTTTCCTCGCCTGTGACTTCCAATACTCCCCAGGCTCCCCGATCAAGGCGCGCCAAGGCATGATCCACCAAGATGTATTTTCCCGGGACATCGAGTTTGAATTCGGTCATGGCTGCTCCACCGGCTGGCACGGCTGTAGTCTGAACATTTTTGAAGAGCGTCCCACTCACACTCGCTTCTGGATACACCGTGTCAAAGATTTCACCGATCACATGGAAAGAAGAAATATGATTCACACCGCCATTGCCAAAGTAAATACGTACCGTCTCACCCACCTTGGCCTTCATTTTGCCAGTGACCCCACCCACTCGCCCGTTGAAGGTAATGTATTCCGCATCGCCTGAAAGCATTTTCCCAGCGTCAATCACCTGGAGCCCCTTGGCCCCCATTTTCTCAGCGGTATAAATCTCACCCTGCATGACATAGAACTCACGGTCTACTTTGGGTAGTCCCTCCTTGGGCTCGACGAGAATCATCCCGTACATGCCATGGGCCATATGATTGGCCACATTGGGATGGGCGCAGTGATAGACATAGAGACCAGGGTTCAAAGCCCGAAAGCGAAAGTCTTTGGATTCACCGGGAGCTACATTGGTCGCGACGGCTCCTCCGCCAGGACCAGTCACAGCATGGAGATCGATACTGTGGTGATGCAGGCTGGTCGGATCATTGGCGAGGGTGAGATGCACCATATCCCCTTCGCGCACTCGAAGGAATGGTCCAGGCACGATACCGTCAAAAGTCCAGTAATTCATGGTAACCCCTGGCGCTATTTCCGAGAGCACTTCTTTGGCTGTTATCTTGATTTCCACTTCGTGTTCTTCAGTTGCTTCAAACGCTCCTGTTACATCGGGGTCGGCCGCGATATCAGCCACCCGTTCAAACTGGTTAAAGTGCGAGAAAAAGCTGAAAACATTTTTTAATGGCAACCATGGTCCTTCAGAGGGACCATACGTTTTGAGACCAAAGGGGAAAGTGATGGCGCTCGGCACTCCCATTGGAACATAGAGGAAGAGGCAGGTGCCAAAGAAAAAGAAAAACAATGCCCAGGTCATCGCGGTTGAATGAAGCTTGCGGAGGACCATATAAATAAAAAGCCCACCGACGCCGATTGCGATCGCGAGCCCTAATCCTTGAAGTAGAAGATACTGGATGAATGAAAAGATTTCAAACATAGGAGAAAATTAATTTCTTATTCCGATAAAATTAATACTTGTTTCAAATCTTTTTCGGATCGATTGAAGTTCCTCTAAAGAAAAAGGGTGGTGTACAGCAAAACAAGTTTTGAGTGTATGCTCCGGCCGGAATGTCTGAAGAAACCATCGTTCTGCTCCGGAGAGAATTTTTCGCATAGCTTCTAACACTTCCAGCGTATGCACTTCCTTAATAAGGGTAGTACGAAATTCATAGTCGACAACAGAAGAACGTAAGAGATTGATACTCTCTTCTATAGTTTCCGGCTTCACCATGGACCCAACCAGCTTGGGATATTCAGACAGTGCAGTTTTCACATCCATAGCCACGTAGTCCACCAGTTTTTTCTCTAACAACTCATAGAGTACTTTTGGCTGGTTGCCATTGGTATCAAGTTTCACAAGAAAACCACGCTCTTTGATCTTTCGAAGAAATGATGGGAGGTCATGCCAAATTGTTGGCTCTCCTCCAGAAACCACTACCCCATCGAGAAGCCCCTGGCGCTCATCAAGAAAACGCAAGAATACCGCTTCATCAATAAAGCTTGGCGCTAGTTCCTTGATGCGTTCGGGCAACACAAATTCGGGATTATGACAGAAGCCGCAGCGCATATTGCAACCCGGGGTAAAGGCGATGCAAGCGACTTTCCCCGGATAATCCAGGACCGTAAATTTTTGGATCGCCGAAAGCTTCATGCTCCTTGGTACTGTTTCGTAAAGGCCTCGTTATCAGCGACGCACTCAACGAAGTGTTTGCGTGAATAATGCTCAGCTTTCTTCCCGATATTGAAATGGGAAACTGGTCGGTGATAGCCCATCACTCGGGTCCAGATTTCACAACGTGTGCGCTTGGCATTCAGGTTGGTTTCGTTTTGGCTCATAGTTTTTTTGTTACTTAATAAATTAATTTACATGCTACTTGCTCGCTTCCGCACTCACATAGGTCTTGCGGTACGTCTCATCAAAGCGTTCACCAGTAACACTCAGTTCTGCATCACATTTCGGACAGTAATCATACTCACCTGAGAGGTACCCATGTTTGGGACAAATCGAGAAGGTCGGGGTAATGGTGATGTACGGCAAACGAAAATTGGTGAGAATTTTCCGTACAAGATTGCGACAAGCTTCTGGACTCGAAAGACGCTCCGTCATATAGCAGTGAAGCACAGTCCCACCAGTGTACTTGGTCTGGAGATCGTCTTGGAGCTTCAAAACCTCGAACACATCATCGGTGTAACCGACCGGCACTTGGGAGGAATTGGTATAGTAAGGCGCCTCGGTCGTCCCCGCTTGAAGGATGTCTGGGAAACGCTTTTTGTCTTCCTTAGCGAAGCGGTACGTTGTCCCCTCAGCTGGCGTTGCCTCAAGGTTATAGAAATTCTTGGTTTCTTCTTGGAATGATTTGATCTTCTCCTGCATGAAAGAGAGTACTCTTTCTGCGAATGCATGCCCCCATTCAGTGGTGATGTTTTCTTTACCACTGGTGAAATTTCTGATCGACTCATTCAAGCCATTGATACCAATCGTGGAGAAATGATTCTTGAGATACCCGAGATAGCGCTTGGTGTAGGGAAAGAGTCCTCGATCAATCCACTCCTGAATCACTTTGCGTTTGATCTCGAGCGATACCTTGGCGAGTTCCATGAGTCGCTCCACTCGTTCAAAGAAAGCTTGCTCATCGCCCTTGGTCAGGTAACCGATGCGAGCCGCATTGAGAGTCACGACGCCGATCGAACCCGTCATTTCGGCCGAGCCAAAGAGTCCCCCGCCACGCTTCCGGAGTTCCCGGAGATCAAGCTGCAAACGACAGCACATCGACCGCACGTCGCCTGGGTTGAGACTCGAATTGATGAAGTTCTGGAAATACGGTGTGCCGTATTTTGCCGTCATCTCAAAAAGGGGGAGATTCTTTTCGTTCTCCCAATCGAAATCCTTGCCAACGTTGTAGGTCGGGATCGGAAAGGTAAAAGTTCGCCCCTTGGCGTCCCCCGCCGTCATGATCTCGATAAAAGCTTTGTTTACGATGTCCATTTCCTTTCCGAGCTCGCCAAATGTAAACGCGAACGGCTCACCGCCCAAGAGGAGTCGCTTGTCCCGAAGGTCCTCCGGGCAGTCCCAGTCGAGCGTGATATTGGTAAACGGCGTTTGTGTTCCCCAACGCGACGGGATGTTCAAGTTAAAGACAAATGACTGGAGGTTCTGGTACACGTATCGATACACCGCCTCATAAATATACCGATCTTCATCTTCTTTCGTACCAAACTTCATTCCAAACTTTTCAATATCAGCCCGTACCTCCAGATCTTTCTTTTTTACAAAAGGAGCCAGGTAGGTATCGAAGCTCGAGAAGGCCTGCGCACCTGCCCATTCGTTCTGAAGCGTCCCCAAAAAGTTCACCATTTGCGAAACAGCCGACGAGAGATGCTTGGGTGGCCCAGATTCGACTTTATTGTCGACACCATTGAAGCCTTGTTCGAGGAGTACTCGTAAACTCCAGCCAGCACAATAGCCCGAGAACATATCGAGGTCATGGATATGGTAGTCACCATTCCGATGGGCATCACCGACGTTTTTGGGATAAATGTGCGAGAGCCAGTAATTGGCGATAACGTTCCCGGCAGTGTTCAGGATAAGACCACCAAGCGAGTACCCCTGGTTGGAATTCGCATTGACCCGCCAATCAGAGCGGTTGAGGTATTCGGTAATAGTTTTTTCTACCTCCACGACCACATTGCGGTCCTCGCGTGCCTCGCGCCGTTTCTCCCTATAGAGGATATAGGCCTTGGCGATTTCGGCATAATCGTAACGAATGAGCACGTCTTCTACAACATCCTGCACTTCTTCTACCGATGGGATTTGTTCACCAAACTGTTCCTCAATGTCCACAAGGACTTCTTTAAGGAGAGTTTCAGTAATTAAGGGGTCCTTCTCTCCTACGGCCTCCGCAGCCTTCAGAATAGCTAGCCGGATTTTTTCTGGTTCAAAGTCGACAATCGCACCATTACGTTTTTGGATTTTATAGAGTGACATAGCAGTAATATTTGTATTTCTTAACAACCAAACTCTCCTACTCCACAAGGAGCTGGCAGTTCTTTCGGGACAAGCTTCCCTGGTTCTCTGCCGGAAACAATATATTCTTCCGCCTTCATCTTATCCCATTCATGTTCATGGTTCCAGAGTTCCCAGTGATAACGCCACTCATTCCAACCAATACCGAGATGTTTTACGTAGATCCTTTGCTCAGCAAGCATAAGTCCGATCTTCCGGCCAGTCATACAGGCCATGCTGTAGCAGTAGACGATAATATCCTTACCTTTTGGTAATTTCTGGAATGCTTCGATAATGCGCTCTTTTTCTCCATAGGCACTCGTATCTGGGTCGCTATAGGCAGGGATGTTTATCGCTCCGACAATATGCGCTTTTTCATATTCGATGCTACTTCGGAGGTCTACTAGAACGAAACTCTCATCACCCTTGTCCATAAGCTTCCGCAAGCCGTGTGGACTGACATGAACCGCGTTTTCCACTTTGTAGAACTCAGTTATCAAACCCTCCTTGTCAGGTGCCTGAAAACGTTCCGTCAAGAGTACTGCACTTACTCCAAGAAGTACCCCAAAAAGCACTGGTAGCCCAATGGTTTTAATAAAAGTCGCCATACATGAGAAAGAAAAGTTAATCTACGCATAAAGATAAACACAGCCAAAACAAAAAGGTGTCACGCGACACCTTTTCTGCTTTCTTGGAGCAGTTACCGGGACGCGAGTCGGAGCTTCTTACGAGTCCTTGAAAGAATAAGTTTCACAGCATTTTCGGTCTTCCCAAGCTTGGCTGCTACTTCTTTGACTCGGAAGCCGTCACGGTACGTAAGAAGCATGACTCGCTGTTCTACCGGACTTAGGGCCTGAAGCATTATCTCCATATTTTCTTGAGATTTCTCCGTCACTACTTCTCCTGCCTCTTCCAAAGTCGCTAGAGAAAGAATGTTTGGCCTTGTCGTTTCTCTCCGATAATGATTTACCAGGATACTATGGCAGATATGGAGGAGGTAGGTAAGGTACGACGCATTAGTCACCCGAAAAGTCGGTAGGTAATGGAAAGCACGAGCAAAGACTTCCTGGGTCAAGTCCTCTGAAAGTAATTGATCCCCAAGTCGACGCAGAAAATAGCTCGCTACTGAAGAACGGTACTTGGCATACAGAGACTCAAAGGCCTCTGGATTTGCTTTGGCTTTCTCAATAAGAAGTGCATCTTCAAAACGCTTTGAAAAAATTTCTCTGGTTGGGGTGATAAATTCCTCTTCCACCAGGGTAATGAGTTCACGGAAACCATTATGTCTCCATCCGCTTGGACCAGCGAGACTTCCAATAGCCCATTCCCACACGCTCTCGTCGCGATGCCAATACTTGGCTCGTTGCATGAAGTCGGTCCCAAAAAACCAGCTCTCTTCCTGGTTCTGAAAAATTGGATGGAGCTCTACGAAGTACCTCACAGTCCCAAGCGAATCCTTGAGTGGGGCGATATGGAGCGTTTCCGCTATCAAATTCCCGTCTTTTCTTTTATTTTCTACTCTGCCTATGAAAGGCTTCTTTTCGATACCAATCGTTTGCCACATGGATTGGTAAAATCCCCGCTTCATCCGGCCTCCCCAAAGTTCTCCGGGCTTTTTGCCAATGATTTCTGCCACTGCAAAACCGCTACGACGACTAACTGATTCATTAGCATACACTACCCGTGAAGTCACATCAGTAATAAGAAAACCGCCAGGCAGTGTGTCAAAGAGAGTTTTGAGCGAGGCAGTTTCCATATATAACGTAAAAGAGATACCTGAAACCCTTAGCACTCGTCAGCCCGATGGGCGGAAATGTTGCGGTGGATGATTTCGTCATTCCGGATCGAGACAAAGAGATCATATTCGCTCTGTGGATTACGCCCGTAGAAATCGAGGAAGTCGATGCACACGTGCCGGCTTTTCAGCGTTTCGGCGTTATGTTCCACAAATCTAGAATACTGCGAATAAGCATGGCCCTCGAAAAGATAATTGAGCTGCAGCGCGCTTTTTGGACTGAAGAGATAGAGGATATACGAAGCGGCTGCATAAAAGAATGAGAAGAGGAGTGGGACAAGCGTATGGCGCAACCAACCGTCCTCGCCATACTTCTTGGCGAGCTGCGAAAGGACGACAACATGCATCGTTTCATTGTCCTGCGACACTCGGCTAAAGGTGGAAAGTTGAGAAAGAGCCAGTGCTTTTTTCTCATTAGAATAAAACATGGTGAGGAGCGTGTAACTCGCCACTTCCCATGACTGGTACGGGATACGTGCGATCACTTCGACCGCCTTAAACTTGCCATACGATGGCTCACGACCATAGACGAAATTGCCACAGGTAACCAGAATAGTCCCAAGAATTTTTGGAATAATGCCCACCGAATAATCGTCGTAAGATTTTTTGTATTCCTCAAGAAGATTTTGGTCTTGCAGCGTTTTCAAGAGCGCTTCGTGTTCAGCTTTTTCCATAATAAAAATCGAATATATACGCCTCCCATTGTAACATCGCCCCTTTTAAGAAGCGAGAAAAATAAAAAAATGGAGCAGGAACCGCTTGTGACGAATCAACTGTCCCAAAAACCCTGCACGGACCACTCCAACGCATGGAGCGATCCTGTTATAACATCCGTCACCTGAGTGTCAACCCCCTGCCAGAGGGAGCTAGTTCCATAATTTGAACTTCACTCGCCACAAGGCAAGAGCCGTTTTTTGGGTACCAAACTTTCTGCTCCGCCCCCACTGGTTCTCCGACAAGTTCCGCATATATCTCTTGGAGAGTATCCGCATGAGAAACCACAACCACCCTTTTCCCTTGAAACGTTTCATTAAGAGCTCCGAGAAAAGATCGGACTCGTTCACGAATATCCATATAGCCTTCAATTCCGAGTTCGAGATCTCCTGTCGTCCGACCGCCATGAGTTTCCATAAAATCCAAGAACGACCGAATATCTTTCCCTTCAAACGATCCGAATTGTGGTTCACACAAACGAATGTCAAAAGACAGAGGCACCTTAAGAGACTGCTCCAAAATTTCAGCTGTTTCTTCTGCTCGACGAAGCGGCGACGCAACGATGAAATCTATACTTTCATCACAAAGCGAGTGGGCCAATATTTCAATTTGCTTACGACCTTGATCGGTCAACGCGTACTCTCCTCGAAAAGTAGCATTGGTCACGCCAAGAATATTGTTCTCTGCTTCACCGTGACGCACCAAATAATATGTATTGTGTTTATACTGAGGTTGCATAGAGGCTAGCGATAAAACGAGCGGCCCGGGCGATGTCCATGCCGAGTGCCACAAGAAACGCGAACGATGTGAGACAGGTCACTTTCACCGCGAAGAGAAGTATTTGTTCATCGAGCTTCTTTTCTTTTTTACTCATGCTTGTAGTTGGATATTGGTTTCCAAGAAACTCTCCCGCAAGTTTGAATTACATCTTCTCTGGCGTACTTACCCCGATGAGACGAAGAGTCTCAGCCAGCACTATTTTTGTGGCTTGAATAAGGGAAAGACGGACTCCTGAAAGCGCTTGGCTTTCAGAATCAATCACCTGACAGTCAGCATAAAACGAGTGTAGTCGATCAGCGAGACGGATTGCGTACTGCGGCAAGGCATGCACCGTTTTGTCACCAGCCATTCGTTCGATGAGCTCGGGAAATGCCATCAGTTCTCGCATGAGAATTTTTTCTTTTGGATGCACGAGGAGATCCAATTGTTCGATACTCGGTTTCAAGTTTGATTCCTCGGCCTTCCGAAGAATACTCGAAAGCCGGGCATACGCATACTGCACATAGTAGACGGGATTTTTTTCGGAACGTTCCGCGGCCAGACCAAGATCGAAGTTCATGTGAGTATCCGGACTGTACATAACAAAGAAAAAGCGCGCTACATCATGTCCCACTATTTCAATCAACTCATCAATCCCGACCACATTCCCCGCCCGCTTGGACATACGGACTTCTTCGCCACCCTTCATCAATCGCACCAGCTGCACAATCACAAAATAAATTTTTTCTTTGGGAAAACCAATGGCTTCGGCTGCTGCTCTAAAGCGATTGATGTATCCATGATGATCCGCTCCCCATGTTTCGATAAGAAGAGTGAACTTACGTTCCATTTTATTCAAAATATAACCACAGTCCGAAGCGAAATAGGTTTTTGATCCGTCTTGTTTTACGAGCACGCGATCCTTATCATCACCATACTCCGTCGTCCTGAGCCACAATGCCCCATCCGATTCAAACGTTTTTCCTCGTTCTCGAAGGAGCGCGAGCGCTTTATCTACATACCCATCTTCGATCAGTTTCTTTTCCGAAGTCCACTGATCAAATCTGACCCGCATCGTATCCTGAACAACGGGCTTAATCATTTCTTCAAGGATAATTTTGGCTGCTTTTTCACCGGCAGTCCGTACATCGCTTTCTCCATTGAGTTGTCCGGCTAGTTTTTCAATATATTCCCCGCCATACACGGCTTCACTGTCCCTGAGAACGCTGTGCCCCAGCTTCATTACCTGTTCCCCAGCATCATTTACATAGTATTCATTGGTCACATCATACCCCGCTTTCTCGAGCACACGTCCAAGCGTATCAGCATAAAATCCTCCCCGCCCGTTGCCGAGATGCAGTGGTCCAGTTGGATTGGCGGAAATAAATTCACTGTTCACCTTTTCCCCATCTCCCTGCATCGAGTTTCCATAGTGACCCTCTTCCTTCAAAATGTGCTTGAGTGTTTCCGTATAAGTCGTATCAGCGAGATAAAAGTTAATATGCCCGGGCCCCGCGATTTCGGTCTTCGTAACAAGAGACGAAGTAAACTGAGCCACAATCAATTCTGCCAACTCTCTTGGCTTTATGCCTACTTCTTTGGAAACCACGAGAGCAATATTGGTCGTGTAGTCGCCAAATTGTTCATCTGTCGGTCGAGTCAGAACAATTTTGGTCATGTCAAAATGACCCACCCTACCACTCTCCATGAGTTGGGTAAGACACTCTCGTAAAGCTCGTTCAATTTTTTCTTTCATATAATCACCGTACCGGAAATAGGGAAAAATTGGAAGCTAAGCGTGAATGTTTACTTTTTCCTGGCACTCAGCACTACAGAAGTTTTTCATTGCTTCCTGGCAAGGAGCACATTGGATAAAGAGGCGGTTGCACTCCATATTCTGGCAGTTGGTATAGTCGTCACAGGCTTTTCCACAATTGAAACATTGTCCCAAGACATCATCGGTAATGCGTTCACTCAGGCGATGATCAAACACAAAGTTCTTGCCTTTGAATTTTGACACCAATCCCTCACGCTCAATCTGATGTTTGTAATCGATAATGCCGCCGTGGAGCTGGAAAACGTTTTTGAACCCATGGTGCTTGAGATAGGCGCTTGTCTTCTCACAACGGATTCCCCCCGTACAATAGAGCATCACCTTTTTGTCTTCCTTCCCCTTGAGCTCTTCTTTTACGATCGGCAGTTCCTCCTTGAACGTCTTGGCATCAGCACATACGGCCCCATCAAAGCGACCAATGGCTGATTCATAATTGTTGCGCATATCGACGACCACTGCCTCAGGGTCGCTCGAGAGCTCATTCCACTCTCGTGCCGTAAGATGGGTCCCCACATTGGTCACATCATACTCATGCGGCACCAATCCATCTGCCACGATTTGCTTGCGCACTTTTACCGTTAATTTCCAAAAAGCATCATCCTTTTGTTCTACTCCAACCTTAAATGGCACTTCTTTGAATTCCGGCCGAGCATAGAGCAACTCCTGAAACTTGGAAAAGTTTGGCTCTGGGACAGATAACTGGGCATTGATCCCCTCGGTAGCGAGGTAGATCCGCCCCAATACCCCAAGCTCCTGCCACTCGGCAAAGAGTTCATTGCGAAGCTCATCTGGGTTTTCGAGAATCACATAGCGATAAAATGAAATCACCCGCCGAGAAAACGGTTCCTCGGTAAGCTTTTTGAAGGCCTCTTCTTTCGAAAGATGGTTACGGAGATGATGCGGGGTTCGGTTCATATGTAATCCTCATCCTAGCCGAAAAAGATCAGAAAGCGAAGAGCAAACTCCTTACAAAAATTTTGCCGGGCACCTTCGTTGGAGAGTGCTCGGCTTGGTATCACTTGTTGATCAATGCTCGACGGGCCGCCGAGTAAACCTCATCGATCTTAGTGATTATGAGCGGCACTACCACTCCAAACTCATCACTTGAGATACTGGCGTTGGCGTACACCACAAACATTCCTTGGTCATAGGAATATCCTGAGGTCAGCCCGCATCTGACTTCCGTTCGTACTCCGATCATGTCGCCATGAATAGCGACACTGCAAGAAATCTGTTGATCAATACGGGCGTTTGGTTTTTCATCTTGGCCCAAGAATTGCAGCATTGTTTCTTGATAGCCTTCTTTCAGAGCAGCACTGATAACAAGACCCCGAAAAACTAGCGTTTCGGCATCTGACTTGGAGTATGGTTTCGTAATCACTGTGACCCACGGAACCATATCACCAGTGGATTTAAGGAGATGAACAGAGCTTATGTTCAACACTGGCTTTCCTGGGCCAGTAACCACCACTACTGGTTCAGTCGCCTGGGCGGGCAGTGCCAGAAACCAAGCCAATACCACAACAAAATAGCTCTTCATCAAAACCTCCGTGTTGTTTCGTCGATTGTTCGACTCGACATATTGGCATTTTTGTACTATTCTGTCAACTACTCTTCATGGCTGTTATGAGCCATGATAGAGTCACTGCCTATGAACAAAACCATCGCTCACAACCGAAGAGCTAGCTACGATTACAGTCTCCAGGATCACTACGAGGCTGGTATTGTTCTGACCGGCCCTGAGGTACGAAGCGTCAAAACTGGCCATGCGAGCCTCAAAGGATCCTTTGTCACAGTACACGGGAGTGAGCTCTACCTCACCAATGCCCTTATTCCCCGCTACCGCCATGCTGGAGAAAAAGTTCCTCATGAAGATACCCGGTCTCGCAAGCTCCTCCTCCGCAAGCGCGACATCGCCACGCTCATCGGAAAAGCCAGAACCGAAGGCTTGACTTTGGTGCCAATTCGCTTGTATAGTAAGAGACGACTTGTGAAGCTCGAATTTGCTGTCGGCCGAGGGAAAAAGCAGTACGACCGACGAGCTGATATCGGCAAGCGTGAAGCCAAGCGCCGCATCGAACGAGCAATGAAACAACATTAATTTTCAATTTACAGTTTTCAATTTTCACTGAATTGTCATTTGAAAAATTGATCATTGGAGATTATTTGGAAATTGGAAATTGTTACTTGGAAATTCTGCGGCCAATAAAACATTAGACAGTCGCGCTCACATTACTCAATAAAGCCTACAAGGATAGTTGTAAGGCTTTGGAGCAGTGTAGGCGGGGTTGTTTATAGACTCGACAGGCTGTACTTTCAAAATAGGCAAGCCGACCTTGAGCGTATGGTCGTAAATTTCACGTTCACGATGATAAACGCAAACTTCATCACCAAAGCCAAGAACGCAATCGCTTCTGC
>CAZQWS010000016.1:0-20848 GCA_964597355.1 uncultured Bdellovibrionales bacterium
AAGAAGGGGAGCAGGTAACTTTCCCCGTCCTCTTCGTAGGAGACGAAAAGTCTGTTCAGGTAGCTATGCCAGAACTCAAAGCAACGGTGGAGGTCAAGGTACTCGCTCATGGCAAACATGATGAAGTAAAGGGTATTCGCCACAAAGCCAAGAAGCGACAAATGACTCGCTATGGGCACCGTCAGCAATACACTGAGGTAGAGGTTACCAAGATCAACGCCTAGTCTGAAAAGTATCGAGCAAAAACCCCACTGTGATAGTGGGGTTTTCTGTATCTTTTTTCCAGGGTTTTAAAGGAGTTCTTTGCGATTTTCGATGGAAGAAGAGAGAGTAAGTTCGTCCACGTATTCAATATCACCTCCTGTAGCCATGCCCCGCGCTATCTGAGTCACTTTGACGGGGAGGTTTTTAAGTTTGGTTTTGAGGAAGAGAGCAGTGAGATCGCCTTCTGTGGTTGGGTTGAGGGCAAGGATTACTTCAGTGATATGTTCGTTGGCAATGCGAGTCATAAGTTCGCTGATATGAAGCTCTTTTTCCTTGCTGTCTCCTGAACCCTCGAGGACGCCGCCGAGAACATGATAGCGGCCACCGAAACTCCCTGTCCGCTCAATAGCGATCACATCTAAGGGTTCTTCGACGATGCAGAGGACATTGGTAGCTCGTTCCTCATCGTTACAAAAGACACATAAATGGTTTTCGGTGATATAGAAGCAACGCTCGCAGGTTTTGAGGTGTTTCAAGTTTTCAAGACTTTCAGCAAAAGCCATGAGCTTCTCATCATCTTGTTTGAAGAGATAGAGGACTAATCGCTCGGCCATCTTGGGACCGATTGAGGGAAGGCTAGCAAATTGAGCAATGAGGTTTTGGAAGGCTTTGGGATACTGCATAAAAAATTTTAACTTTCAAAGTACAAATTTCAAAACAAATATTGAAATATAAATATTTAGAAATTCTGACATTTGAGTTTTATTTTAAAATTTGAAATTTAGATTTTAACATTTATTCAGTATGTACTTTTTCCAGGCTCTTATATGAAGCCGAACCTTCCTCGAAGAAGAGAGAGATGCTGCCGATGGGACCGTTACGGTGTTTGGCGATGATGATCTCACCAATACCCTTATTGGGAGTGTCGGGTCGGACGCGGTCTTCACGATAGAGGAACATGACGACGTCAGCATCTTGTTCGATACTTCCTGACTCACGAAGGTCAGAGAGTTTTGGTCGCTGGTCTGGACGCGACTCGACAGCACGAGAGAGTTGAGAGAGGGCTATGACGGGGATATTGAGTTCGCGGGCCAGTTGTTTCAAACCACGGGAAATTTCGGAAATTTCTTGGACGCGATTGTCTCCTGATCGTGAACGACCCTCCATGAGTTGGAGATAGTCGATGATGATAAGCCCGAGGTTGTGTTCGGCCTGGAGACGGCGAGCCATAGTTCGCATTTCCATGATATTGAGGGATCCAGAGTCGTCGATGAAAATGGGGGCTTCAGAGAGGACACCCATCGCATCGGATATTTTTTCAAAATCATTGTCTGGCCCTTCACTACGGAGTTTGCCGGTGCGGAGACGCCAGAGATCGACATTGGCCTGGGCGGCGAGCATGCGGTCGATAAGCTGATCTGAACCCATTTCAAGTGAAAAAATTCCCACCGGTATTTTGGAGTGAATACCGACTTGGCGGGCAATATCGAGCGCAAGAGAAGTTTTACCAACCGATGGGCGAGCGGCAAGAATAATCAAGTCAGACTTTTGGAGGCCAGCCAGGATATTGTCGAGATCAGGGAAGTGTGTTGGCACACCCCGCAAGGTGCCACTGTTTCTGTGAAGTTCATCGATACGGTCAAAGGCCGATTCGAGAATACTCCTAATAGCGACGAAGTCCTGCTTGATGTACTTCTGGGAAATTTGGAACAGTTTCTGTTCGGCTTCATCGAGTACTTTCTGAACGTCTTCTGCATCATCATACCCCATTTCAACGATCTCACTAGCAGCTCCAATCAGTCGGCGAAGCAGGGCCTTTTTTTGAACCAGTTTGGCGTAGTGGACGATATTGGAAGCTGACGGGACTGAGTTGACGAGAGAAGCGAGGTAGCCTGAACCGCCAACGCGGTCGAGTTCTTTCTTTTCTTCGAGGCGGTTAGCAAGAGAGAGGACATCGATCGGTTCACGTTCCTCGTAAAGCGCGAGCATGGCCTCATAGATATGGTTGTGATCTCCTTTGTAGAAGTCGCCTACTTTGACGAGGTCAGCCACTTTGATAATGGCGTCCTTGTCGAGCATGAGTGAACCCAAGACGGATTGTTCAGCCTCGATCGAGTGCGGGGGAATACGGACGTGAGGAGTGGGGGCATTTTGGGACATATAGTTGATATGAATACCCTCAATTATATCTGGCTTTACCTCTTCTTGCTATGTGGACGGAATGTTTACAATCATCCAGGCGTCTACTCTTGACAAAGATTGTGATATATAATAAAATTGAAATTCTTCTTTACCAAGGAAATATCCATGAATGCGCCACGCGACTTAGTGCTCGCTGGCGTTTGGCCAGAAGCAGCGACTTCCTCTTTGGCCCTCGAGAAATTTACTTCTCGAGTTTTTGTTTTCATTCGTAATTTCGGACAAACTTTGAGTCATGAAGGGAGAACGTACGAGAATTTGCTCGAAGACCTCAATTTTTGGAAAACCATGCATGGTCTCGGCCCTAAAGATGGCTACGTAGACCTGGTACAGCTTCCCAGGGGTGAGGAAGGTTATCGAGGGATTGTGTGGACTCCTTATCGAGGGATCCATGCTCGTTATCCCAAAGAATACCGAGGCTCTCCGCCCAAGCAACTACGGCTTTTCTTTGAGAGGCAACATCTCCTGGAATGGCTCCGACTTTATCATGAGCCACGTACTCCCTACCTGGTTCATTCGGAAGTGTTTACGCAGTATGGAGAGCGTAAACCCTGGCTGTTGTTCGTTACTTCCTAACGGCTGATGTCCATCGTGATGTCAGCCGTTCACTATTTTTTGCGTATGGTTTGGCCGTTTGATCCATCTTCGATGACGAATCCAAGTTGAAATATCTCATCACGCAAAGCATCCGAACGAGCAAAGTCTTTCTTAGCGCGAGCGTCTTTTCGATCTTCTGCTAGACTCTTTATTTTTTCGGGAATTTCAATAGCTTCTTCTTTAAGTCCAAAATAATCAAAAAGTATTTTTTCTAAACTTTTTAAATCATGCGTCCCAAGAAAAGCATAATTTTTCTTATCAAGATGAAGGTTAATTTGTGATGAATATTTTAGGGTAATAGATAGAGCAAGAGGGGTATTAAGGTCATCGTTCATTGCTGCTTCAAATAATGCAATGTTACCTAATCCAACAGTCGTTCCTTTGAGTTGATTCTCAGATAATTTTAAGCGTGAATATGTCTGCATGAGTGATTCACGATTAACCTTAGCCTGAGCTAGTGCTTCCCAGGTGAAGTTCATCTGACTGCGGTAATGGGCGCTGAGATAGAGCATCCGGAGATCCATAGCGCTAAATCCGCGCTCGAGTACATCTTCGAGTTTATAGAAGTTGCCTTTAGATTTGGACATTTTTTCTCTATTGACGAGGAGGTGTCGCACATGGACCCAATAACGGACAAATGGTGCGCTATTACCACATTCGCTCTGAGCGATCTCGGCTTCATGATGAGGGAAGATATTGTCTTCGCCACCGGTATGGATATCGATAGTCGATCCGAGTGTGGCTAAGTTCATGGCCGAGCACTCGATATGCCAGCCCGGGTAGCCAGTGCTCCAGGGTGATGACCAATGCATGAGGTGTCCCTCGGGGGCCTTGAGCCAGAGCGCGAAGTCCCATGGATTCTTTTTGTCGGGATGCTCTTCGAGACGCGCGCCAACTTTGAGTTTCTCAAGTGTGTTTCCGGAGAGGGCGCCATATTTTTTAAATTTGGTCACGTCAAAGAAGACATTGCCGTTTTTTTCATAAGCAAAGTTCTTCTCGATGAGTCGCTGAATAAATTCAATCATCTGAGACACATACAGAGTCGCTTTTGGTTCTACGTGGGCGGGGAGGATATTGAGCGCTATTTCGGCCCGATGGTAATAATCAGTATAAAAACGGACGATCTCTTCGATGGTTTTCCCTTCAATCTTAGCTTTCCGTTCGATCTTGTCTTCGCCGCTATCACCTTGGGCGATATCATCGGCAGTGAGATGTCCTACGTCAGTAATGTTTTTGACATGCTTTACCGTGAGTCCGCTTGTTTCGAGTACTCGGCGCAATGTATCTGCCATGACGTAACAACGGAGGTTACCGATATGCACATGATCGTACACCGTTGGACCACAGGTATACATTTTGACTTGGTCAGCCAAAAGTGGTTCAAAAATCTCTTTTTTCTTGGTAAGAGTGTTGTAGAGAGAAAACATACGGGAAGAAAAGTGAATCTAGAATGTAGAATATAGGGAAAAAGGACCTAAAACAAGCCCTCATGAACTCTCTGGGTCTTGTTTAAATTCTCTATTCAAAATTCTACATTCTAACCTAGATCCAGCGGCGAAGACGGAAGATAAGGATGGTTAGGAGCGAGATAACAATCATCATGGAGAGATGCCAGAGGAAGCCGCCGGACGTATTTTCAAAAGGGAGGTGTCTGGTATTCATCGACATAGCATTGGAGTAGACCGTGAGGGGTAAGATGACGGCTGAGAAGATCGTTAACACCTTCATGGTTTGGTTGAGTTTATTTGAAAGGAGTGAGTTGTTGGTGTCTTCGAGAGCCTCGATAGTTTCCTTACTGCTCTCGAGCATATTCCAGATACGGATATTGGTACTGATGAGATCTTGAAAGTAGAGGTGGAGTTCACGAGAAATAAATGGTTGTTCGATGGCGATCATAGACTCGAGGAGAGAGCGTTGGGGCTTGAGGGTACGACGGAAATTGAGAATATCACGCTTAACGACGGAAATTTCTTCGACCATTTCTTTTTCTTTGCCCGCGAACACTTGAGACTCGATAAAATCCAACTTATCCGAAATATGTTTGAGCTTGGGAAAACAAGATTCAAGCAGAATCTGAAGGAGACGATAAAGCGTGTGGGCGGGAGTGTCTTCGAAGTATTCTCGGCGCGATACTGGTCGACTCTGAAGCTCATCAAAAAAACGCTCAATTTGGTAAATCGGATGGCGATGACCAGTGATGAGATGGTTCCTGGTAAGGATGATGTCGAGTTCTCCTGGATAAGTAGTTCGCTCTTTGGCATCAAAGAGGGGGATATGGAGGGAGAAAAAAAGACAGTTTGGGTAACGTAACACTCGAGGTTGATAACTCGGAGTGACTAGTTCCTCTATGACCAATGGATGAATATCAAAACTTTCGTTGAGGTAGGTGATATCGTCTTTTCCGGGAGCCTCAAAATCAATCCACGTCAGGTGTTTATGTTCGAGTATGCGCATGTTTCTTTTGATTTGTTTCCAGTATATCAAGCCACTCTCTCATTGACAAAGCAATAGGGGTAGGAGTAAGCTCTTAGACATGTTTCAAAAGGCGGTTTTAGCGCTCATTCGACTTTATCAAAGGACTCTTTCTTTGAACCATGGACTTCTTGGATATATCGTATCCGAACGTTTCTGCCGTTTTCATCCAACTTGCTCAGAGTACACCTACCAGGCTATAGAGAAGTTTGGCGTATTCCGAGGTAGCTGGATGGGATTCAGCCGAATCCTCCGCTGCCATCCATGGGCCCAAGGCGGTTACGACCCAGTCGTAGCGCCAAGGGAAATAGACCGTTAATCAACCGAGGAGCTATCCTTGCAACAAACGAGTCAACTCAGTGGTCGTGAATCGACCCAGCATGTCATGTTCTTCAAGAAGGAGCCGGAACTCATTCGGCAGAAGCATCATGACAAGGTCGCGTCCCAGGCGACAGACAACATCGAGGTCCTCTGTCCCAAGAAGAAGGGCCGGGGCCAACGCCGTGGCCACCAGCACGCAAGGCTGATCTCAGCCAACAAGGCGCCCTTCAACTCTGGTGTTGGGCCATGTCGGCACTGTGGGCATCGGCTGGACTGCGCCAACGCCTGAACAACCAAGGAGAGGTCATGATTTTCTGTGGAATTCATACCGCGTCGTTGGCTGGCGCCATTCCTGGTGTCACTGTCAACTGTCTCTTGCGTGGTGGAGTGATACCCGGAGGTGAAGCGAAACGTTGCTTCCATGAGCACAACCGCACCTGTGATGGATGCCGTACTGCCAATGGCGGTGAACATCCCTGTCAGGTGGTTAATCGTGACAACACCGGCCAAGTGAAGCTGTCCTGATCGATCATCAACCAAGAGGGGCCCGCTCACTGAGCTGCGGCCCCTCGAAACCTATCTAGGAGATCATTGACATGAATCTACTGGAACTGGATATTTCTGTGGCTTGTCTGGCTGCCAATAATGGTGGCCGCGAACTCAGGATTACGCTCCAGGAAGCGTACACGCTCCGGCAAAACACCTTTTGTCCTGCCTGTCCTGCCAAACAGGTATGTGACGCCTACGCTGCTACCCAGCCGTCAGATTGGCCGCGTGGCTATACCAAGATTTGGTGTAAGGCTGCAGCTGTGAAGCAGGGTTCGTCCCATGCGACTGTATGTCTGCGCCTCGAACAAGCTGCAGCCAACTACAATGGCCATGCTGCTTGCACTGGGTGCGCCAACTCGAAGCTGCGTTCCAATTGCAATCATTTGGCCATGTTTGCGCGTGACAAGGTGGTATTGATTCCTGCTACGGTGGGGAAGTAGCCAAGCGCGTGTACTAACCAAAAGGGTTCAATCAATGATTGAACCCTTAAACTCTATAGAGGAAATTATGCCAGTCAAAGTATTTGATCTCTTAGGAGAGAATGCCGTCGTTGACTGTCGGAGAGCGAGGAAATACAATCAGGGTGGACCTGATTGTGAGAATTGCCCCTACCGCAGGCGTTGCAATCATCCGCCAAGCAGAGGTAGGAAGTGAAGAGATATAATGAACACGCTCACTGTCCACTCGCCCACGGAACTTCCCGCTGGGCTTTTTCTTTTGCCTGAGTAGCATTAGCACTCTACTTGACAGAGTGCTAATCAGTTTTTATAATGGAATTGTTATCAGTTTTATTGTTTTTTGCTCACTATTTACTAATCTATGAATGACCGCCAACGCGAGGTCCTTGCTGCCATCATCGAGCTCTATACCAAGACTGCTGAACCAGTCGGGTCCGAGGCCTTGCTTGAACGGCATCATTTTCCCGTGAGTTCAGCGACTTTGCGGAACGACATGCTCGCGCTTGAAGAAGCTGGTTATCTTTACCAGCCGCACACGAGTGCTGGTCGTATTCCGACGGACGCTGGCTACCGCTTCTATGTCGAAGAAATGATGGGTGACAAACCTCTCTCGAAGCGGGACCAAATAAAACTCCAAGAAGAGTTCCTCAAGCTTCAGGCCAAACATACCCGTACCGTGCGGACCACAGCCAAGCTCCTGTCGGCGCTTTCAGGCAATCTCGCGGTTTCCGGTATTGTCGACAAAGATGAGATGTATGATTTCGGCATGAAGTCGCTTCTCGATAAGCCAGAATTTCAGGAAATGGATGAACTCGCGCGGGTAGTAGAAACCCTCGATACGCTCGATGAAAAGATTGATTCCCTGATGCAAGGTATCCCGGACGGCGAGACGCGCATCTTTATCGGAGAAGAAAACCCAGTCACCGGTATCGAGAACTGTGCCATGGTCGTGGCTCCCTACCGTAATCGTGAAGGGGAGCGCGGCATTCTCGCCATCATCGGTCCCAAGCGCATGGAATACGCCAAGAATAAATCGCTTATCGAATACATGAAAAAGCTTCTCGGTTCTTCACTCGCTTTAATCGTCATGCTCTATGTCTAACGAAAACCAACAACCCAAAGAACGTTTCAAAGTAGGCTTAAGCCAAAAGGTAGTTTTCTATAATCCTGAAACCAAGCAATTTCTCTTGATGAAGGATGCAACTGCCGATTCAAACTTTTCAAAATTGTATGGCCAGTGGGAACTTCCCGGTGGTCACATCGAAGCTGATGAAGTCGATAAACCACTAGAGGCACTTCAGCGTGAGATTACTGAAGAAGTCGGAGATGAAATTCAATACACTTTGAAAGAAGATAGTATCGGAGGGCAACTGCTACCCGTTCCAGGAGAATATACCCGTATGAATGTATTCTTTCTTGGCTTCTATCAAGAAGGAGAAATCAAGTTGAGCGAAGAACATGAAGAATACTGCTGGGCAACGCTTGGAGAAGTAGAATCCAGTCAAGAATATCATTCATGGCTCAAGAAGGCTGTGAAAAGTGCTGCCGAACATATTCAACTTCAAGAATACCTCGCTGACCTTCAGAGGCTCCGGGCGGATTTTGAGAATTACAAGAAACGCCAGCAGGCCGAAAGCAAAGAATTTTCGGCTCATCTCGCCAAATCAATTGTTTCAGACCTTGTTCCAGTTCTCTCCAATCTCCAAGCAGCAGCCGAACATGTGCCCGCTGACCTCCGCGAAAGTCCTTGGGTGACCGGTATCACCTATATCGAGAAACAGTTCGAAGACGCGCTCAAGAATTATGGGGTTATACCGATCGAAGTGAAAGTAGGCGATATGTTTAATCCACTCGAGCACGAAGCACTGAGTCTCACCGATAACCAACAACCAACAACCGATAAAAAATTCCAGGAACACAAGATAGAGAAAGTCGTGCAGAAAGGATATAAAATTGGGGATCGAGTGATCAAAGCAGCGCGAGTGATAGTCAGTTAAGTATCGAGTATTTTGTATCAAGTATTGCGTATGGGGTTTAATACTGAATATTCAATACGATATACGTAATACGTCGTCGGAGAATTATCTAACGCAATCTATCTTAATCAACATAATTATAATCATATGAGTAAAATACTTGGAATCGACTTAGGGACCACCAACTCAGCCATGTCGGTCGTCGAAGGCGGCTCTCCATCGGTCATTGAAAATAAGGAAGGTAATCGCACCACGCCGTCGATGGTCGCGATCAGTAAAACCGGGGAGCGTCTCGTCGGGCTCCTCGCCAAGCGCCAAGCAGTAACCAATCCAGAGAATACGCTTTTCTCCGTGAAGCGCCTCATCGGTCGCCGGTTTGAAGACGATGAAGTGCAGCGTGACATGAAAACGCTTCCCTACAAGATCATGAAGAGTGAGCATGGAGTGAAAGTCGTGATGGGCGGCAAGGAATACAGTCCACAGGAACTTAGTGCTATGGTTTTGCAAAAACTCAAAGCTGATGCTGAGGAAAAACTTGGTGAAAAGATTACTGATGCGGTTATCACCGTACCAGCGTACTTCGACGACGCCCAGCGCAAAGCCACCAAAGAAGCTGGGGAAATCGCTGGCCTCAATGTCCGGCGTATTATCAACGAGCCAACTGCGGCTGCCTTGGCCTATGGGTTCAACAAGAAGAAAGACGAAAAAATCGCTGTCTATGACCTCGGTGGCGGTACCTTTGACATCTCGATCCTCGAAGTATCTGAAGATACCGTCGAAGTGAAATCGACCAATGGTGACACGCACCTCGGAGGGGATGACTTCGACCAGAAGGTGATCCACTGGATCCTCGATGAATTCAAGAAACAAGAAGGACTTGATCTCAGTAAAGACCCGCTCGCCTTGCAGCGTATCAAGGAGTCAGCCGAGAAGGCCAAGATTGAGCTTTCGACCGCGATGGAAACCGAAATCAATCAGCCGTTTATTACTTCTGGTGCCGATGGCCCCAAGCACCTCGTGATGAAGCTCACTCGAGCCAAGCTCGAAGAATTGGTGCATGAGCTCGTGGAGGGGACGCTTGAGCCAGTGAAGAAAGCCCTCGCCGATGCCAAGCTCAGTGCCTCTGACATCAATGAAGTGGTGATGGTCGGTGGGATGACCCGTATGCCACTTGTCCTCTCAACAGTAGAGAAATTCTTTGGGAAGAAGCCCAATATCTCAGTGAACCCAGATGAAGTGGTGGCTGTCGGTGCTGCGATCCAGGGAGGCGTCCTCGAAGGATCAGTGAAAGATGTTCTGTTACTTGACGTCACTCCGTTGACGTTCGGAATAGAGACGTTGGGGGGAGTGCGTACTCCACTTATCGAGCGCAATAGCACGGTGCCGATTTCAAAAAGCCAGGTTTTCTCCACCGCGGCTGACAATCAGCCACAGGTAGAGATCCACGTGCTCCAGGGTGAGCGTGAAATGGCTGCCGATAACAAGTCTCTCGGCCGTTTTGTCCTTGATGGTATCCCACCAGCACCCCGTGGCATCCCACAGATCGAAGTCTCCTTTGATATCGATGCCAGCGGTATTCTCTCCGTCACAGCCAAAGACAAGGCATCCGGCAAGACACAATCCATCCGTATTGAAAGCTCGACCGGTCTCTCCAAAGAAGAAGTGGAACGCATGAAGCAAGATGCTGAACTCCATGCTGAGGAAGACAAGCGCAAGAAAGAGTTGATCGAGGCCCGCAACATGGCCGACACCCTCTCCTACACGACTGAAAAAGCCATGAAGGATGCTGGTGACAAGCTCACGGCTGATGAGAAGAAGCCCGTCGAAGAAGCTATCACCGCATTGAACAGCGTGAAGAATGGTGACGATCTCGAAGCGATCAAGAAAGCGACCGAGACTCTCTCCCAGGCCGCTCAGAAAATCGGTGAGAAGCTGTATAAGGCAGCTTCCGAAGCTGCCGCTAACCAATCCGAAGCCTCGGCGAAGGATGGCAAAGCTACAGAAGGCCAGCCCGGAACCGCTGGAGCACCCAAGGATGCAGAAACCGAGCCAACTAGCGAGGAAAAGAAGTAAAGAGTAGGATATGAGCGGGGCCTTAGTGCCCCGCTTTTGTCTAAAATTAATGCTATGCAATCCATGGAACTCAGACAATTTGTTAAGGAATCGCTTTTAGGAATTGTCAATGGTGTGAAAGACGCAAATTCAGAACAAGAAAGGTTTAAAATTATTGGCATACAAAGAAATAATAAAAACATTGATGGCAATGAGGTAGATTTTGACATCTCAATAACTGTGGAACAGAAACTTGGTAGCGAAATTGGAGTAGGAGGAAAAGCTGGCACCCCGGTTTTAAGTGTTTTTGCTGCTTCAGTAGATGGTGGTCTAAAGTCAAATTCAACTGATTCTCACCAAAATGTTCACCGCCTTAAATTTAAAGTTTGGATTTCAGAAAATTAAATTTTTTAGAAATATTTACTATATTTAAAAAATTAATTTTTGGACCATGAGAACTGTATCATTACTAGCATTTCTACTCACTCTATTAACGTCTTACTTATTCTTTGGATGGAAAATGGTTATCATGGTAGTTCTGATTTACATATGTTTTGCGCTTTATCTAGCTAACTTTTTTGTAGATATCGCCAGTAAGGCCATCGAAAAAGATAAAGGATAAAAGAGATCTGGTGTTTTTTCTAAAAATAAAATAATATTTATGAACTTTATCATTATTTACATCACTCACAAGAATAAGAAGGAGGCGAAGAAAGTGGCGGAGGCATTGCTTCGAGAGAGATTGATTGCTTGTGTCAATTATTTCCCTATTGAAAGTTCATATTGGTGGAAGGGAAAGATTGCGACTGGAAAAGAAATCGTGACGCTAGTCAAAACCAGGAAAGAAAACTGGGCCAAAGTGAAAAAAGCCGTCGAGGCCATCCATCCCTATGAAACCCCGTGCGTCATGAAGCTTGATGTCGCTGCCAACCAGTCCTACGTTGATTGGATTAATAAAGAAACAGAATAAAAAAATTCAAACGGCGACACCTGGGTAGCCTAAAATGGGGGGAGTTAAGGGGTACAATAAGAACATATGAAAAAGATAATTTTAATCGTGGGAGGATTGGTAGTGCTGGGGATAGCTTGGTATGGATTGTCGCCGCTTTTGATGAATAAAAAAGTGGATGATGCTTTGCCAGGAACCATGATGAAAGAGACTCCAAAAGCTGAAACCATCATTTCCGAACCGGTGCCAATCGTTGATACCGCAGCTCATCCGGCTACGGGTGTCGTACGTATTGTCAAAACTGGTGACGCGACAGTAGTTCGGTATGAAAATTACAAAACTATCAATGGACCTGATGTTCGGGTCTACCTGGCCAGCGACTTGAAAGCTAGCGACTTTGTTGATCTTGGGCCTATCAAAGGCACTGAAGGCAATATTAACTACACTGTTCCCACTGGCATTGATATAACCAAATACCATTACGTATTGACTTGGTGTGAAGATTTCTCTGTGCTCTTCAATTCAGCTGATCTTTCCTTGATCCATTAAAAAAAGTTCACGACCGGCCCTGGATAGAGTCGGTCGTTTGAGTAGCGGATGTGGCCGCTCATGTGTGATTTGGCAATGGAGCTCTTAACGCTCCACGAGCTGTGGCTTGCCAAGATGGTCAGTACCCCGAAAGGTATCGGTCGTATCGAAGCGCTGCTCCCACCGCCGGGTCTTCACGTGGCCAAGCTCGAGAGTCCCACCACGTTCATCACCAACAAAGATGGCCCGGATGGAACCGTTGGGACCACCCTCCCAGCTGACGAGGTATCGATCACATCGTCTGGTCTCCTCGTATCGATCCACACCGATCTGTGAGGGAATCAGGATGATCTCGTGCCGGTCCAGAACGACACAGGTTGCTTCCTGGATGTACTGAACTAGGGTCGGATGAAGGCTCATGATGTTCTCCTCAGAAAGGACCAATGTTTCAGCAAGGGACCCCTTACTGATTGTTCTTAATATGTACCGTTCTTTTTGCTGACTGTCAATGTATGTGAATAAAATTTTGAACGGCAGGACTCCAAGGAATCCTGCCGTATATGGTGTACGTTGTACTGGCGAGCGTTCAGCGACCAGAGAGCTGAGCCTGCTCAGCTGCCAACTTCATTGACTCTACCGACAGGGGGTAGGCGGTTTCTATTCTTGCTTGCCAATGAGTATAGCGACATGCTATTTTCCTTGCATGTTTCACCTGCTCCAGAGAGGAAGCAATCATGGTTTTGATTTCCAAGGAACAGCTGACATGGCTGGAAGGACACGGGCGATGTGATGAAACCGGCTGGGTTTGTCAGACGACTGGTGCTGACATCAACGCCATTTCTACGGGACGTTCCATTCACTGGCTCGGCATGTGTGGTGGCGGCGGTGAAGTACGTCGAATTCTCCACCTCTACTGCAGGGAATGTAACCCCAAATTCCAAGCCCCGACCTACGGCACTCCGATTCAGGAAAGCGACCTGGTCGAAGTGGGATGAGACCACTTCACGTATAATATCTCAATGAGACATTGACCACTGATTCGCTTCAGTGGTCTCGCTTTTTATAAAAGATTGAGAGATGTGACTCATGTAATTGACGCAGAGTCCTATTACTGGTACAACAGAGTATCGTTCTTTCAACCAGGAGCTTGCGATGTATTATTCGAAAGAGTATGTCGACGCACTTTGTGTCCGAGTTGACATCGTTGCCGTGATCAAGCACTTCATGAAACTCAGACAGGATCGTGGTGGACAGAGGAGGTATCGGGCTCTTTGTCCGTTCCATGCGGAGCGGACCCCTTCGTTTCTCGTCAGTCCGACGAGACAGTCCTATCACTGCTTCGGATGTGGCTGTCATGGAGGTGTGATCAAGTTTCTTGAGGAACACCAGGGGATGGATTACCACAGAGCCATCTGGTGGCTGGCTGAGCGCTATCACTTCCACCCAAAACAATGGCAGGCGTGGAAGAAAAAACAAGCCAAGGAAGATCGCGAGTACGAGGAGGGGGAAAGGAGAGAGAAAAAATGAAGAGGCGCCGGGAGCATTTGCTACCGACGCCTTTCTTGTATATGCCCCAGACCTTGGGGGTCGGACCAACAGAGTCGCGCCATCTCAGGTTGCTGCTCGAAAGCCTTGCGAGAAGACATTGTTTCATAAGAGGGGACTTTTTCTTATGAGACTTTGCCCACCGAGAAGCATTTGCTCTAGACCAATCTGTACTGAAGTGTCCAGCTACGGGAAATTTAGACACTTCTATGCTTCCTCACGCTCTGTTGAGCCCATAATGCCGGCGATAGAGGTAGTTGTCAACATAATTGAGACAGGCCGCTAGACAGAGTAGTATATACATGTTACTGTCTTTTTTCGTACTTTTGAACCAAGGAGCAAGTTATGTCCAAGAGGAAAAGTCTCAGCGGGCGAAATGTAGCTCGTTCCCATACCACGGTAACCGAACTGGCGCAACGGGTTGCTCAGATGCTAGACGGGAGCAGGCTTATCACGAACGTTAGTTTAGACCGGATCAATCCAAAAGGTGGTAGCTCCCAAAGACGACTTATCATCTTACGTGAAGGGTATGGCCTGCACGTCAGGGTACTGGAGCCATCGGCTGCGCAAGAATTGTACGTCAGCGCTCCAGACCGTGAACAGGTGATCGCTCGTATCGAAGCCTGGTGTCGAAGTGAACGCCTCGAATGCCTGGTGCGTCGCTAATGCCTTGATCCGGCACCCTTTGTTTCGTCCCAGCTCTTATAGAGACTGGGACTTTTCATTTCAGTAGTCGTACGGGGTTACTAGTATCAATAAAAATCAAAAAATGGGGAGTTGAAGAAATAGAAAATAGTTCAGAATGAGTTATGTAGCAAAAGAAAAAGCCCGAGCAACAAGGTGCGCGAGCTATGGTAAGGACACGGGGCATTTATGTCCGAGCGATAGTAAGTCTCTTGGGGTTCATAGCACGTTGATACAGCGAAGACCCTGTCGGTTGGTTCGGGTCACGTGTCGCGACCTTCACAAAGCCAAGCTCATCAAGGGCTCGCGTGCCGCTCATAAAGTACTCTTCTCTCTGCGTGACTGGAACGGTCACCATCACCAGTTCGAGGTCACAGGCTAATTCAAGCAGATCTGCCAGGATATGCTTCACGTCTGGAACAGAAAGCTTCTTGTCAAAGCAGTTTATCTCCCCAACGATACCAATTCTTCCGGTCCTGTAACGAACCACAGAAAGTTGGAGAAAACAGAAGGGCGTGGATTCAATCGTATTAGGCCTCATCTTAAAGGCCAGCACCCGATACAAGTGGCCCGGGACTATCAGTGCCGTATCAGTGTGGCAGTAAAGAGTCTGAATCACCTGTTGTAGCCTCGTGTACTCCAACCAGGTAGCTTGGTTCGTTTGAGCAGGGATTTCCTTGGGGCAAAAAACCCTAATCGGAGAAAGTGTCTCTTGTGACTGTGCCATGACTTCTCCTCGGTAGGTTGGAAAAGAATGAACGGCGTAACGGATACCTTTCTTATATGCCCAGATTGACTCTGTGTCAACAAGGAGAAAAGGGGTCGGGTATTTTTTTCTAAATACAACCTCTAAACTTCATCTTAAAAATGTGGAGGTAAGGCATAGAAGAAAGTATAAAAAAGCGGGTCTTTTCTTGAAGTAATTCAAAAATCTATTTTGACGTTTACGCTCTTCCGTGCTACAGTATTCTGATTACCAATTTCGGTAATCGACGCAACTTTACAAGGAGTATCTCATGTTGCATAACAGTAGCGCTACCGTCCCCGCGCCTTCTTCGGAAGGTCTCGGTTTCCTTTGGGTCGAGTTGACCAACCTCTGTAACCTCAAGTGTATCCACTGCTACGCCGGTTCTGGGCCGGACCAGCCGCGGCACGGTCACATGACTAGCGATCACTACGAGATGGTGATCAAGGAGGCAGCCGAACTCGGCTGCACCAGTATCCAGTTCATCGGTGGCGAGCCGTCGCTCAGCGAAGATCTCCATGGCCTAATCGCCTTGGCAGCGGGGAGTGGCTTCCGTTTCATCGAGGTCTTTACCAACCTCACTCATCTCTCGCCGCTCCTCCTGGAATGCTTCAAAACCTACGGGGTACGCGTGGCCACGTCAGTCTACAGCGACCAGGCTGAAGTACATGACGCGATCACCGGTTCTTCCGGCAGCTTTCTCCGGACCGTTTCCAACATCAAGCGGGTCATGGCAGCCAAGCTGCCGCTCCGCGCTGGCTTCATCGAGATGAAGCAGAACGCCGGTATGTTTGAATCGACCAGGCAGTTCTTGACCAAGCTGGGAGTCGACGATGTCGGCCATGACTCTGTCCGAGACTTTGGCCGAGGGAACGGTGATTGCAAGGAAAGCGAGCTCGGCAACCTCTGCGGGGCGTGTGGTCGTGACACGCTATGCGTTAACCCGGACGGACAGATCTCTCCCTGCATCATGTCCAAGAGCTGGCCGGTCGGCTCAGTGCTCGAAGCCTCGCTCAGCGAAATCATCGCTTCCCGGAATTTGACCGAGATCCGGTCCGATATTCGTCGGGCAACGAACCGCGAAGTACAGGCCGTGTGCCAGCCAAAGGTCTGCGAGCCGTACCAGCATTGCCAGCCCAAGTGGGGTGGTGGTCCCTGTGAACCGACGGGTTGCACCCCCTGCTACCCGAAGGGCATTTATCGGGCAACGGAGACGGAGCAACAACTCTAAACTCTAGGGTTGGTTTTCACAAGGACGAGAGAATCTCTCGTCCTCTTTTGTTTTTAACTGGATCAGAAAAGCTTGCGCCTTTCTCTAACACATCTTTACACGACCGCGGTCCTATAAAAAAGGCAGAGAGCAATGTCGATTATGCTGTCCCAGCTAGAATGAATATCGAAGGTGATATAATAACCTAGAAGTAACATAAATCTATGCGAATCAAAAGTATTTTTTATCGACCGGATTTTTTCCGTCGACAGGAATTTACCACTGGCCAAGCCCTCAGTTTCTACTCGTTATCCATTCTCTTTCTCGTCCTTGGCTTCTCCCTACTCCTCATCCCAGCGGTCTGGAGGGTAAATCGTTTTTTCGAATCGGCCAAATGGCAAGAACAAAAGACTATTATCAAAAATCTCTATCCTGATAATCTCGTTCTTACCTTTAATGATGGGAAATTGACGACTAACCAATCAGAACCTATCGCTATCCCTTTTCCCAAAGAGTGGAGCGACAAAGGGGAATACCCAGCCAATCTTCTGGTGATAGATCGTGAGGCAGAAGTATCCCGCAAAGCGATTGAGCGGAGCAACACCTTGATCCTCGCTAGTGAGACTGAGATAGGTTTTTCTGATACCAACAAAGGAAAAACGGAGATTATCGCATTGGCCAAGATGAATATCAATAAGAAAATCGAAGTTACCAATTCCAACTTTGATTACTGGATAATCGAACGGGGAAGCTCGATAGTGAAGACGGCTACGAACTTCCTGATGAGCGTATTGCCGCTCCTCATGTATCTCGGCCTTTGGATTGGTTACATTGTTTACTCACTCTTTGGGGCGTTCGTGGTGTGGCTGGCCGCTCATATTCGTGATCATAAATTGGACTATGCCCAAGCCTATCGCTCCACTCTCTATTTCCTTCCAGCTTCATTTGTCGTGAGTCTTCTCATGTCAGTCATGGGGTTCCATATTCCGCTTCTCTTCACACTCGTACTCTTTGGTATAGCACTTCTCAATTTTGAGAAACAGGAGAAAAAAATAGCTACTACACTGCCTGTATCTGCTGTGCCTATTACTCCTGCCCGTCCGGATGAATCCAAATAAATTAAAGATAGCGACTATTAACCCTATCAATTGCACTGGTCGGGGATAGAAAGTTTTAACGGCAGCCTGGATAGGGCTGCCGTGTAGGCGTTGCCAAAAGTTTTTGATACCCGTGTCAGAACCAGTTGTCATTGGAAGGTGAAACAATCGGGGTAGAGGTGAAGTCGCCCACATCTTGACCAAGCCATTCTGCGGGACACAACGTCCATTGGCCATTGTCGGAAGCGTACATATCGCCTCGCTTGACCACCTCTGGTGAGCGGCGGAGCTTACCATAGCACCAACTGTGATCATTCATTGGATGAGTATGCATCTCATCACTTACCGGTGGTTTCCCCACAAAAGGAAATGCCATAAAAACCTCCAAGGTACTAAAGTTGGATGAAACATGATACTTCCACCATCCTCCTTTTTGGCAAAGAGGTCAATATTGGGAGAGTCGAAGGAGAGAGTGAACTGTGGTAAAATAGAAGATATTTCTGAGATAATTCACATCGCACATTTCAAATCTTATGAAATTTTTATTGGTTCTCGGGACTATCGTCCTCATCGGAGGGACATGGGTTGTCTTTAGTGGAAACGATACGCCAAACGATGGCAATCAAGTCATGCTGGAGAGTAAGAATGTTGCGACTGGAGGGGCTAAAATGATCGATGTCACCAAACCTATTCCGACTGGAACGTATACGATTGATACGGCCAAAAGCGTGGTGAATTGGGCTGCTAAGAAACCTCTCATCGACGGGTACATCAATAGTGGTACGCTCAAGGTAACGACAGGAACAATAACGATCGCGCCTGATGTCACACAAGGTTCTTTTACTGTGGACATGAATACCCTTGATGTCGGTTTGACTGCCAAAAAACCTGGTCAGGAGGGCAAGCTCGAGGAACATCTCAAGGCAGAGCGCTTCTTTAATGTTGCCACATTTCCGACCGCTACCTTTGTGATTACGCAGGTTACGCCAGTGGCTACTCCTACGACGGACCAGACTCATATGCTTACAGGTGACCTCACTATGAAAGGCGTGAAACATGCGGTAACCTTTCCAGCAGTAGTATATGTCGAGAATGGCATATTATTTGCTCGCGCTACTACCGAAATAGACCGGACTAAATGGGGGATTACCGCTGGTTCCAAAAACTTCTTCGAAAACCTTGGTGACAACATGATCGACGATATGATTGGTCTCTCGATCACTCTCGAAGCTAAACAGCGATAAAAGGGGGTGCCCGCTATTTTTGATCATGGGAAAATGGAAAACGGCTAGTCAGAAGACTGCCGTTTTTAGTGCTCGGTCGTGGCCAGAGCCTTAGATTTTTGGCGCACGGTATACCCCTATGTTTCTATGTGTAGAGTACTACCATTTGAATAATTCCGTGCTTATTCGTTTGCGACATAGCCACCATCTTGATTAGGGTAGCCTGGGCCAGTTTTTCTGGGGCAAGGGACGTTTCCATCCTGTCTAGTCCCTGTGAGAGGGAGAGGATAGGTGGTCGGAAGATCACGGTCTGTGTTATTACCGCCAGCAGCCTCGTGCCCGCTCTCGCTTTCGCAAAAACCTTGGGGTTGGTTGTGGCAGGTGTTGGGAATTGTGTCCGCGAATAGTGGCGATTTCCTGTTTCGCCGCAACTTGATTTTTGCCCAAATAAGGCTAAATACCACTAACAAAATCAAGTCATAAAGCCAGTCCATAGTCTTCTCCAAGGTACATGGCAGAACGCGAAAATTCGCGACTGGTTACTCAGTTGAGCAACACCTCTGTATATCAAAAATTGGTTGAAATGTACAGGAAAAATTGAAACAGCCAAAGGACTATCCTCATTATACTGTATGAAAAAAGAATTTCCCCAGCCTGGCGTTGGCCGAGCTGGGGGGGGTCTAAGAATGAATGACGAGTTTATCATTCACGATTTCGCACCGAACAATAACGGCGCCTGTGAGACTGGGATCGCTCATGATCTGGTGAGCAGCAGATGCTTCATCATCGAACACGACCATCCTCGTGCCTTGGTCAAGGTCATCGAACTGAAGTAGGTTGATGTTACCTAGTTGGAATTTCACCAGCCAGCGAGCATGTTCTCCGTTGTCTTCACGGATGCCATACAGTATCCTTTTTTCTTGAGGCGGTGCATGAGGAGAGCAAATGCACCCAGCTTCTACGCGAGGCAAAAGCCTACCGCAGTTATGGCAATGATGGGGAATAGGTGAGTATTCGAACATCTTAGGCTCCTTTTCTATACCAAGAAGAAAGAAGATCGAGACTTCTTAGCGCGAGGACAAGCAGTAAACCGCCAGCCAAAAAGGCCAGTCCAGAACCGAATACCTCCGGTCTTTCGGTCAGGAGTCCTTCAATGAGACGCATCAGGCCAAAAAGGACAGAAAGAGACCAGAGGAGTTCCAATAAGGGACGGAAGCCATAGCGGGCATAACCCTCCACAAGCCAGAGGTAATTTTGAATCGGTTTCATTGCGGGCTCCAGAACAAAGAACGGCTTTAAAAATACCATGTTTATATACTCTTGTCAATTAGCAAAAAGTGTGTCAGGCTGCAAAAGCTATGTCCGACAGTAAGATCTTAACCGGGTATCCATACTGACCAGGTATGCAGATAAAAACTATCGAATTCTTGAAAGGAGTGATCGGCTCTGAAGGCCTGCCCCAACCAGAGCGACCTACAGTCGCTTTTTTTGGTCGTTCCAATGTAGGGAAGTCGAGCATTTTGAATTGTCTCACCGGAAAAGTAGTAGCTCGAGCGAATCAAAAGCCTGGCCGAACCACGGAAATTAACTACTACCTAGCCAACGAAGTCTTTTACCTAGCCGATCTTCCGGGCTATGGTTTTGCTAAGCTTCCCGAGGCATTGCGCAAAAAAATTGCGGGCTATATTTCTTGGTTTGCGGCAGACCTGCGTATTGATCTCAAGCTAGCAGTGCTTGCGGTAGATGCAGAAGTAGGAGCCAAGGCTAGTGACCTTGAGACTTGGGGTTTACTTCGGGAATATGAACGGCCACTGGTTATTCTTGCGAATAAGGCTGACAAGGGAGGCCGTAACGACATGACGAAAAACATTACTCTTCTCCAGAAGACTTTTGCGCCTACTCCCGTGATCCGCTTTTCGGCCAAAACCGGAGAGGGGAAGAGTGAATTACTTCAAATGATCGCTGAAAAACTCTGAGCCTGATGCTGTCTTAGACACACGCATTTGGCGGGTTAATTAAAGCAACCTCTTTCAAAAATT
>CAZQWS010000017.1:0-17450 GCA_964597355.1 uncultured Bdellovibrionales bacterium
ACAGACTTTTCGTCTCCTACGAAGAGGACGGGGAAAGTTACCTGCTCCCCTTCTTTGACATCAAGTTTTTCTACCTTGACTTTGGTGCCAAGGGCTACCTGATACTGTTTTCCACCAGTTTGAATAATTGCGATCATAGGCTTTTTGATACTCAGCTACTCTAGCGTACCCCCCTCTTTTTGTCAATTTTTACTACTCTTTTGAGGCTATTTTAAGCCATTACCGTACTCTTGACTTTTTATCCTTATAGGAGTAGAATCCTACGTTCGGTTATTTAACAAGTGAAACAAGCCGACATTGTAGAGACCGCGCCTGAGGAGCATGCTTTATAGTAGTGGGTCTTCCCCAGGGAAGAAACACCGCTCTGCAGGAGTTCACACATGTCCACCGTTTTTTATTTGCTTCCGGCTCTGTCCACAGAAGAAAAGATTTGCTCGTTGCGTCGAGAATTCGAACACCTCCGTCATCACGTGTTTGTGCAGCGCATGGGCTGGGAACGCAGTAGTGACCGCGATGGTCACGATCCTTATGCTGATTACGCCGTTGCTATCCAGAATGGCGAAATCATTAAGGGTTGCCGACTCATCGCTCGCGGTATTGCTGGCAAGCTGCCAATTGAACACTTCCTCGATCCAAATCAGGCAATCGATCCACAAGGAATCGAGGTTTCCCGACTCGCCGGCCAAGGCACGAAGTGTTACGGCTTCTATGGGTTTCTGTTGGATTATCTCATTGAACAAGGCTATTCGACGATCTATATGATCATTCGAGAACGCCTTCTTAAGATGTTCGAAAGCAAGGGACCACAGTGCTATCAGCGTTTAGTCGGTAGCCCCATGGAACGCAACGGAAAGAAGGGTAGAGAACTTTTCTTCCCTGCCATGATTTCCATAACTGGCATGCAAAAAATTGCCAGATTCCTAGATTGCTTCGAAGACTGAAGAACAAGCCCGTCAAGATTAACACCAAGACGGGCGTTGTCATTTTCATACCAACTTTTCCAAAGCTATTTTTCGAGTATTCCCTTCACCCGACGCACACCTGCCGATGAAGCTTCTTCTTTGATAATTTTGAACCGACCAAACACACCAATTTCACTCGTATTAGCCACATGGGGACCACCACAAAGCTCAGTTGAGTAAACTTTGCCGTCTGGACTTATCACTTGGTAGACATTTACTTTCTCCGGATACTTTTCCCAGAAGCTCCCTTCCACGCCTTTGGCTTTAGCTTCTTCTTTCTTCATGACCGTGATCGTGACCAGAGCTTTGGAGACTATGGCTTCGTTGACGGACGCTTCTACACGATCCAAAACCTCTCGTGAAACCTTTTCCGGATACGTAAAATCAAATCGGGTGCGTTCTTCGGTAATATTGGATCCAGCCTGATGGACACTGTCACCCAATTCTTTCCGAAGAGCCGCGAGCATGAGATGTGTCGCTGTATGGTATGCGGTTACCTTGGGACTATCTCCAGAGAGTCCTCCCTTAAACTTCCCTGCTGCAGCCGTCCGCGAGAGATCCTGATGTTTTTTGAATTCAACTTGAAAAGCCGCTTCATCGATAGTGATCTGTTTTTCCTTTGCCAATTCCTGGGTCATCTCTAACGGGAAACCATAGGTCGAAAAAAGATCAAAAGCATCTTTACCTGTTAGCATTCCTCGATGAGTACGCTGTTCAAACTCCTTAAGCCCTTTGGTGAGCGTATTCCGAAACTTCTCCTCTTCCCTTTTGAGCTCCTCTACAATGACTCCTCTACGATCTTTGATACTTAAGTATACGTCTTCAAATTTGGTAATAAACTGTTCAGCTACTGATACTATCGCCAGTTCTTCAAATTTCATTTTTGAAAACTCCCGAATAGCACGACGAATGAGCCGACGCAAGATATAGCCCTGATCGACATTCTTGGGCACGACTCCGTCGGCAATCATGTGGGTAGCCGCTCGGAGATGATCAGCAATGATGCGCGCCGACCGTTCGACATAGTTCTCTTCCCCTACTTTTTCTTTGATCATGTTCAAAACATCCGCAAAAGCATCGGTTTCGTATACGTGTTTGAGGCCATTCAAGGTCACAATAGTCCGCTCAAGTCCCATACCCGTATCCACACAAGGCGCCGGAAGCTTCTCAAGAGTAGTAGCACTGACCCGATTGTACTGCATAAAGACATTGTTCCAAATCTCCATCCATTCTTTAGGGTGTGAACCCTTGTTCCCCTGCGGCTCCCCGTCACCCACCCAGTAGAAAATCTCGGTATCTGGCCCACAAGGCCCCGTTGGTCCAGCCGCCCACCAGTTGTCTTCAGCCGAAAGATAGGCGATTCGCTCCTCTGGTACTCCGAGGGACTTCCAAATAACTGCCGATTCCTCGTCTCTAGGCGCATTGACATCTCCCTCAAATACCGTCACGGATAGCATTTTTTGATCAAGACCAAGCCATTGAGGGCTAGTCAAAAATTCCCAGGACCACGCTATAGATTCTTGTTTGAAATAGTCCCCCAAAGACCAATTCCCAAGCATTTCAAAAAAAGTGAGGTGCGTATCATCCCCTACGTCATCAATATCACCGGTCCGGACACATTTCTGCACATCAGCAATACGCTTGCCCATGGGATGTGGCTTCCCCAACAAGTACGGTACCAGTGGCTGCATCCCAGCCGTGTTAAACAAGACCGAGGGGTCGTTTTCTGGCACCAAAGGAGCCGAGGGAATGATGGCATGGCCTCGCTCTCGGAAAAAATCAAGATATTTCTGGCGTAACTGTTGGGACGTCAACATGATCGTACAAAAAAAGTTACCGAAGAGCTCGCTCGAGATCTTCCCGAAGCTTGCGTCCCACAAAGGGAGCAAAGATCGCTTCTATGGCAGACACAGTCTCTTTGGGAGCGCATTCTCCCCGCTCTACCTTGCGACCAAGCGCGGCTAGTTTCGAAGTATGTGACTCATATATCTTGATCGCCGTATCAGTTTGGAGCGTCCGTTTCACAATGGACAGGTAGGTATCCTTGGTCATAAAAAAGAATCATTATTTAGAGGAGACGCATAGCTTTTTTAGCCCGCTGAATTTGACCATCTACTTCCGTAAGTTTATTTTCAACTCTCTTTATTTTTTCTTCCTGTTCTCTTACGGCCGCCTCCACTTGACGTAGTGACTGGCGTAACCCATGTAGCGTGGTACCCAATGCCGCTTCTTCCCGTACGAGATGACTTCGATCTGCCTCCAAAGAAAAAATTTGACTCTCAGCTTGACGGCGCTGAGAGCGACGTTCAGCGACTTCTTCGGTTGAAAGAGTATTCAGCATAGATACGATAAGAAAAGCGGTGTCAGTATACTGGGAAAAAGCAAGAAAATCAATCTTCCTCCTCTCCTGAAGGAACGATTTCTACAGTCACTCGACTAGCCTGCTTGGGGATAGTAGAAACCAACAACTGAGGATGAAATTCTACCTGAAGACGTTCCACCTCAGGATGGTTTTCGAGAAAAGTCCGCATCCCGGCCTCATCCTGCCCCAGAAGTACGGATTTTATTTTTTCTTGATCAATAGCTGCCTGAAAAATGACCGTACTTTCGACAGTCATATCAATTTTCCCCACATCATACTTGGGAAGTAGGGCTGTATAACGTACATCATATTCACGCGGAGTAAGGGTTACGCCTTCAGTCGTGACCCGCTCCTTCGCTATGCGTTCTCTCACTGAAGTCTCGTTGATAATAAAGGCCTTGGCTTCAAAACGGGCTTCATAACTGAAACTAGCCTGGATGGCACCAAGAGTTGGAGTGGTTGCTCCTGGACGCTCAGTCAACAGAAGAGAATCTATGAGTACTGTCTCGCCCTCCTTGAGACTAGTACCAAATTCCTCTAGCGCAATGCGCTTCACTTCCTCAAGAGCTTTGGCCTTAGCTCGGTTGAGATCATCTCCTGAAACAACGCGTTGGCCGCTCGGCGTATTATCATTACCACCACCAGTAAAAGCTTGCATTGACTCGGCGGTAAACTTTTCATACTTTGGACCACCTTTAAATCCTGGAATAGTGAACGTGGTAGCGTTAATATTGTACTCCGCTCCTGCCTGGTCAGCCACCACTGTCGCTTCTACCATACCCCGCTCACGTTTTCCGCCAGTCTCAGTCACCCCAGGTACCGTCACCCCCTCAAGAAGCCGAAAGAGTTTCCCATCCTTGGTTTCAAAACGAGTAGTTGCCACCAGTGGTTGAGTATCCTTACTAAAATCATTGTAAATTTTTATCTTGCCACGAGCCTTAACATTGTCGCCAGTAGCTGTACCAGTCGCCTCTTCACTCACCTGTACCGAACGTTCCAGTGTAGCTACGCGACCACTAAAAGTGTTTTGTCCCATATTCCCATCCGTAACAACCGCCCCCTGGAAACGAATGATCTGTTCGGCCGTTTGTGGTTCAAGTGTGACAATCGCTTCGGGAAAGAGTACAAATAACCCCAGACCCACTCCGCTCACCAATACTAAGCTCCCAAGGAAAAGCCAGGCCCAAGTAACATGTCGTTGCCCACTAGTGGCATGAGAGGGTATCTGTGAGAAAGTCTGTTGCTTTCGTTCAATCATTGAATTCCCCGCTGGAGTAGCCAAGGAGTAAGGCATGGCCGCTTGCTTTGCCTCCATAAAACGTGCCAGTTTCCCTTTACCGTTGGACTGATCTGGTTCGAGTGATTGCCGTGAGGACGAACGTTGCGCTTGTGGTGACATTACCGACAAACCCTGCTGCGGTTTACCCGCCGGTCGTTGAGTAGTCTCCTGAGGAAACGCTGATTGTAGATTTTGCGAAAAGGATGTCTCTGGGAAAGCTCTCGTAGGAATTGATCTTCGTTTGGAATTGAGCGCTGTTAATTGACCTGGCGTTACGTCTCGCACATGAAGTTTTTTATGAGAATCCAAACCAGCCACTGGAAGATGGTTCCGTGGCGGCGTTGTTATTGAGACAAGAGGAGCGGGAGAAGGTATCTTCTCCGAGATTATCCCATTAGTAGCTGGTATCGCTCCTGAAGAAAAGAAGCTCTCACTTCCAATATTCGAGGAATGCTGGCGCGCTTCAGTAAGAGCACTTTTCTCCGGTAGGGGGATGGAACCATCCGCGTGTTCCACAGTAAAACGGGCTGTCTCTTTGGCTCGCGCCTCCTGAAGCGATTGATCCTGATATTCTTCTACCACCAATCCCGCCTTTTCGGCCAATTTTCGACCGGCTTCATCCTGACTCACGACGATAATTTGTTTACCTAACTTCTTTGCTTCTCGCTCAAGCAAGCGTAAGTTGACAATACTCTGGAGAATGAGGGCTCGTTTTGGAAAAATAAAAACATTCTCACTCTGGCCAGATTTACGCAGTCGCCCAACAGCACTGATAATTTCTTCGTCAATGTCAATATAATGGATTTCACGCATATTTCTTATTTTTTCTCAATAGAAGCCATGCTTTCTTGGAGAATACTCGAAAGCATTTTTTCTTCTTCCAATGTTTCAATCAAAGCCAAGTGGGCGAGTCCAAGCGGAGTAACATCTTGTGGAGTAACCAGCTCGCCAGTCGTGTCAACAATACGGGTAATATCTTTTGGTTGAAGAAAACTTACCTCGGGCGGACGCGAAAAAGGAAGATTTTTGTACCAATCCGTTGAAAGGAGTGATTGCTTGATCCCCGGAAGGGCTGAGCCACCGCCACAGAGGAAAATTTTGGAAGGGAGGAAATCTGTTTCAGCAAATTCAAGCAAGGAGAGCTCGACCCCTCCAAGCCACACCCGACAATCGTCAGCAAAAAGAGTGGCGATACGCTCCATATCCTCCGATTTCAACCGTTTCGCTGAATAATCAAGTTTCATCTGCTCAGCCAGTTCGTATTTAATACCATATTCATTGGCAATACGCTTGGTAAAAGCGCGGCCACCCAAAGCAAACATCTTCGTACCCTCAAGTCCTCCATTTCGAACCACTGCAATATCAGTCGTCCCGCCGCCAATATCAATAAAAATGGCGCTAAAATCAATCATGTCCTCTACTTCAATCGATCGAGCTACCGCGTACGGTTCAGCTACAATCGAAAGTAGATCGAGATCGAGTTCATCAGCAATAGTTTGGAGCGCTCCAAGGTGAATCATTGGCGCATACGCGTTAAAAACACTCATAGACACATCCTTCCCCTGGAAACTAAAAGGATTAAGCACATGGTAACCATCTATCCGCACATCCACAATCGCCGCATTGATAAGCTTGACCTCGATATCATGCTGGTCTGTTTCCCAGGCCAGCTGTTTTTTGATACGCTCATATGCTTTTTCCTGAACCTTCCCAATGATCATCTTGAGTTCTTGAAGACCAATCTTGACTTCGGGATTGACGCGTTCGTAGTGAACTGTAGTCGTGGTTCCTTTTACCAGCTCGCCCGCCACACCGATAATACTTTTTTCAATATGCTTCACATTGGCATGTGCTTTGGCAAGTTCAATTGCCTCTCTCGAAGAATGGATCACTCCGTTGATGTCAGAAACTGCCCCACTCTGCATGTTGCCCGTACGCTGAGGAGCTCGCCCTACCCCAATCACTTGGCCAGTACGTGTCTCTTTATCCACTCGAAAAATAAGGGCTTTAACCACTTCTGTACCAATATCAAGAGAGAGCAAGAGATCATCCCGGCTCCCAAATGAAAAACGTGAAAAAAGACCCATAAATTCTCGTGATTGTTTTGTTTTCAGTATACCACCACGCCAATAAAAAAGAATATTTTTAGGGTAAAACTGTTGAAATTTCAGTGGGAACTTGACCAAATTAGTGTCTTGCTATTGGTGTAGTGGCGGTATACCACTCCTCCTCATACCAAAAGTATCTATAGGAAAATACAAAACCGTCTTCTATGCCACCTTGGTTACTTGGGCATGACCGAACATCTCTGTAATAGTTTCTTCATCTAGAAGTCCTGCGGTTGCTCCATAAAACCCGACGACATTCCCAGCATTGCAAATTCCGTAACGAATACAAGTTTCCATCGACAAACCCTTGAGATAAGCAGCGAAAAAACCAGAACCAAAAGCATCTCCTGCTCCGGTAGTATCCACCAAACCATGTGGTTCATAGCTTGGGGCATGCCATACTCCCCGTCCATCTGTGGCCCAGACACCTCGCTTCCCATCAGTCATCGCCACCACACGAGGTCCTTCACGATGGAGCGCCTGAATGAGAAAAACTTCATCATTCAACCGTTTCGGGTCGGTCTCAACTTTGTTTGCCAATAAAAGCTCGATAGATTCGTCCTTATTGAGAAAAAGGGCATCTACCTCGTGAAGAAACTGAAGCATCAGCTGCGGATCTTCCTTAAGATTGTGCTGTCCTGGATTGAGAGCTATAAGTTTTACATCATTTTTGGCAACCTTCTGAATAGTCTCTATATTTTCTCTCCAGGCTCCATTAAGAGCACTCACGTAAATCCAATCTCCTTCAGTCAGTTTAGATGGTTGCACCACTAGGCGTTCATTGGCATCGCGATTATGAAAAATAATCCGGTCACCGGTCTGCGCGATAACAACAATAGCAGAAAGGTCTGACTTGACTTTTGGGTCACGCTCAAGCAAATCTGTCTTGACGCCACTTTGTTCGAGGGTACGTTTGATCCAAAGTCCGAGCTCGTCCCCACCAACGTGACTATAGCACTGGGCTGAGATGCCAAGGCGTGAAAGACCTATAGCCACATTGGCCGCCACTCCGCCAACTGATTCATACCGATTATCAGCCCGAAACTTTCCGCCGAGTTCAAAGGCCACCTTAATCTGCGAGCGGAGATCTTCTGGGGTCTTCAAAATAACCCCCTCATCGGTAGGAAAAAATATATCTTGCGAAGCTGAACCGATACAAATCACTCTCTGCATAATGAAAAATTTTGTATTTTATACCAACTGCTTTACTAAAAATACCTATACCAAAAACGAGGAGTCACCCGTTTGAATAGCCTGTTCGATCGCTAAAAGACGGTTGTATTTGGCCAAACGTTCTCCACGGGCAAGCGACCCTGTTTTGATGTAGTCAGCTCCCGTTGCCACGGCAAGATCTGCAATGAAATCATCAAGCGTTTCGCCTGAACGATGCGAAATTACCGTTTTCATTTTATGTTTCTGAGCAAGCAAAATACACTCCAACGTCTCCGAGAGCGTACCTATCTGATTGACTTTGATGAGCACGGCATTACAAGCCTTCTCTTGGATAGCTTGTTCAAGACGTTTCACATTCGTCACCAACAGGTCGTCCCCGACAAGCATAACTTTTTCACCAAGCTTTTCATTAAATTCTCGCCAACCAGCCCAATCCTCTTCATGAAATGGATCTTCAATAGAGACCAGAGGAAAGCGTGTCGCCCATTCCCGATAGAGCGATGACATCTCGGTATAATTGAGAATAGCCTTTTCAGGCTCGAGACAATAACGGTCATTCTCTTTGTCGTAAAAAGAGTTTGCCGCCGCATCAATATCGAGCAATACCTCCTTGCCTGGCTCATAACCACTCTCCCTAATGGCTTGGACCAGAAGTTCAAAGGCCTGCGCGTGACTTTCTAGTTTTGGAGCAAATCCACCTTCATCCCCAACACCAGTCGTATAACCACCCTTCTTGAGGAGTGACTGGAGGGTATGGAAAATCTCACTTCCAGCCCGAAGTTGCTCACTATACCCCGTGATACCCGAAGGCATCAGTTTAAATTCCTGAACCGAAAGACCTGAGTCAGCATGTTCCCCGCCATTAATTACATTAAAAAGAGGCAAAGGAAAAGCGGTTGTTTTTTGGAAAGCGCCCAACCCCGCAAGATAAGTATAGAGCGGTTTCCCCTCACTCTTGGCCGCGGCTCGAGCTACTGCCAAAGAAACACCAAGAATCGCATTAGCACCGAGTCGAGACTTATTGTTGGTACCATCAAGTTCCAACATTTTCTGGTCAATAGTCTTTTGATCCGTAGCTTCCAGCCCCACAAGAGTCGGAGCGATCACCTCATGCACATGAGTCACTGCTTTGAGAACACCTTTGCCTTGATAGCGGGCACTATCACCGTCGCGCAGTTCCAGGGCCTCGTGTGTTCCGGTAGAAGCACCTGAGGGCACCGAGGCAAGCGCGGAACTTCCATCGGAAAGCTTGGCACACACCTCGATAGTTGGATTGCCTCGGGAATCAAGAATTTCTCGTGCTTGAAGTGAAGTAAGAGTGGCCATAAGCGATAAAAATAATAATCATTCAATATATTATGCCTCACGCAAGGCCTCGAGTCCAGGCAATGCCTTCCCTGAAAGATACTCGAGCATCGCGCCACCTCCACTCGAAACAAAACCAATTTTGTGAAATACTCCTGCTGCTTCAAGTACCGCGAGTGACTCACCTCCTCCGATCACCACTTTTGCCTGACTCTCGAGAATCGCCTGAAGAATAACATTCGTGCCGATATCATAAGGTTTTTCCTCAAACTTTCCCATCGGACCATTCCAAACAATCGTCTTGGCTTTCTTAATAATCTGAGCAAAAAAAGCAGCCGTCATGGGACCGATATCAAGACGTTTGTCAGAGTCAAAATCTTTAGGAAGAAGCACCTTCTCATTGAAAAAAATATTTTGATCAAGCGCTTCATTGGCAATCTTTCCACCCACAAGCACGCAGTCATAAATTTCCTGGAACGCTTGGATGAGTGGGAGCTTGGTTTCGATTTTTGCCCCACCAATAATCGCTACCGCTGGCCGAGTCGGATTTTCTTTGAGTGCGTCAAGGTGAATAATCTCATCAATCAAGTGGAGCCCGGCAGCACTAGGCAGCAAGTCCGGCAACCCCACTACTGAAGCATGGGTGCGATGACTTACCCCAAAGGCTTCGTTGATATAACAGTCGAACGGTTCAGCCAAAAGTCTGGAAAAATTAGGATCATTGGCTTCCTCTCCGGGATTGAAACGGACATTTTCCAATAGGAGAGCCGCCCCGATAGGCAAAGATTCAAGCGCTTGAACCACTGATGTCCCCAAAGAAGCTGGAACAAAAACGATTGGCCGTTCCAAAACCCGTCCCACCTCATCAACAAGGCGCTTCGTAGAAAAACTCTGATCCTCTGGTCCAGTTGGTCTTCCAAAGTGAGTGAGTAAAGCAACTTTAGCGGCTCCTCCATTGAAGAGTGTATCGATCGTGGCTTTGGCTACTTTGATCTTGTATCCCTCTTGGATGTGAGCAACATCGGTGAGCTCCACGTTGAAATCAACACGTACCAATACTTTTTTTCCAACTATTTCCAAAGATTCCAATTTACGAAGCGACATATATGTTTATTGATATATATTTAGGTGGAATTTACCCCATACCTACAATACCGATAATCACCCCTACAAGGGCTGTCATAGCTGTAAAAATCCAGGCCCGCATGACAATTTTAGGCTCAGGCCAACCTTTGGCCTCGAAGTGATGGTGAAGTGGTGCCGCCAAGAAAATCTTACGCCCGAAAAATTTCTTAGAAAGTAATTGGAGAGCAGCGCTCCCAGATTCAAGACTATAGATGAACACAATGACAAAGAGCACAAGAGCCGAATTGGTAAGCATCGCCACCACCCCAAGGGTTGTTCCGAGTGAAATAGCTCCGGTATCGCCCATAAAAAACCTCGCCGGATAAATATTAAACCAGAGAAAGGCCATCAAAGCTCCCGCGATGGCCGCGCAGAAACTAGCGAGATCTACTTTGTTATACACAAAAGCAATCAGCGCAAAGGAACTGAAGGCAATCAAAAGCACACCGCCATTTAAACCATCGAGACCATCCGTTTCATTGGAAGAGATCGCGGTAAAGAGAATGACAAAAAGAAAAAGTGGGACATACCACCAACCGATGGTAAAGTCACCTAAAGCCGGGATATGGAGCGTATCCCAACCAAGCTTGGAATAAAACCACCAGGCTCCTAGTCCAGCCAAAGCTGTGAGCCACCAAAATCGAGAGAGGAAACGCATCCCCCCACCCTTGTTCTTGCCAATACCCCGCACGCTCATATAATCATCGAGTAGTCCCAGAAATCCAGCCATTACCAGGGTAAAAAGTGGAAGCCACGTTTGGGAACGCTTGAGGAAATCAAGTCGCGCGATGAAGTTCGTATGGGTGAGTTCTGCAAGGTAGGGAAAGATCCACTCTGAAGCAAGCGCCAATAGGAGCACTGTTACCCAAACGATCAATCCACCCATCGTGGGGGTCCCTGCCTTCCAAGCGTGAAGCTTAGAAACAAAGTTTAACTTGTCACCCGCAACCCCATTTTCTTTGATTTTAATGCCAATCTTGTATTTGTAGAGAACATGCGTCCAAAGCGGAGTGAGAAGAAAAGCCAAGCCAAAAGCCAGTACCCCTGTTACAAGAACCTTAACAATATTCATGAACACAGGGAGGTATTGAAAATCAGCAAAGGTAAAATTCATACTCATATGTTTCTATATCCAATCATACGCCTGGAAGCTCCAAGAGAACATAGACTGGATACTTTCCCAACGATAGGGATCGTTGAGAACTACAGCGATCACAGGGTGGTCTCCATTCGGGTGGGTAGCCACAGCGAGCAGCGAATATCCAGCCAGCGGCGTAAAACCAGTTTTGGTACCAACGAGATTCGGCATACTCCCCAACAATTGATCCGTGTTGAAAATTTCATGAACCTGTGTCCCATCCGCCGAGGTAATAAATGTTTTTTCCATTTGCATAATATCCCACAAAATATCATGATTAAGCGCCACCGCAGCGATACGCGCCATATCTGCCGCACTTGAATAACAATTCGATTCTTGGCCATCAATCTCAAGTCCCGAGGCTGTACAAAAGTGTGAATCCATCAGCCCAAGTTCAAACGCTCGAGTATTCATGATCTCAACAAAACCAGGCTGCGTTCCTCCGACGTGTTTACTAAGAGCAATAGCTGCGTCATTAGCGCTATTCATCAGTGCCGCTTGGAGGAGATTACGCACACTGATCGTCTCTCCTACCTGAAGTCGTACTCCATTGCAAAAACCAGAGCGTGGACAGCCTACTCGTGTTCCCTCCGCATAAACTGCTTCCTCGTCGATCGTCACCAGCTCATCAAGGTTTTGAATTCTCTCAACAACGATAAGCGACGTAAAGAGTTTGGTCAACGAAGCCACCTGACGTTTAGTATGAGCGTTTTGACCATAGAGTTCACGTCCCGTCTCAGCATCAATAATGACTGAAGCATGAGCTGTTGGTACTGAAAGTCGCGGAGCAAAGTCCTTAAGGTGCGGCTGGAAAACAGTTGATGCCCCCCGATTTTCGGCAATAAACGGGATAGCAGCAAATGGAGCCTCAGGCACAGCTTCATCTGGCGTCCCTGTCAGCCATTCCTCAAGACTCCCCCATTGGCTAAGAGCGACATTCAAAAGCCATTCCGGCTTTTCTTTGATGAACCAGGTGCCAAGCGTGCCAAAAATGAGCGTTAATAAAAAGAGAAGGCGTAACATGATCAAACTACTTCAGACTGGGGTTTATGGGATTCATCTTTTGTAACAAACGTTTGGAGGTGTTCATCCCGAGCAAGCGCCTCATAATCAGGCAAGTCTTTCTGGGCACTAATACCTAGTTTCTCAAGCAACGCAAACGAGGGGTAGTAATAATACTCACGAGTGTCCTCAGGGTTTTCTTCTCGCTCGATTAAACCTCGCAACAACAGATTACGCAACGTAAAACTACAGTTCACTCCGCGAATAGCCTCAATGGAAGAACGTGCGATTGGAGCACGGTAAGCAATGATTGCCAACACCTCAAGCGCCGCCTTCGACAGGCTTTCCTGCAAAAAGCTTTTCGTGAAAACCTCAACCAAATGAAGATGTTCTTTTTTTGTGGCAAGTTCCGCAGCCTCTCGGTGGCGAATAAGCATGAGTCCCGAAGCCTGATCTTCCCTATGGCACTGCTCAAGCAAGTCTAAGGCCAGTTTCAACTCTTCCTCATTGAGACCAAGAAGTGTTTCTAGTCGTTTGAAAGCCAGTGGTTCTCCACTCACGAAGAGTAGGGCTTCCAATTGTGATAAGCGTTCTACCGGAGGAAGTGACATAAATATAGTGTGTTACTCTGTTTTTTGAGCGTTCCGAACGGCGATATCCCCAAAAAACTCTGATTGTTCTACTGTGATCCAACGCTCTTTAACGAGCTGCAGGAGGGCGAGGAAAGAGACGATGAGCTCCACCCTGTCCTGCACGGTCTTCGTCATAGCCTGAAATGATGTTTCAACTCGTTCAGCAAGATGTTCTCGAAAGTGCGCCATTTTTTCCTCGAGCTTCACTACGGCTTTGAGTTCCTTCTCCTCAAGCTCTTCCATGATTGGGATCTCTCTGAGAACATTCACAAAGGCCTCCTGTAAATCCTCACTTTTCAAATTTTCTGGAGGAAAAAACATGCCTTCAGCGACGTTGAGAGATCGCTCGCGTACCGAAGCTCCTGTATGACTCGAAAGCAATTTCCCCAACCCAATGCTCGCGTCCCGATACCGACGATACTCACGCAATTGCCACTCCAAATCAACAATTGTTTCCTCTTCCTCATCAGTAAAGACCAGTAGAGGAAGGAGTGCTCGAGACTTCAGTAACACTAGACGCGCTGCTACCGAAAGAAACTGCGTCAAATGCCCCAAGGGGATATGTGCCTCTTGCTGCAAATACTCAAGATACTGGTCCGCTACCCTCGCCAAAGACACTCGCGTCACATCGAGTTTCTCTTTTTCTATCAGGACCAATAAAAGCTCGAGCGGCCCTTCGAACTGCTCCAACCGTACCGCGTACGTCATAAGGTTCTCCCGTATTGTACCATGTCAACCAAAGAAGCGAAAAGGGCTTAGAGAAAGGGTTTTTACGCTTTTACCGCACTTCTGCTTCGCTTCGGCTATCTTGGAGCAACAGTACGATAAAACAAGCTGCCCCAGCGAAGGCTGCTACAAGAAAAAACAATCCTGAAAGTGGAAATAATGAAAGAAAGAAAAGTCCTACTACGGCCGCAAAAATATTGGCAGTGGGTCGCGCAGTTCGAAAAAAAGCGATGATGTCAGCATCCCGACGCGTAATTTGTTTGTAAAAGTACGAGTCTCGCAAGATCTCAAGTCCAGCCGCTCCCACCCGAGTAGCAAACAGAAGGATTGCCCAAAAAACCAGTGATCGTTCTCCAGACACCGCTACCCCAGCTGTAGTTACGGCCATAAGCACGAGAGACACAAACAACAATTCTTTTTCTCCCAACTTTTTATCGGCTAGCACCCCTAATGGATACTGAATCAAGACAAAAGGGATCAACATGATCGTAAAAATAAAACCAATATCCGTCCAACTATACCCATAAGAACGTAAAAGTATCGGAGAATACACCACCATAACGACGTAAAAGAACTCAAGCGCCCAAGAAACAGCATAAATAAAAAGAAGATTTTTCCTTTGGATGACTTTTTTGAGCGTCGTCAGAAAAGAAATCCGCTCCTTGCTGTACGTGCGGTGACTGCGGAGTCCTATAATAGCTCCTATCAGTATGAGGGCGTAACCAACCGTCAACACGGTGAATATCCCTTCGTAGCCATACTGAGAAAGAGTCCGCGTCGAAACAAAGGGCGCAAAGAGGAGACCAGCATTGAGAATCGTGAGATACAAGCCTCGGATTCGTCCCGAAACTTGGTCCGAGGAAAAATCCTCCAAAATAATGTCTGTGATGGGCCCCATCAAGTTATTGACCACAAGAAACAAAAGCAATACGAGAGCTCCCATCCACGTAGGACCCGACAAGCTCAGGTAAAAGCTACAGCCAATAAGGATCGTGTAAAAAAGGAGGAGGAGCTGCACTGAACCCAATCGATGCAAAATCGGCTGAAGATACATCAAGAACACTAACACCCCGATATAAACAACGAGGTAAAATCCTCCTACCAAATCCTCTCCAGATAATGAGGCAAAGTAAGAAGAAAGGACGTAGAGAAAAAAAGCGTCAAGAAAGCCAACAACAAAAGAGAGTCCCGAGAGAAAACGAACTTTGCCACGATTAAAAACTTCTTTGTTGGTGTTTGGGTTTTGGAGCAGCATACGCGTCTATTATGCCACATAAACCAAGGAGGTTGCTACGGTATAAGACAACCTGGAAGATACCCCTTGGTTTTAGCATCCTCGATGGAAGCAAAACAGCGTCTATTCTCTGGTTTGATCTGCTTGGCGCAATGCGAAAGTGGATGATGGTATTTATTACTATTTTTGCTGCCCACCAATTGGCATGTAGCCGACGTTGCCGCATCAACTGATTGGGCGCTCGGAGAAGTAGACTCCCCTTCTGAAGAAACCTCTGACGAAAAAGTTGGATGAGAGGCTTCTCCTACTGGCTCGGCCACACGGATAATGACTGGGCTCGGTTGAGCGAGGCTTTTCTGTAACAGCCCAGCCTCAAAACAAAGCACACCTACCAAAAGAAAGGCCATGCCAAGTAACAGCTTAGCTCCAAAACGTTCCCATCCCTTTTTGAAACTCTCTTTGAGAGATTTCTCTGGATCCATAAACCAATAGTTGACAGTAGCTCTAGATATGTTATACTTTCCTAGTATTTCATTGAAGTCTTAGTTTAGGATAAATATACTGATATGGCAACTAGAAAAGCAGGTGGATCGACCGCCCTTGGTCGAGATTCAATTTCCAAACGTCTCGGCGTCAAAATCTTTGGTGGACAGATAACCAAAAAAGGTAATATTCTCGTTCGCCAGCGTGGTACCAAGTTTCACGCGGGTAAAAATGTCGAACGTGGCGCTGATGACACCCTCTTCACTCTCATCGATGGCGTCGTCAAGTTCGAAGAACGCAAGGTGAAAGCCTTTACGGGTAAACTTGCGAAACGCATGTTCGTCCACGTACTCCCCGCCACCAAGTAACTTTGTTTTTAAAAAAAGAAGACGCCCCACAAAGGGCGTTTTTTCTTGGGTCTTAAATCACTTTTTTCATCCTTCCAAAGGCTTCGGCCTTTGAACGCAAAAATTCATACTAAGCCAATCCCCGTGAACATGAGTGCAAGATACCGAGGCATCCCTTCCATGCCGAAAGAACTTCATTTCACCACGCGTTTTAGGAATTTTGAGTACAAAGGTAGAAACCGCCCCCTACCATCCCCCGCCTCCGCCTCCGCCACCGCCGCCTCCCGATGAGCCGCCGCCACTTGCTCCAGAACTGGTACCCATATTGGAGGCAATGCTTTTCGATACATCGGCCATAGCGCTAGCTAACCCATCCGCGTCAAACCCCCCATCAAAAGACCCAACAAACCAGGCTGGATGGTGGCTGGCAAAATACTCTGGCCCGTAGATCACCTCCATCTTCTTGATCCATTCCTTGGTAATCCCAAAGAGAATCGCTACCGGAAGAAGCGTCTCAAACATCCCTTCCTTCTCATGAAAGCGCTGGCGGTATTTCTCCGCCGTTTCCATGTAGAGTCTCAGGCCATTAATTTTGGCTAAGATTTCCACACCCTTCTCTGTGCGCTTGGGCATAATCAGACTGAAGGTGGCAAACGACACGCCAGTAAATCCCATGGCTACGAGTCCCTGCCAGGGCATAAATCCAGCCAAAAAACCGATCGACACGAGTATACCAATACCGACGCCAAGGAAAATGATCCGGTAGGTGAAACTGCCTCGTTCAACCAGTCCTTGCGCCGCGAGAGAATCCAGGGAGAGTTTGGATAACTCGGACAAGACTGGATGAAACTTTCGCTTCAAATCAGATAGCTTTACTGTGTCGCCGCTCACAAAAACTTTTTCCAAGAGTCGTGTTTGTTCGGGAGTAGCCATAAAACCAACTGGCACATGTTTTTCCAAAACAAACTCTTCGTGGTCAAAGAAAAGGACTTTCTCCGTCTCTTTACGAAGAGTGATCGCTCCTTTGACCGCCAGTTCAATAAGAGCGGCTGTCACGTGCTCGGAATCGATGTTCCCGTTTTTCATGAGACTGCCCATCGTGAGCGCGTTGAGGCCATCAGGGATTTCATACTCAGGAATAGTTGGTTTATCCCACACTGGGTCGTCCCCATATTTCCGCCACATCCGGTACAGGTAAACCAATAGAATCCCTGGGATAGAGAACCAAAGATATGGGCCATAGAGTTCCCACCAAGAAAACTGGTACGGGGTAAAAATCGTCGTGGGGAAACTCAAAGAAACTGTTATTCCCTCTCCTGGGAACAATCCTCGAGTCGCTTTGGCCTCCAAAGAATCCTTGCCGATCCAATCAGCTTTGGCTACACTATTTCCCTCATTACCCAGGCTACCGCCATAAAACTGTACTTCCGTATTGTCCTCGCTCACTCCATCAGGCAGTTTTACCGTGGCACTAAAGTTATCAATCGGGATGGTCCAAAAGTTTCCTACGACGTTCCAGTACCACTCATGGAAATCTCCCTGATCGCGAATGACATTGCGGACAGTATAAACGA
>CAZQWS010000018.1:0-17427 GCA_964597355.1 uncultured Bdellovibrionales bacterium
TGGTGTGTAGCGCCTTTAATGCCGACTTCGATGGTGACCAGATGGCTGTCCATGTACCACTCACCGTTGAAGCTCGTCATGAGTCCGCGACGATTATGCTCTCTTCCAAGAACCTCCTCAAGCCAGCTTCTGGCGAGCCAATTGTGTCCGCGACGCTCGATATGGTGCTCGGTTCTTACTACCTCTCGCACATTAAGCCAGGGGCCAAGGGCGAAGGCCGCACTGTGAGTTCAGTGGATGAGGCTATTCTTGCTTACGAAAGTAAAGTAATCGCCATCAACGCCAAAGTAAAACTGCCGTGGGAGGGAACGCTCATTGAAACGAGTGTCGGTCGCATGTTGTTGAACGATATTTTGCCAGAGGAACTCCGGTTCGTGAATGAAGAAATGACGAAGAAGGACCTGAAAGTACTCATGACGCGTATTCTGGAGAAGATGGGTCAGGGCGAAGCCGCCCTCTTCGCAGATCGACTCAAAGATCTCGCCTTCAAGGCAGTATCAAAATCTGGTATCAGTTGGGGTATTGATGACCTTAAGGTGCCGGAAGAAAAGCCATCTCTGATGGCCGCCGCTGAAGAAAAAATCAAACTCGTCAAAGACCAGTACAATATGGGGCTTCTGACGAATGATGAACGTAAGGGCCGAGTGATCGAAATCTGGAACGAAACCAAAAACAAGATTACCGATGCCGTTCGGGCTTCGCTCGATAAGGAAGGGCCAGTCTATTCGATGGTGTACTCCAAGGCGCGTGGTTCTGAGTCTGTCGTGGTGCAGATGACGGGTATGAAGGGGCTTATGGCTGGACCAACTGGTGAAACCATTGAACTGCCAGTCAAGAGCTGTTTCAAAGAAGGATTTAATGTACTCGAGTATTTCATCTCAACACACGGTGCGCGTAAAGGTATGGCTGATACTGCGCTCCGAACCGCGACTGCTGGATACCTCACCCGTCGTCTTGTCGATGTATCTCAGGACATCATCGTCCGAGACGAGGACTGTGGTGATGTCGAAGGAGCGTATCTCTATCGTGAAGATTCCGATAAGATTGGGATGTCCTTTGCCTCGCGCGTTGAGGGTCGCGTCACGGTAGAGGCCGTGAAACATCCTGAAACAAAAGAGATCATCGTAAAGAAAGGCGTGCTTATCTCCAAAGTCAAGGCGAAAGAAATTGAAGGTCTCAATATTCCAAAGGTTAAGATTCGGACATTGGTTACCTGTAAGTCGCGTCGAGGAGTTTGTCGTTTGTGCTATGGTATCGACCTCGGTCGGAACCATCTGGTTGAACTCGGTGCTTCTGTCGGTGTCGTAGCTGCTCAGGCTATCGGCGAGCCAGGGACCCAGCTTACTATGCGCACCTTCCATGTCGGTGGTGTTGCTGGTTCTGATATCACCCAGGGTCTCCCTCGTGTTGAAGAAATTTTTGAGGCACGTACGCCGAAGACGGAAGCTATTCTCTCTGAAGTTGATGGCCAAGTGAGGTCTATCGAGAAGGAAGTGAAGGTGGTGAAGGTGGTGATTGTGGATGAGAAGAAGAAAGAGTACGAGTACTCAGCTCCAGCCAATGCTGCTGTCAAAGTGAAGGTGGGAGATCTCGTTGGTAAAGGCTCTATTCTCTCCGAAGGCCATGTGGAACTCAAGAAACTTCACGAAGTGATGGGGCTCGAAGCAGTACATCGCTATATTATCCGCGAAATCGAGGAAATTTACGCGGCTCAGGGTGAAGGTATCAACGACAAGCATATCGAGGTAATCATCCGTCAGATGTTCTCCCGTGTGCGTGTGGTGGATCCGGGAGATACGATACTTCTCCCAGGTGATATCGTCGAGAAAGATCAGTTTCTTGAAGCAAACAGCGAAATTGGCAAAGGTAAAGAGGCGACCGGTGAAACCATGGTCCTTGGCATTACCAAAGTGGCTCTCTCGACTGAATCATTCCTCTCTGCTGCGTCCTTCATGGAAACGGCGCGCGTCCTTATCAATGCTGCTGTTCAAGGCAAAGAAGACCGCTTGCGTGGCCTCAAGGAAAACGTCATTATCGGACGCCTTATTCCAGCTGGAACGGGTTACAGGGTCGGTGGAGAAGAAAAAGCGTAGGCTTTTCTCTCTCGTCACAAGAACACCCCTTGACTTTGGTCAGGGGTGTTTTTTGTTTGACTGAGGAAGGGTGAGGTATAATAAGAGAGTTATTTTATGTATGAATACTATGGTAGGATTTGAGGATCCAGTTTTGTCGACAGGAGAAGACGCTATTCAAACAGAACTCTTCAAAAGAACAGCAGCCAATGATCGGCAGATGCTTTCAGAAAAAAGCAAAACGAGGCTTCTTTCAAAAGAAGAACAGAAGCAACAATGGCAAGATGAGTTGCTAACTCTTTCTTTAGTGAAAGCAGAAAAACTAGCAGGTCTTGATAAGAAAGAAAGAAATCGAAATAGTTACCGAGAAGTTATAGCAATCTTTGATGAGCTGAAGAAGCTTGTGAGCAAAGAAGAAGTCAAAGATGAAATTGAAGGTATGCCAAAGGCGTGGCAAACAGAGCAGTGGAAACGGGAATTTGATCTTCTAGTCAAACGCTTTATGCAGACCCCCTTGAACCATGGGGCGAATGAAGCTATGGTCCGTCAAGAGTTTGAGATCATGTTACGCAGGGAAAATATCGATCAAAACAAAGCGCGCTATCAGGAGTATCTCAATGACACTGAGGAAGAAATGGCGGACTATGCCCAGGCTTTGGTGAATATAGAATCTCAGCAGGAGAAGCTTGAAGGGGCTCTTGATGGGTTGGAAAGTACGGGGGAACTTTCTCAAAAGGGAACGCGTTTGGCAGCGTAGCTTTTGCTCTCTGAGGGGCAAGCAGCGTACAATAGGGAAGTATTCATTGGTAGAAAAATAAAACTATGTCTTTGTTTGAAAGGTTGTTAAGACGAAAACCCGATGAAGCTTCGCAAGATTTTCAGTCTCAAAAATCTTTGGAGATATCTGAAGGGGATCGAGCGAGTGTTGTTCAAGCGGTTACAGCAGAACGTGAGCAGAGCGAAGAAAAAGCTCAGGAGGTTTTAGATACCATCCGGAGGGGAAAAAAAGAAGTCCCGCAACCTGCTCCTGTGAACGTAGGCACATCTACAGAAGATGAACCATCGCGGACCAGCCAGGCAAAGTTAGAGTTGGAAATCTCGAGAAACCAAGCTTTGACTGAGCGTTTGATTATTTTGAGGGACTTACAAAAAGAAATAAAGGGAATGGTCTCAGTGAATAGTGATCTAGCTCGTACCCAGATGCATCAAATTTTGGAAAAGCGAGCGCAAATGATCCGCTCCATCCCACGTTATGCCCAGGCTAATCCTAACAATATCCAGGACACGCTTAAGGCAATGGTTGAAAATGGAACATTATCTGATGTGATCGAGCTCTCGAGGGTTGAATTAGAAGAGAGTCAGAAAAAAGTAGCAGTTCTCCAACAGATGTTACATACAGGAGAGGCGGAGGCTACACGGCAGGCATTAGAGAGTTCTCTATTGAAAAAAGATAGTCCAGAGGTCTAATTGAACAAGCATGTATGGTATGGGACGGAAAAAGAAATCAGAGATTGAAGCTGAATCAAAAAAAGAAGAAAAACCAGCCTTAAGCCGTGAAGCGAAACGGGGGATTCTGGCAGTCTTTTTGTTTGCTTTTGCCGTTCTTTTCTTTCTTGGCTTTATTGGTCAGGCAGGTAGTTTTGGTGAGCTGGTGGATAAACTCTTGAGTCTCTCGGTTGGTTGGAGTCGTTGGCTCCTCACTCCTCTTTTCGCGCTTATCGGAGTGATGCTTTTTCGTGAGCGGACTAGTAATTTCCGAGACACAGTGAAATACATCGCTTTTGCTGTAGCATTTGTGGCTCTCTTGGGACTTTCGCATCTGTTTTTGGGTGAAACTAAACAAGAACTAGAGCAAGCAGCCAAGGAAGGCATTGGCGGTGGGCACCTGGGTTATTGGTTAGTGGTAGGGCTCAATGGTGCTATGGGAAAAGTAGCTAGTACGGTGGTGCTACTGACGCTATTTTTGGTCGGGGTAATCGCGGCTTTCAATGTCTCGCTGCATGTATTTCTCGAGCGCTTACGGACTCGTTTTGTCAAAGAAATGATGACTGAAAAAGTAGTTGAAACAGGAGTGGTTCAGCCAGTATCCATAGAGGAGTCACCCAAAGAAACAGACCCGCTTTCTTTGGAACAAGCCTTTGAGTCTCCTCAAACCGAAGCCTCTAGCGGCGCAGGAGCTTCTTTGGATGAGGCCCAGGCGGTCGAAAGCAATATTCAAAATATGCGTTTTGTTGGACAAGATGTGGAGGAAGAAAAGCAAGAGATGGCTCCAGTACAACCAGGAGGAGAGGACGAAACGGTGTTAGTGCCAGCCTTTATTCGTCCCAAGAAACCCAAGATGAAATCTCGTTGGGAATTACCACCACTCGAACTTCTGACAGCTTCTCAGGATCAGGGCCACGGAGGAGATATTGAACAAAACAAGGATATTATCATGCGAACCCTCAAGCACTTTGGGATTGAGGTGGAACCGGGGGACGTGCAGCAGGGGCCGACGGTTACTCAGTACACCTTTCGACCAGCAGTCGGAGTACGCTTGTCGCGGATTACTACGCTCAATGACAATCTCGCGCTTGCCCTGGCAGCTCACCATGTGCGTATCGAAGCACCAATTCCAGGAAAATCGCTTATCGGTATAGAAGTACCCAATAAAACCAAAGCCATGGTCCGTCTCCGGAACTTCTTTGAGTCTAGAGAATTTCGCAGCCGCGCTTCTAATCTCACGTTGGTTTTCGGTCAGGATGTTTCTGGCAGGATGATTTATGCTGATCTCGCCAAGATGCCCCATATTCTTATTGCTGGCGCCACCAACTCAGGAAAAAGTGTCTGTGTGAATACCTTTATTCTATCGCTCCTGTATCAGAATTCGCCAGACGAACTGAAACTTATCTTGGTTGATCCGAAGCGGGTCGAACTTTCACTCTATCGTAATATTCCGCACCTGAAAACCGATGTGATTGTTGACAGCCATAAGGTGGTCAATGTATTGAAATGGGCATTGGGAGAGATGGAACGGCGCTACAAGGTGCTGGAAGAGGCTGGCTCAAGAGATCTTTTCTCGTATCGTGAAAAAATGCTACGCGGAGAAAAGAAGCAGAGTTTTAATCCTGAAACTAATGTAACCAAAGAAGAATACCTTGAGTCACTCCCACAGATCGTAATCGTGATTGATGAAATGGCGGACCTCATGATGGCTCATGGGAAGGAAGTGGAAGGTCTTATTGTCCGTTTGGCCCAGAAAGCTCGAGCGGTAGGTATCCATCTTGTCCTTGCAACGCAACGTCCCGAAGTTAATGTTATTACGGGTCTCATCAAGGCCAATATCCCAGCCCGTATTTCTTTCCAGCTCAAAACTCAGATCGACTCTCGTACGATCTTTGGTACAGGTGGGGCAGAGAAGCTCCTTGGCCAGGGTGATATGCTCTATTCATCTGCCGAGGCCTCAAATCTCCAGCGTATCCAGGGGGTCTATGTTTCTGAGGATGAAGTGAAGAAGGTAGTCCATTACTTGGTCAATCAAAAGATACAGAAAGGCTGGGATGAGATTGGCGAAGATTTGGGAGGAGAGGAAAAACGGGAGACAGTTGAAATGGGAGCCTTGCCGCTCAATCTCGATATGCCACTTGATGCTGACGATGATGAATCAATCTATAACGCCGCCAAACAATTGGTGATTCGCACCCAAAAAGTATCGACGACCTATCTTCAGCGCCATCTCAAGATTGGTTATCCTAAGGCAGCGCGTATTACCGATCTCTTGGAGGAACGCGGAGTGATCAGCATAGAAGAAAACAAACGCCGAACCGTACTTATTCCACGCGAGGGTGAAGAGGGGCCGAAGTATGGCGATGACCCGATGGCTGATCAGGCTACCAGGGAAAAATGGCAAGCGTAGGGATTAACGAGGAAGTAATAGGTTGTTAAAACAACATTAACCCTGTTCCTTATCCAACCTCCTTTTCGAGGAATTCTGTGGTGGAAGTTTTGATTTGGACAACTGTTGTTTTGCTCGTAGGAAATTTTTCTTTTTACAGACTTATGTTTGCTACACTTGAAGTGGGGAGCAGGAAGCGGTATACTAGATCCTTAGCCTACTTCTTTTGAACCCACCCGGATGACCGATGGATTTATTCGAAAAAAAGTCGAATCCCTGACTTTAGGGGAGAAGCTCATCAAATTACGGAGCCAGTACCGGATGAGCCTTCTTGAAATTTCCAAAGCCACTCGAATCCAGGTGAAGTACCTGGAGGCGCTTGAAAGCGGGGATCACCGAGACTTACCGGCCGAGGTATATGTCAGGGGTTTCCTGCGGAGTTATGCGCGATACCTTGGGCTCGAAGATGAGGCCTTTGTAAAACTCTATGACAAAGAAAAACATATCCGGACGTATCTCGGCAAAGAAAAGCCAGTGGCAGAACGAAAAGCTATCGTACTCAAGAATGCTTGGGTGATTACTCCACGCACTGGGGCATTAATCGCCATCGGACTGATTTTGTTTGGAACGTTTGCCTATTTGTTTCAGGAGCTCCGTTCGTTTGTCGCCGAGCCACATCTTGCTCTCACTAGCCCAGCCTCGGGTCTGGTAACGAGTGAAGGGAGTTTGATGGTAGTAGGTAAGACGGACCGAGGGGCGCAAGTGACACTCAACGGGGAGCCAGTTTTTGTGGGTGGTGAAGGTGATTTTCGGGAAATGATAACCCTCCAACCAGGACCAAACACTATCCGTATATTGGCCACGAATCGTTTTGATAAGATCAAAGAAACTGTTCTTTTTGTCGAAAATACCACTATTATTCCTGAGCAGAGCCAAGCAGTTTCAAACGACGATCGTTCATTCGATCTCCTGGTAAGGAGTGAAGAAGCTCTTACCAAGGTCGTCCTGGAGGCCGACGGTGTGGTAGTATGGAATGGTCCCTGGTTAGCCAAAAAAGAGGCGCGTTTTTCGGTGCAAAATACTCTCAAGCTGACTACCAGCAACCCCAAAGCGACTCTTGTTGCCGTCCCGAATCAATCCTTCCAGGCAGTGGATATTCAAAAAACGGAAGAGTTGATGGTAATCTATACCAAGGAAAATGTACCGACGAGTCCGAGTGTCCCATAATTTACTTTAATTCCTTTTCTCTTATGCCGAAGGAAAAATCAGCGAGTGATACTAAGAAAAGTATTGATGCCATTGTCGACGAGATCAAAGGCAAGTTTGGTGAGGGGATGATGATGAAGTTAGGGGATGTTAAGAAAGTAGACGTGGAAGCTATCCCAACGGGTTCTGTCTCACTAGATATCGCTCTCGGGATTGGTGGTGTACCTCGTGGCCGTATTGTCGAAGTGTATGGACCAGAATCTTCAGGTAAAACAACATTGACACTTCATACTATTGCCAACGCTCAGCGTGCGGGTGGTGTGGCAGCGTTTATTGATGCTGAGCACGCGCTTGATCCTGAGTACGCCAAACGGATTGGGGTGAATATCAACAATTTACTTATTTCACAGCCAGATTCGGGTGAGCAGGCACTGGATATTGTTGAGACATTGGTGCGTTCCAACGCCGTGGATGTAATTGTCGTTGACTCGGTAGCAGCCCTTGTACCACGAGCCGAAATTGAAGGTGAAATGGGAGATCAACACGTCGGTCGCCAGGCTCGTCTTATGTCCCAGGCTCTTCGTAAGTTGACAGCTATTATTGCCAAGAGTAATACAGTTGTAATCTTCATTAACCAGCTCCGCATGAAGATCGGGGTTATGTTTGGAAATCCTGAAACTACGACGGGTGGCAATGCGCTCAAGTTCTACTCCTCCATTCGCATCGAGGTGAGAAAAAGCGCTCAGGTGAAAAAAGGGGACGATGTCGTTGGGAACCAGGTTAATGTCAAAATTGCCAAGAATAAAGTGGCACCTCCCTTTAAAACGACCAGCTTCTTCATCATGTACAACGAAGGAATCTCTTGGTCTGATGATATTCTTGATACTGGAGTAAAATATGAAGTGATTCGAAAACAGGGTAATTCGCATTTTTTTGGTGAGGTAAAATTAGGAGTAGGTCGTGAACAGACCCGCACCTTTCTTAAGGAAAATGAGAAAATTGGTAAGGAAATTGAGAAAGCCGTTTGGAAGAAAGTGCGCGAACTCGAAGCGTAGCTATATTGCCGGGGCGTTAAAAAACAAAGGTTGAGGGAGTGGTATGCGGTTCAAAGCACAGATAACAGTTGGGCTTTTTTTACTCGCTTTCTTGGGAGAGTGGGTGGTTTTGCCGCAGACAATGGTTTACGCGGAGGAGGATGCTAATGATATCAAAGATGAGATTTCTGAAATAGAAAAGAAACTTAAGAAAGCTGAAGAAAAAAAAGCGGCGCTTGAAAGAGAGGTAAACGCTTTGAGTTCTTCTCTGTCCCAGGCTGAGCGTACGATCAAAGAAACCGAGATCAAGATCCAACAAGCTGAAAATACGATTGAGCGTAAAAAAGCGGAAATTGAACTTCTGGAAGCCAAAATTCATGAGGAAAAAGTGTTGCTGACGGAATTACTCCAAGACCTCTACTATGAAGGGTACGCGACGCTCCCAGCACTCCTTTTTTCTGGAGATAAATTTACTGATCTTATGGATCATCCAGACCGGCTGCTTTCAGTGAAGGAACGTATCACGGTGCTGTTGAATTCGCTGGAGAGCCGATATCAGGTAACGGCAACAGAAAAAGGTTCGCTCGAAGAGGCTAAGGAAGATCATGAAGCACTTTTGGCTAAGAAAGCGAGCGAAAAGCAGGTGCTCGCCGCTGATCGGGCTGAGACACTCGAAGAAGTAGAAGATCAAGCAAAGGTGATTAGTCGACTCCAAAAAGAGTTGAAAGAGCTCCAGGGCGACTTGGCAGTTTTGACGGGGAAGAACTACAATGCCAAGGATATCCGTGAAGCAGTAGAGGACGCGAGCGACGAAACTGGGGTGCCAGAGGGAGTGCTGTATGGATTTCTCAAAATGGAGACCAACCTCGGAGCCAATACAGGACAGTGTACGTACAAAAAAGTGAGAGATGATGCGATGAATCGTTACTACAAGAAAGATAAGAAAAAGTATAAAAACTCAATCGCACTGCTTGAGAAACGGTTCGCTATATTTCTCGAAATTGTCGATGAACTTAACTATAGTAAGGACAAAAAAGTTTCCTGTACTCCAGGGAGTTATGTGGGCCAGGGTGGTGCCATGGGCGTGGCGCAATTTATGTCTGATACATGGCGCGGATATGAGGCAGATATTCGATCAAAGACAGGGCACAAAAATCCTGATCCATGGAACCTAACGGATGGGGTGATGGCTATGGCCCTCAAACTCCGGAAGGCTGGTGCGACTTCTGATAGCAGCTCAGCTATCAAAAAAGCTTCTATTAATTATCTTGGGAACTTCAACAACAACTATTATTCGGGCATTGTCTATTGGGCCAAGAACTACAAGAAGCTCTTCAACTAGCTCACTTGACAGGGAAAAAGAATCCTGATAGACTCTTACCACAAATGATGAAGTCCATAGCGCTCCCGCTCTTGCCCTGATTTTGTCAAGGGGTTACTTGAGAAGAGATAGGAACGCATCCTCCTCCAGCCGGCTTCATCTTTGCGGTTGGTTTTCTTTTTTAGATCTAATTAATTTTTTGATAAGTGTTTTTATGCGTGAGTACGAATTATTCTATCTCGTTGGAGAGACCAAAGAAGCGGAACTCCCTCGGATTCGAGAGGAGATTGAGGCTTTGATAAAGGAAAAAGGAGGAGAATTTCTTCCGACAGAGACGAGTGATAAGCGACGGCTGGCTTATGAGGTAAAGGGCGAAACGCGAGGATTTTATATCGCTCGCCGGTTTACCTTACCTGACAAGAGCGAGTTGGTTGGCGCTGAGCTCGAGGCCGAAATTGCTAAGGGCGATGCCATCGCTTCTCTTACTCGCAAATTGGCCCTTTCAAAGGATATTCTCCGAGTACTCTTCCTTCGCGCAGAAGAATTACCAGAACTGAAACCTATCGAACGCACTGAATATAATCGCTGTGAAACGCGAGGTGCTCGTGGCCCACGTCGTGAACGGGTGACGAGTGACGCTCCGACATCTGTGAGCCAGGCCACTCCTGCGGCCGTTCCAGCCGAACCAGAGAAGGCCGTAAGCAAGGAGGAAATGGATAAGCAGCTTTCGGAAGTACTCGATATCTAAGGTACAATGTTTAAGGATTGAAAGGTTTGAAATGTTAGACTACAACAGAGCAGCCAATACACGCTAAAACTTTCCAAACATTCTAACTTACTAATTTCATTCGTATGAATGTCAATAAGGTCATTCTCGTCGGGCGTCTCACTCGTGATCCAGAAATACGCAGCACCTCGTCGGGGCAGTCAGTGGCGACCATTGGTATGGCGACCAACAACTATTGGACAGACAAAAGTGGCCAGAAGCAGGAACGAACTGAGTTTCACACGGTGGTGCTTTGGGGGAAATTGGCTGAAATCGCAGGCCAGTATCTTACGAAGGGGCAAGAGTGCTATGTTGAAGGACGGCTCCAGACGCGTACCTATATCGGTAAAGATGGAGTAGAACGTAAGGCCGTGGAAATCGTTGGGGAAACCATGCAGCTCGGGAGTCGAGCGGGGCAGGGGGGTGGAGTGAGTGGAGGAGTAAGACCTATGGCTGCGGCCGTTGCGACTGGTGGGGCAACTAAACCAACTCCAAAGGAAGAAGATATCCCAACCATTAATCTCGACGACGATAAAGAAATCAAAATTGAAGACGTACCATTTTAACCTAATCAACAAAAAGCAGCTAGCAAAAAACGAAATACGGTTTTTGTTTGTTAATTGATTATCGCTAATTGTTTACATCGTTATGACTCTCGACCAAGAATCACGCAAGAAACTCGCCCAAGTAGATTACAAAGACGCTTACTTTCTGCGCCGTTTCCTCAATTCGCAAGGCAAGATTTACCCGCCCAAGCGTTTTGGCTTGACTGCTCGTGAACAGCGCCATCTTGTTGAAGCGATCAAAAGAGCTCGCTACATGGCATTGATTCCGTACACAGTAAAATAGGCTCACGTGACAAGTTACAAGGAGAATCTTTGGTATAACTCTTGTCACGGTGTTTGTTATTTGTTTGTTACTAAATTTATGAATCTTACTGACATCAAAACGGGAAAAAAGATTTTATGGAATGAAGAGCCTTTTATCGTGCTCGAATACCAGCACAGTTTCTTGGGCCGAGGGGGAGCAGTCATGCGGACCAAACTTCAGAACCTTCTTTCGGGAGCAATCGTGGACTATACCTTTCAGGATAAAGATAAGGTAGAAGAAGCTGAGGTGGTAAAGGCTAAGGCCCAGTATCTCTATCATCAAGGGAACGAGTATGTTTTTATGGACATGGGAAGCTATGACCAGTTCTCTTTGGATAAAAAAGTGCTTGGATCAGTCGCTGAATACTTGATCGATGGTACTGAAGTGACTATTCTCAAATGGAACGATCAGCCACTCAATGTGGAACTCCCGGTGAAAATGACTTTTCTTGTGACGGATGCACCTCCAGGGATCAAAGGAGACACGGCTTCGGGGGGAGACAAGGTAGTCACTATTGAAACGGGTCGCTCAGTTACTACACCACTCTTTGTGAAAGCCGGCGACAAAATCATCGTGAACACCGAAAAAGGGACTTACGTTTCTCGGGCCTAGATTGTACCGATAAAGAATGATAAAAAAGAGTTGTGAAGCAACTCTTTTTGCTTTGATTGAGCCATTACTTTGCTTGTCAGGGCATTGAAAAAGGTGTACTATTAAGCAAGGAGAATGGTCTTTAAAGTAGTCTCACATGCGGCTCTCGGTGACACGAATTTTCTTATCGCTAGTGGTTATTGCTACCCTGGCATTCCTTGGGGTTTTTATTTTTGCGGTAGATCCTGAGACACTCAATCCTCTCGGACAAGTGAGCTTTTTTGGACTCTGGTTCTTACTGCTTACGAGTGGTATTTCCTTAATACTCATCGGATTGGCTCGGCGATTTCTTGGGGAGGATAGAGCTTCCGGGTACCAAGGATCAGCTCTACGCCAAGGAATGTTGCTTGCCTGTCTCCTGTTGTTGCTGATGGTGGCGCAATATTTCCGTTTATTGACCTGGTGGGGCGCACTTCTCGTAGTGGCACTACTCCTCCTTGTTGAGCTCACATGTCGTCGATTTCAATCACTCAAACGTTAATTGTCTCTTATGGCAGCAGATACGAAAAAAAGCAAAGACCAATATGGCGCGCATTCTATCCAAGTCCTAGAGGGGCTGGATCCAGTACGCAAACGTCCGGGGATGTATATTGGCGGTACTTCGACCGAAGGCTTACATCATTTGATTTGGGAAGTAGTCAATAACTCAATCGATGAAGCCATGGCAGGGTACTGCACTGATATCATCGTGCGTCTTTTACCTGATAATTGGGTAGAAGTAGTTGACAATGGTCGTGGTATTCCGGTAGATATCCATCCTCAGACCAAAAAATCAACGCTCGAGACTGTGCTCACGGTGCTGCATGCTGGCGGCAAGTTTGGTGGTGATGGCTACAAGATTTCCGGAGGCCTTCATGGAGTAGGTGTTTCAGTGGTCAATGCTCTTTCCGTTCATACCAAAGTTACTGTAGAGCGTCAGGGAAAAGTTTGGGTCCAAGAGTTTAAACGCGGTAAGCCTCAAGGCAACGTAAAGTCAATTGGAAAATCAGAGGATACTGGTACGATTGTAGCCTTTCAAGCTGATCCAGAAATTTTTCCTGAGATAACGTATAGCTGGAGTAAGATTCTGGAGTACTTGCGTTTCCAAGCTTTTCTTACTAAAGGGGTGCGGATTACCTGTGAAGATAAACGCCAAGTTACTAGTCCCTCCGAGGAGTACAAAGCTATTCGTCACGGATTCTATTTCGACTCAGGGATCATTTCGTTCGTGAAATTTCTCAATCGAAGCAAAGAAGTCAAAAACCCGATGCCGTTTTATGTAGAGAAGACAGTTGACGGTGTGTATGTCGAAGCGTCACTCCAGTACACGGATGGTTTCAAAGAGCATCTTTTTGCTTTTGCGAACAATATCGTCAATCCTGGTGGTGGCACACATGTGACTGGACTCAAGATGGCCTTGACTCGTGTTTTGAACGATTATGCCAAGAAGGGGAATTTAATCAAAGATAAGGAGGGGACTTTTACGGCTGATGACTTACGTGAGGGATTGACGGCGGTAGTATCGGTCAAGCTTGCTAACCCCCAGTTTGAGGGCCAGACCAAAGACAAACTCAATAATTCAGAAGTACGCGGTATTGTGCAGACGGTTGTGTTTGAAGCTTTTACTGAGTATCTTGAACAACATCCCAACAATGCTAAGGGTATTATCGAGAAGTGTCTTCTGACAGTTCGGGCGCGGATCGCAGCACGAGCTGCCAAGGACGCGGTAATCCGTAAAGGCGCTCTCGAAGGAATGACACTACCTGGAAAACTGGCCGACTGTTCGAGTAAGGATGCGAGTCGAAGTGAACTCTACATCGTCGAGGGAGACTCCGCTGGCGGTTCAGCCAAACAGGGACGTAACCGTGAGTTTCAGGCGATTTTGCCATTGCGTGGTAAACTTGTGAATGTGGAAAAAACTTCACTGGATAAAGTAGTGAAGTCAGATACCTTGAAGCCAATTATTATTGCCTTGGGTGTTGGTATCGGTGAGACATTTGATATTTCACGCTTGCGCTATCATCGCATTATCATCATGGCCGATGCCGACGTTGATGGTTCACATATCCGCACGCTGCTTTTGACGTTCTTCTATCGTTACTTCGAAGACTTGGTTCGCGGTGGACATATCTATATCGCTCAGCCGCCTTTGTACCGTTTGCAGAAGGGCAAGGCAGTGAATTATGTCTACAATGAGGAAGAAAAATTACGTGTCTTGGAAGACATGAAGAATTTGGCCGAAGCCATGAAGAAAGACAAGAAAGAGAAAGCTGCGAAACAAGCGCAACCAGCCGCCCAGACAGAAACAACAGGGCAACTCGTGGAAGGAGAGGCTCCAAGTGAAGGGACGGAGACGGTAGCGGGAGTGAATATCCAGCGTTACAAAGGTCTTGGTGAGATGAATCCAGACCAACTCTGGGAAACCACTATGAATCCTGATAATCGGGTAATGCTTCAGGTTAATATCAACGATGCAGAAGAAGCGGACCGTTTGTTTGATGTCTTAATGGGCAATGAAGTTGAGCCACGCCGCCGCTTCATCCAAACGCATGCCAAGAGCGTTCAGAACTTGGACGTGTAGAAAGGAAGTGATTGAAAAATTCTTAAAAAAGAGCCTCAGTAAGCCTCTTTTTCGGTTTATTGACGGTGGTTTTCTTGTCTGGTATAAAGAAGAGTCTCTTGGTGAGAGTGCTCGATGAGCAATCTTTCTCTGGAATGTACATTACGTTGGAGAGTAACACATGGTACAAGATCAGTTGACGTTTCATGGTGATCCAAATCGACTCAATTCACTTAATGTGGAGAGATTACCTCCCGATGTATTGATTGCAGTAGAGACACGGGGGGATTGTTACGGTCTCATGGTGATTGAAGTGGGCTTGATCGGAGTGGCGGTAGTGATTCAAAGCGAACAAAAACAACTGTTACAAGAACCTCGGGTGAGTCTTTATGAAGGAGCGATGACAGCTGAAGCTCTTCATGAAAAGAAAATTATGGCTCAGGCGAGACTTCAGTTCCAGTGTTTTGTTGGGGAGGATGTATACCATCTTGATACATCACCAGTGGTACATGGTGGGATCAAGCTTCTCTTCGGTGCTGATCGAGAATCGTTCCAGAAAGCAGTAGAAAAGCACCGTCGGTTATTTGTTTGTCCAGAACCGCGCGGTTTTCTGAGAACAATCTGGGAGGTGTTGGAAGGAGGGGATACTGCTGATCCAGATTTTCAACAGACCGTGCAGTTTGTGCAGATTCTCTCCGATGAAGGGAAAGGAAGAGCTCGACAAGCATTGAGGGATGCTCGTGAATGTGGACAACTTCAGGCAGCGCTTGAACTATTGCAGTCCGGCCGAACTATTTGGGGGAATATCTGGCGAGTTCACCAACCGGGACTGTACCAGGAAGAGCAATTACTCAAGGCGCTTGAGAAGATCGCCAGAGGATGAACGGTACGGGATTTCTAGAAGCTCTAGGTGGCAATGTCCATGCTAGAGCCCTTTCTTTTTTCTTAGAGAAACGATGTCTCTATGCTAGAGTAGAATAAAATTGTCACAGAGAGTTTTTGTTATGGCTGAAAACAATCAGACAACTAATCCATTTTTGAGTGAGAATGAGGCAAAAAATGTGTCCTCACCACTTGCTTCCCCTGAAACTTTCTCTACCCCCGCACAGGGTGAGTCAGCTACTCCTTTGCCAAAAAAAACAGAACCTGCTCAAGGTGAGAAAGCCGTTTCGACAACTTCTAGGTCGTTTATTGAAATGCCAGGGCCGAAGTTTGGTGGCGACACAAAAAATAACCTACTACCAGTTTCTCGAAAAAAACGGATATATCTTTGGATAGGGGGACTAATCGTGTTATTGGTGGCAGCGGGCGCTTATTGGCGGTGGCAGCGGACAGCAGAGGAAACTCTAATAGAGACTCCATCGGAAGGGGAGACCCCCGCTGCAGTTGCCCCAGTGGTTACAGAAGAAGTCCCGATCATTCTCCCTGACGATCTTGCGAGTTATAGAAGCGAAAACTTCAAGGCGGGAGAAATTGTTCTCTTGGGAGAAGCGGAGTTTCTTCTTGGTGACGATGGGATAGAGCCGTTGACGCTCGAGGGGATCCGCGGTGAAGCGTTTACCGAGAAAAACAAGCAAGAAGTGAAACTGGTGATTAGCTGGAAGACGAATAAGCTCTCTTCGGCTGAAATTGCCTATGCTAAGGGGATCGGTCAAACACCAAAAACTATTACCGAGGAAGATTATAGTTACAATCATAGCGTGATTTTGACTGGACTCGACCCTGCTTCGACCTACCTCTACACCGTCAAAGCCGCTGACCGGTTTGGCAATGTAGTGACGAGCGAACCGTATGCGGTGTTTACCGGAGCTCGCTCCATCTCCCTGTTTGATCTCATTGCTGGAGCCATCGGCGATGTTTTTGGCTGGGCGGTGAAGTAAATCCAGACTTCTTGAGATCGAGTTTTTCAAAAAGTGAGTAGAAAAAATAAAGATTTTTTACTGCCTTTTGAGGTAGTTTTTAATTTATTTTTTGAACGATTTTGTAAGATGATTTTCTACTTGACTTATACACAATTCTCCTCGTAAAAACTTGTATTAAATTTGATTTTTTTGTGGTAAAATGTCCACATGGCATGAATGTCCGCCATGTATTGGTATGTAAAAAATAAAAACCGAAAAGTTAATACTATTGTCCTGTTAGTCGTCGTAGCGGCAGGGGCACTTGTTGGGTGGGGGGAACAAATCCGTCCTATTTTTGCGCAGTCTGTAAACTCAATAAGTCAAGTTCCAGTCGCTCTTTCACTTTTTGGAGCTGATAACAAAACTATTACCAACGGTGAATATCAGGTGAGATTTGCCCTGTATCGAGTAGATCGAACGTCTCGTGATCCTTATCCGTCCAATGCAGACACGGGGAATAAGCTTTGGGAAGAAACACAAACTATTCAGGTAGAGAGCGGTATTTTGCGTGCTTCACTTGGATCCGTTGTTCCTCTTTCAAGTGCAGTGAACTTTGAGGGTGGGGACTACTATCTTGGGGTACGAATCGGAACAGATTCAGAAATGATACCTCGCAAAAAGTTAGGAGCTGCACCAGCCGCTATCAATGCTCAGTACTTGCGAGGCAAGACCTTTGGAACGAACGATGGAGATTTAGTTGTGCTCGATAGCAATGGGCGAATTAATATCGACCAACTCCCAGTCGGTGACGGTGAGGGGAGTGATGAACTTGTGACTGGTGATGATGAGCGGTTGCAGAATTCACATGAACAGAATACTGACCTTGGAACGGACTCAACTGTCTTTACGATCGGGATGGATAGTGCGCTTGGTGGCAACTTCGATCTGTCTGTTTCGAGTGCTGGCACGCCACCAACTCTTCGGTACAATGCTACGCTTCAAGTATGGCAATTCTCGAATGACGGCTCGACCTTTTCCAATATCCCCTCGAGCAGTGGGAGTATCGATGGCAGCGGGACATCTGGCTATGTGGCGTACTGGAGCGATAGCGATACGCTTACTTCCGAAGCAACACTCTCGGTGTCGCGTGGTGGAACAGGGGCCAGTACCTTGACTGATCTCATTACGCTTGGTACGCATACCACCGGTAACTACGTCTCATCCGCTACCAGCAATGGCGGTTTGACGTTGAC
>CAZQWS010000019.1:0-16566 GCA_964597355.1 uncultured Bdellovibrionales bacterium
CGCTGCTACCGCCGATGTGACGATTACCGGTGAAGCGACCAGCAACCTTTTCGGCTATTCCCTCACCGCTGGCGACTTTAACGCCGATGGCCGGACCGATCTCGCTGTCGGCGCCTATGCCTATTCGTCCTCTACCGGCCGCGCCTATATCTTCACCTCCGAAGCGGCAGTGACAGCGCAATTACCAGCCACGACCTATCTCAAAGGCACTGGCAAGCTCAAAGGCTCCTTCAAGATAAAATAGGCCGTCCCTCCCACTTGAAAAACAAGCTTCCAAGTTTCGCTTACCTTGGAGGTTGAGTCTTCAAGTAAGGTGGAGGAGTTTTGACAGAGAGACTTGACTGATGATACACTGGTGGCCTATGGGGAAGAAACTCAAAAAAATCACTACGATTGAAGGCTTGGCTACTCTCATGCAAGGGGAGTTTTTGCATGTGTACGAACGCTTTGACGGAGTCGATAGACGTCTGGACAAAGTAGAGTCTCGTCTGGACAAAGTAGAGTCTCGTCTGGACAAAGTAGAGTCTCGTCTGGATACTATTGAGCAAGAACTGCGCGAACTCAAAATGGATATTGAAGATATGAAGCTTCGTTATGCTGACGTAGCTTTTCGTTTTGAACTGCGGGAAATGGAAAAGCGGGTTCAACGCCTTGAGCTCCGTCTTGCTGAATAACGCATAAGGAAGTTGAGTTCCCAAAGAAGATTAAGATGACAGTTCGCGGGTTGTTTTTTTATTCTCACTTGGAAGTCGAACTTCCAAGTGGTTTTTGTTGCCAAAAGAAAGTACACAGGAAAATCTTATTTGGTATAACAAAGGAATGACATCAGATTATTCTTTTACCAGGCATCGTATCTTCCAGTGGATGGGTATTCTCCTCTCTCTTGGGCTCGTAGCGGTTGGGTATTGGTATTTTTCGGCTCGAGCGGGAATCAAGATTAATTCTTCTCTCACGGATCCACTCTCCGATGGCCTCGCTGGTTACTGGAAGCTCGATGAGTTCCGTTTTTACAAGCGGGCTCTTACGGCCACTGAAATCGCCGCTCTCTACAATCAATCCCGCTAACCCTTCTCCTCCATAACATCGATTATGCTATAATTCCCAGCGGTTCAACCGCTGATATTTTTTATGACAACAAGAAAAACACCTATCACTACAGGAGAGATATATCATATCTATAATCGAGGGGTAGACAAAAGAAATATTGTGATGGAGCCAGATGACAGTCGCAGATTCATGCGGAGCGTAAAAGTGTTTAATACTATCGAACCAGTAGGGAGTCTTCGTGAGATTGAAACTGAACTTTCCAGCGGTTCAACCGCTGGAAAACCACTGGTAGATATCATTGCGTATTGCCTCAATCCAAATCATTTTCACTTTATTCTTCGACAGCGTGTTGATGGTGGGATAAGTGAGTTCATGAAGCGTCTCTCTGGTGGCTACACTTGGTATTTCAATAATAAATACAAAAGGAGTGGCAGTCTGTTTCAGGGGAGGTATAAATCGTTACATGTGGACACTAATGAGTATCTTCTTCAGTTGAGCGTATATGTGAATCTTAACTTTCGTGTCCACAATTATAATGATTCTGTTACTAAAAAATTCATTTATTCAAGTTGGGACGAATATTGCGGGGAAAGTCCTCAGGGAGTTTGTGAGAAAAGCTCTGTTTTGGGGCTATTTACTAGCAGCCAGGAATATCAGTCTTTCGCCCATCAGACTATCGTTGGTATTTATGAAAGGAAAGTGTTAGCTCAAGAGCTTGGAGCTGGCGAATAATCAGCGGTTGAACCGCTGGGATTGCTAGGGCGATCTTGTTGATTGTGGCATTTCTTGTATACTAGAAGCATTGTAAACCCTCAATAATTAATGGTGTCATTATCTCTTATGTCAACCGAAAGACCATCATTTGCACGTTTTGGAGGTTCTGGTAATTTTTCTCATGCTTCCGAACGGGGAACCACAGCACCAGTGACTCCTCGACCGGTAAACCCTGTTGCACCAGCTCATTCAACTGTGTCATCATCCCGTACTGCCAAAGTGTTTGATGGTATCATCACGGTTGTTTTGTTTGCTCTCATGTTTGGGATGCCGGTTTTTTTTACGGGCATGACATTTCAGGGGATCTCCTTTGAGAAACAGATCTACTTTTATTTCTGTCTTCTGATCGGTCTCGTGGCTTGGGTGTCCAAAGGAGTGATGACTGGCGAGATGAAGATTCGTCGGACACCGCTCGATATCCCAATTATTCTGTTTTGGTTGTTCTCTATTGTGACAACCGTATTTTCAGTGGATCGCTGGCATAGTTTTTGGGGGTTCTTTGGAGATCCATCACGCGGGTTTCTCTCGATTACTGCCTTGGTGCTTGTCTATTACTTTGTATTGAGTCACCTCAATATGGAGCGGGTGCGCCTTATGCTCAGAGGCTTTCTTGTGGCTAGTGGCTTGGTGCTTATCTGGACATTCCTTGTTTTGATGAAAATTAAGTTTGTACCAACCAGCTGGGAAAATTACGCTCCGATTTCGTTGATAGGATCAGTTTCAAACCTTGGCCTTTTCCTCTCGTTGACCGTGCCTATCTTTATGATGAGCATCTTTCTCTTATTCCGAGAGGACACACCATGGAAGAAGAAAACAACACGGACAGTTCTGTTGAGTATTCTCGGAGTAGCACTTCTGCTCAACCTCTTCCTACTTTTGGTTCTATATCCCTTTGTGAATTGGATTGTGGTACTCGGAGGTTTAGGATTCTTTCTGATCTATGTTTTGGCTCAAATTGTTCGACCAGCCGGTGAGTGGACATGGATACCGATGGTAGTGTTTGTAGTAGTGCTTGCTTTCCTCATGATTGGACCCAATAGCCTTTCGCGGGCCGACCTTCCTATCGAAGTGACCCCTAACTCCAGACTCTCATGGCAAGTTGCCAAAGAATCGCTCAAAGAGAATTTCCTGATCGGAACAGGCAATGCTTCTTATGGGTATGCTTTCTCGCTGTATCGTCCACAAGAGTTTAACGGGAATAGTCTCTATACCCTCCGTTTCTATCAGGGGACAGGTTTAGTGTTTGAAGCACTGGCTACCGTTGGTATTGTCGGTACGATTCTCCTGCTCGTTGTATGTTTCTCGTTTCTTTCAATCGGTCTCTATCTCTTGACGCTCGACAAGGCTAAGAATAAAGTCATGTCTTTGGGCTTGTGGTCAGTAGCGGTGATGCTTTTCATTGCTACCTTCCTAGTCCCGATGAACGCAACGCTCTTGATCATGAGCGTGCTCCTCGGGGCACTTGCCCTGGGCGTACTTCTTATGGAGAGTGGTTCAGAGGAGCGCTATCTCGAATTATCACTTCGAGCAACGCCCAAGTTTGCTCTCGCTCTCGCCTTTGTGTTTATGGTAGTTTCAGCTGGAGTAGCTTTTCTCTTTGTCTTTATGGGCAAAGTTTTCATAGCTGATCTTACGGTAGGCCGCGTGAGCCGGATGCCAGCTTCGATAGACGCGACGATCCCACAGTATATCAAAGCGCTTCGATTGTATCCGCAAGAAGGGCGTTACTTTATGCGGGTGAGCCAGGAGTACATGACTCTGGCCAATATTGAAGGTGGTAAAGAGGAAGGAGAGCGGGATGTCAACCGCGTTGCATTCCTTGTGCGTGAAGGAGTAGCTAGTGGCAACCGTGCCAAGGATCTGATGCCGAACGATGTACTTTCGACTGAGGCGTTGGGGCTCATCTATGAAAATGCGAGCATCTTTGCAACTGACGCTTTGCCTCGAGCAGAAGAAGTGTATAAGCGTTCAGTTGAACTCGAACCACAGAATCCGCTTTTCCAGATTAAACTTGGTCAAATTAGGAGACTTATTGCTGACGAGAAACCAGATGGGGCTGAAAAGACAGCGTTGTACGAAGAGGCTCGAGGATATTTCCAGGGCGCTATCGAAAGAAAATCAGATTTGGCTATTGCCTACTACAACTTAGCTGTGGTTGAAGCTCGGTTGAAACATCTCGACGTGGCTATCGACCAGACTAAGAAAGCTCTTCAGTACGCGCCTACCAATCTCTCCTTTAAGTATAATCTTGGAGCGCTCTATCAACTTCGAAATGGAGAAGGAGACCGTACCATGGCGGAAAAAGTATATCAGGAAATTCTGACGGTCAATGAACGATTGATAGATGTTCGCCTCTCACTTGGGCTTCTCTATGAATCGACTAACCGTCGAGATGATGCCCTGGTGGAGTATCAAAAGATCCTCTCTTTCCTTCCAGAGGAAGAAGGAACGACGGCTGCGGTACAGCAGACTCGGGCTCAGATCAACAAGGTGATCGAGAACCTGCGAAATGGGCAGGGCAATATTCCTCAAGAAAACTCGCTTCCTGAACCAGGATTGACGACACCATCGACCGTGACGCCAGCGGAGACGGGTGATGCTCAGGGGCAGTCGCTCTTGAATGGACCGACCCAGTAAACTGGAATAATGTAGCCATGAACAAAGAGGGGATGAGATTTTATGGAAAGCAATCCAGAAAATCCCATCCTCTTTCTTTGTAAGAAGTAAATATGCGATGGTATCAAACAATTTTTGTTTTTGGTTTAGCGATGTTTCCTTCCATAGCATTGGCTGGAGTGATCGATGAAGCGCAACCATTAACCGTAAGCTTGACAAAGGTTTTAAATTTTCTGTTGTTAATTTTTGGAGCCATTGGTATACTGGGTATGGTGGTAGCGGGTTTCATGTATTTTACGGCCGGTGGGGATGAGCGACAGATGCTCTTGGCTAAGAAAGCATGGTTCGCTGGTGTTACGGGAGTAATCATTGCTCTTGGGAGTATGGTCTTAGTGTGGACAGTTGCGGAGTTTCTGTCATAACAACGATAAGTCTTAATGATATCGGTACTTCGTTTAGAGAAAAGTATTTGAAGGTCTGTTTTTCTCGATCACTAGTTTGGTAATAAAGAAAGAAACATAAACACAAAGCGCATTTTTTCTGGTTCAAACAAGAAAAAGCGCACTGAAAGGAGGTGAGAGGTATGCAAAAATTACGAAAATTGGCGTTTGGTGCTGCGAACGGTCTTGTGCTTCTCGCTCCGACAATCGCTTTAGCTCAGGGTGCTCCAAGTACTGATGCTTGGGTGCGAGGGCAGTCAAACGTAAGTAGCACGGGACTTGCTGGTGGAAGTATCTACAACATCATTTCCCAGACTCTTGCGTGGCTCCTGGGGATCCTTGGTTTCATCGCTGTTATTGGTTTCGTCATCTCAGGTATTCTATATCTGACGGCAGCAGGCAATGATACTCAGATTGAGAAGGCCAAGAGCGCAATGACCTATTCTATCGTTGGTGTGATCGTTGCTCTCATGGGTTGGGTTATCGTTCAGGCAGTCAACGCTTGGCTCGGTGGTTCCAACAACTCATTCTAGTTTCTTTTCGATCGACAAGAAAAAAACAGTCTGTACCAGAGTGGTATGGATTGTTTTTATATAAGCAAAGAGGAGATGATGGACTGTATCATTGGATGCGATGAGCCTTTTACCCTTGACAGGTTTACAAACAAACTGTCAGAAGCAAAAGATAGTGGTATACTAGAAGCAAATAAACTTTCAGAGAACTTTCTTTTATTTGATAAGCAGATTTATTTTATGTTGAGTACGATCAAAAACATGGGTCTGGCTGGAGCCGTTTTTTTGTTAACGGCGATTCCGGGAGTGGTAGCTGCTCAGGCTCCTCCTGCTTGTAGTACTCCTTGGGACTGTGGTAAGAACAACGCTGCCGGTGTGGGGCTCCCTGGAGGGGCTATCTATCAGATCATTTCACAGGCGCTTTCCTGGATGATGGCTATCCTGGGGTTTATCGCCATCATTGGTTTTGTCATCTCGGGACTCCTCTATCTCACCGCGGCAGGCAATGACGGACAGGCAGAGCAGGCCAAAAACGCCATGAAGTATTCGATTATCGGAGTGATCGTTGCCTTGGTCGGGTATGTAGCTGTCAAAGCAGTGGACGCGCTCCTTAGCGGTACAAGCAATGCTTTCTAGGGAGAGTCAGTGGGAGGGTGAGTAGTTGTCAAAATAAACACAAAAATATGCAAGGTAATATCGAACTACAGGTTGTGTCTCTGAGGTTGTATATCGGAGTTGTTTTTCTTGTATCGCTTGTTGCTCCTCATACAGCGTGGGGGGCGTCTATTGCTTGTACGGGGGCTACTTCTGGAAATGCTGGTACTTGTAGCACTATCGCTAATTGTGCTGGAACGACTGAAACTCCTGCTAACCAAGGCGGACAGAGTGGACCGGGCTCTAGCGCGTGCCCCGATCAGTGGCTATGTTGTATTGTGTCAGGTACTGTCAGTCCCAAGGATCCAAAAATACCGCCTATTGACCCATTACCACCGGTAGATCCTGGAGACAGTGGAGGAGGCGCCAATCAGGGAGCGAGTTGCACAGTTCCTTCTGGGGGGACAGGACAGTGCGAGTTCACTGATCAGTGTAGCGCAAACAACCGGGTACCTACGGCTGGTTGTCTTGGTGGGACGGTTTGTTGTGTAATCAACAATAGCCCTGGCGATGGAGGCACTGGTGGAGGAGCCGCGTGTGCTGGAGGCAATGGCACCTGTACGACGATCGCAGATTGTACGGGGCATACCCCGGTTTCTGATCCAACTGCCTGTAGTAGCGGGCTCGTATGTTGTCCTGATGGTGGGCCGGGTAGTGGTGGGGAGGGAAGCGGCGGACCTAGTACTTCTACCACGAGTGTAAATTGTACTGGGAATTACCAAAAAATAGCTGGTGTCTGCTTTCCTACTGGGACGGGTCTTTCTGAAAAGTCAGTGCTCGAGGTCGTGGCTGCGTTTGTCGGCTGGCTCCTCGCTATCTTTGGGTTTATTGCGCTTATCGGTTTCGTTATCTCGGGTATCCAGTACTTACTCTCGGCTGGAGATGAGGGTATGGCCGAGACGGCCAAACGCAATATGAAGTATTCGATCATTGGTATTATCGTGGCTCTTTCGGGTTGGATTATTATCAAAGCTATCGATACACTCCTCAACGCGAGCCCGTGGTTTTAGGAACTCTTCTAGATAACTCTATGAGAATATTTTTGCAACTTATTGTTGTTTTAGGTGGACTACTTCTTTTTACCCATCAAGCACAAGCAGCCTTTGTAACCTCTCTCTATGTTAAGGAAGTGGCGGTAGCTCCAGGGAGTTCGATTATTATTGATTGGGCTGCTATCCAAGGTGTATTTCCCTACACCTGTTCGATCTCCCGCTCTGACGGAAGTTTCGTCCGTTCTCACTGGACTATCGATAACGCTAGCGAAGAGCGTGGTGAGTTTTCGACCATCCCCGATGAGACGACGACGTATACGCTTGTGTGTACGGATGGTGCAGGAGTAGAGAAACGAGATAGCGACAGTATCACGGTAAGTGATAAGCCAGTTGTGACTATATCATCTAGTCCGACTACTTTACCCGCAGATGGTGGGTCGGTCTATATCCGATGGACAGTGGGGTTAGCTACTTCTTGCACGACTTCAGGTGGCACGGAAGCTTGGCGCTCCCTGGAGGGGACACATACGGGAGGAAATCTCAGTTATGTACTTGCCAAATCGACTATCTTTAGTATCGAATGCTTTGATGCAGCTGGGCGATCTTCCGGTAAGAAATCAGTTAAAGTGGGAGTAGGAGAAGGGAGTAATATTTGTGGCAATGGTGTTGAGGAGCCAGGTGAAGAATGTGACCTTGGGACAAATGGGAATGGGGCGTGTCCGTTGAAGTGCAGCACGAGTTGTGAGAATAATGGCTGTAGTTCGGTAGTGACGATTACCATGAACGCTAGCCCGAGAGAATATGATCCGGGTGATGATGTCAAAATAAGTTGGTCGGCCAAAAATGCGGTTCGTTGTGATGCAAAGCGAGGGGAGGGATTTGCTGGAACTACGATTGGAACTTCGGGGAATGTGACCGTGTATCCGACGAAAACTTTCCAAAACTACGAAGTAGAATGTTATGACTCGGGCGGGTTATCGGCTGGAGAGAGTGTCAGTGTGTCTATTGATGTGAATTATGATCTTGACATCATCTCCTTTACTGCCTCACCTAATCCAGTGCCGTTTGGCTATGGAGGCACTGTCAGCTTTAGCTATAGGACCAAGGTATCTCCAGCAGAATCGAAGCCTATTTGTAAACTTGGATTTGAAAGTAGTCGTGGATGGATAACCAAAGGTACTCCGCTCAAAAGTGTCAAGGGGACAATAGAGCTTCCAGTAGAGCAGGTGAGTGCCAATGCGCCAGAGGCAGGCCCTGGCGGAAAGAGAATGAGTATCAAGTGCAACATCTCCGACGGTACTTATGATGGATTGAGTGACTATGCAGATGCATTGATTGGATTTGAATCAGACCCGACCGCCGCTCCCAGGATTTCGTTGACGGTCGGGAGGGGAAGTGATCGAGACCTTGATGGACAAGGTGTTCCGAGTGGTACATCGGTCAAGGTATATCGTGGGGTTAGTGGGGCGGAACGCTGTGAGTGGACGGATTCACGCTCAGGTACTTCATCACTTCCTCCATTTGTAGGGGAACAAAAATTTGATACTACTATTACAGAGACGACCACTTTTGCGCTTGAGTGTTGGAATGGCACCCTTTCCAACAAAGCAGAGTTTACTGTTACTGTCACTTCTACCCAGCCTCCAGGTCAAGGCCAAGGTCCCGGGGGGACTACTCCAGACCCCACTGCTCCTGGTGGCGGTACGACCCCGAGCAGTATCCCTGTTACTACCGTTATCGCTGGTCTCCCAGTAATTTTTCAGAACCCCCTCACGTTTACGTCCATCAACGATCTCTTGGCTACTCTTCTCTCCTCGCTTCAGAACATCATTGTCGTCTTGGCACTCATCTTCATCATTATCGGAGCCTTCTTGTATATCACTTCAGGTGGTAACGATCATCGTATGGAACTCGGAAAGAAAGCTATCCTCGCCGCACTCATCGGTCTCGCCCTCGGGATCGCTGCTCCAGCCTTCTTTCGTGAGATTGCTTCTATTCTTGGTTGGACTGAAGTCAATACTCCCGCCGGCGTCGGTACCACCCTCTCCCTCCTCCAGATAGCCAGTAACGTTCTCTCTTTCCTTCTTACCATCATCGGTATCCTAGCTATCATCATGCTCGTCATCGGAGGCATTATATACCTCACGGCAGCTGGCAATGAAGACCAAATCGATCGAGGCAAAAAGATCGTCAAATATTCCATCATTGGTATCCTCATTGCCTTAGCTTCCCTCGTATTAGTGAAACAGGTGGCTGGGTTTTTCTCGTAAGTTTTCGGGCAAAAGAAAACAGGCATCTGCATTTGCAAACGCCTGTTCGTTTTCTCCTAAGTTTCTCAAGAGAGAACGTTTAGCACTTCTCAACCCGGAGGTGGTGACCCCCGCGACCCTTGCGGTCTTTCTCGAACTCGAGCAGATTCGCGTCGAGTCCGAAGACGAACTGCTTGGTCGCATTGCCGAAGCACCGTCCACGGGCGACCCACTCCTCTTTGCCGTCAACGGTTCCGATCACCGCGCCGTAGGGGCGACTCGGAAAGGGCATTGACTCTCCATTTGGTGGCGTGTAGTTGTGGACACGACCACCGAGATCGACGAATCGCCCATCCTTGTCGAGGCGGTGTTCGCTCGGCCGAAGTTCCAGGTCATAGGTGACCTGGACTCGCTCGGCCTGCTCCGCCGTTCTCGGCAGTTCGACCAGCCGGTATTGGCCTGGTTTGAATTCGCCGATGACGGTCCGCCCTTTGAAAGGCTCATAGAAGCCTGTCCAAGAAGTGAGGCCGCCGCTTGTGGTATCCACCGCCGGGGCATTGATAGCCCCAGCCGCCGTCGCAGGACTCGAGCCCTTAGTGTCCTGTGAGAGATGCGTCTTCACCGCCAGTGCGGAGTTGGACGCTATCTCCATCCATCCGGGAACGCTTCCTGTGGCTGCCTGCACCGCCTGTTGCTTCTTGTCGCAGGCGGCTTGAGCTTCGATCGTCGGTGGCATACCCGCTCTCCAAGCTGCTGCCAGTTCTCGCGAACATTTGGCAGCTTGGTTTTGCAGGTATTCCAACTTGGCCTGTGCGGCTTCGTTGGCTGCTCTGGTGTCGGCGGGTGCTGATGCTGCTGCTTCGCTCTGAGACAATGCCCACTTTGCGTTGGCACCGACCCAGAGGGCTTTGGCCACTACTAGTACGATGATCCCGATGATGACCCACTTGGTTAGGTGGGCGACAAACTTACCCGGGTTCAGCCAAGTGACCACGATGACGGCCGGGAAGCTCAAGAAGAGCAATACTGGGCCATACTCAGTCACGAACTTCGGACCAAACCAGGCGAGGGCCGCGAGGACGAGGAAGGGGATGCAGGCATAGGTGATGACTGCATGCACGAAGTTCTTGTGTGCACTCTTGTTCTTTTCTATCTCTCGCATGCCATCGGCAATGGAGAGTCCTTTCTCTTTGTTCTCTTCGGGTCCACCGACCTGTCCGCGCCAGTAGTGGTAGGCATAGTGGATGCCAACCAGTCCCAGGGCGTAGCCGATGAGGAGCAGGATGATGATCATCCCGATCATCACCTTGCCAATCCCCACGAAGTCACCAGTCAGGGCGTATTGTTTGGCCCAACCGAGTGCCCCGAAGTACAGAGCAAAGGTGATGAGGATTGGGGTCACCCAGAACTTCAGGTGCCAACAGACAACTCCCCATACGGTAAATTGCCCAGTACCTGCTGTTATGGGGACATGTCCCCAGTCTCTTAGACGAGTGGTCATGATGTACTCCTGTGGTATCAGCTCAACACGAAGTTGAGACTGAGAACAAAGATGATGCTGGCTCCAAGGAACCAGCCGAGTGTGTGGAAGTTGGCAGCCCTTCTTTTTTTCCGAAGTGCTATCTTTTGTTCGATCCAGCCAGGTCGCGTGTTGTATTTGGCCACGGCACGGAGGAGGGCTGCTTGGAATGCCTCATGAGCGTCCAGCTTCGGTTGTCCATCAGCTGCTTCATCGATGGCATCGCTTGCTGCTTCAACTTCCGGCGTAGCGAGGATCATGCGGAGATCCCGGATACTCCAGCCGAGATATCGCCACGCCATCCCGACATGGAGAGAGCTGTCGCCATACTTGGCGGCTAGACCGGCGAGCCCCTTGCTTTTGGCGATGGTTTCGGCGGCCTTGTCCCACTGGTTGTCGAGAAGATGGTTGGCCGCGAGGAACCGGACGGCTCCTTCGGGTCCGAGCTCTATGAGGCCGATCATGACCTTGCGACCCTTGATGTTGGTTAAGGTCCGCTGTTCGTCGATGATCGTCTTCGTCCGGCCCTTGTCGTCGGTGAGGTCGAGTGGCTTTCTGGTGACGATTTCCGTCTCCTTGAAGCCAATCAACTGGCAGAGTTTGAGTTTTTGATTCCTGGTCAGTGCCGGCGTTTTTGCTGTGCCGGCAAAGTCCATGATGTCAACCCATGCCAGAGCCTCATTCTTCGAGAGTTCTCGGTCCGGGATATTGTCGAACCAGGCTCCGAGGAAGAGACGTTCATCGTCGAGGCCGAAGCCAAACGGGTTGGCTTCAGAAACCTTTTCACTATCCTTGTTGGGGATTGCGGCATGCTCGGGAGCACGCTTTCTTTCGAATATCTTCATGAGACCACCGACATCCCCCAGGATGTCGACGCCCCGTACGCTGGTACGGAGAATTTTTGCCCAATCAAAGTCCATGGTGAACTCCTTTCTTTAGAGTTGAGATATTCAGTTGACAAGAGCGTCTCAGTGAGTCGGGTTTTTACCCCCCCCAAGTTGCAGAGAGACACGAACAATTTTGCAACACTCAATTGTAGCATAAAATAAGAGAAAAGTCAATGAAAAAATCAGTGTATTTGAGGCTTGATAGAGCCATTTTTTTAACTGTCTTTGCTTTTTTTTAAGTGTTATGAAGGGATGAACAATTTTGTTTTTTGTATTGACAAAGGCCACGCTCTCTCCTATACTCCACTTGTAAGTGATAGTGACTGATGGAAGTTCGCCTTGGCGGGCTTTTTTTGTCAGAAACTTCACGATTTATAAGAAATTAATTTTTATATATATATGGCTAGAACCAAAAAGGCTGTGGCTCATGATGAGAGTGAAAGCCTCTCCGGCCGTCTCGGTGAGTTCGGAAGTGCGGTGATGCAAATTGCCGACGAGAAAAGTATTCCTCGGGAAAAAGTGATTGAAATTGTGGAAGCCGCGCTCGCAGCTGCTTACAAGAAGGATTACGGCAAGAAAGGCCAAGTAATCATTTCCAAGTTTGACGAGGTGGCCAAAACAGCTGATTTCTTTCTCGTGAAGGAAGTAGTGGATGAAACCATGCGTGACTTTACTATACCTGAAGTTGCAGAGGAGAGTTCTGATGAGGCCAAGATTTCGACGGATAAGGATGGAAAAGTAGAGGTAATTCCAGCTGAAGGGGAGATGGAAGAGAAATTGCCTCGTTACAATCCAGAACGTGACCTCACCCTCGACGATGCCAAGGCACTCAAGAAAGGGGCCAAAGTGGGTGATATGGTTGAAATTCCGCTTGAGAACCACCAAGAATTTGGCCGAGTAGCAGCTCAGACGGCGAAGCAAGTGATCATCCAGCGTATCCGCGAAGCGGAGCGTGAAATCATGTTTCAGGAATACAAAGAGAAAGAGGGTGAAACCGTCAATGGCCAAGTGCAGCGGCTTGAGGGGCGCAATGTCTTTGTTGACCTTGGTAAATCTGTTGGTATCCTCTTTCCTTCAGAACAAATTCCAGGTGAAAACTACCGTATTGGCCAGCATCTTAAGGTATACCTAGCCAGGGTTGAGTCTGATCCCAAGGGGCCAGGACTACTTTTGTCACGTGCCCATCCAGAAATGGTGCGCCACCTCTTTACACTTGAAGTGCCAGAAATCTTTTCCGGTACGGTAGAGATCAAAGCCATCGCTCGCGAAGCGGGAAGTCGGACCAAGATGGCGGTTTGGACCAATGAAGATGGGGTTGACCCAATTGGATCTTGTGTGGGTCAAAAGGGAACCCGTGTCCAAGCAGTGATTGACGAAATCGGTGGCGAAAAAATTGATATTATCGAGTGGAATGAAAATGCAGAGAAGTTTATTAGCGCTGCTCTTTCGCCAGCCAAGGTATTGGCTGTAACGCTTGATGAGGAAGAAAAGCAGGCACTGGTAAAGGTGCCCAATGATCAACTTTCGCTTGCTATCGGGAAGCGTGGCCAAAACGTCCGTCTTGCGGCCAAGCTGACTGGTTGGCGGATTGATGTGACGAGCGATGGGGCCGAGGCTGAGGAAGAAGAGAAACAAGAAGCTCAGACTGAGGAGTCAGGAGCGGACAACCAAGTAGACGAAACTTCAACTTCTGAACCAGTGGTCACTGAAGCTTCTGCAGAGGAAACCAAGGGGTAGTCCTACTCGATATTCAATATTCTAAATTCATAATTCTTCACTCTTATGAACTTGTGGCATGACGTGACCCTCGGTGACAATGTCCCCAATGAGATCAATGTGATCATCGAGATCCCTCGTGGTTCTCATAACAAATATGAGATCGATAAAGAGACAGGTCTGATCAAACTGGACCGTGCCAACTATTCTTCGGCTGCCTACCCAGTGGACTATGGTTTTGCTCCACAGACACTCTGGGATGATGGCGATGCGCTCGACGTAATCGTCCTCTCTACGTTCCCGCTCGCTCCTGGCATTCTCGTCAATGCTCGACCGGTAGCGATTATGGAAATGATTGATGGTGGCGACTCAGATTTCAAAGTGATTGCCGTGCCAGTTGATGACAAGCGTTGGGATGATGTGAAGGATTTGAAAGACATCAATAAGCATAACTTGAAAGAATACCAGCACTTCTTCGAGACTTACAAAGCCTTGAAGGGAAAGAAAAACGAAGTAGTCGTGAATGGTTACAAAGGTAAGAAGGATGCTTTGGCTGCCGTGAAGCGTTCGATCAAGCTCTACGAAAAGGAATTTGGTAAGAAGCGAGCGTAATTTATTGAACAATATTATTCCTGTATGGAAGTAAAGGTAGAAAAACTGCCTGAGTCACGCATCGCCATTACGGTGGCCTTGGCTTGGGAGGAATGGGGCAAACATGAAGCACATGCTGCTGAGCATATGGCTGAGAGCGTGAATATGGCGGGCTTTCGCAAGGGCAAGGTACCGCATGCTATGCTTGAAGCTCGTTTTGGGAGAGAGGCGATTCTTATCGAAGCGGCTGAACACGCGGTCAACGAGACCTACCCCAAAGCTTTGGTGGAAGCAAAGGCTGAAGCTATTGGTCGGCCAGAGATTGCTTTTGATTCAGTAAAGGCTGATACGCCACTTGTCTTTACGATTAAGACGGATATCTTGCCAGAGATCGAGCTTGGTGATTGGAAAAAAGCTGTGAAGGCAGTCAATACAGCGGAATCCAAAAAAGAAACCGTGGTAGAGCCCAAGGAAGTTGAAGCAGAATTGGAACGGTTGGCTGCTATGCGGGCCACTTTTGTCGCCGTGGATCGGGCTGCCAAAGAAGGAGATAGTGTCAAAGTTGATTTTACAGTAAAGCTGGATGGAGTTATCATCGAAGGTGGCCAAGCGACCGATCATGCGATTGTCCTTGGATCCAAGACCTTTATCCCAGGTTTCGAAGAAGAGGTAGTGGGCATGCAGGTAGAAGAAGAAAAAGAATTTACGCTTACCTTCCCGACTGAATATCATGCCAAGCACCTAGCTGGAAAACCGGCTCAATTTACCGTGAAGCTCAAGGCAGTAGAAGAACGCCAGCTTCCAGTGATTGATGATGTTTTTGTGAAGAGTTTGGGTAAATTTGAAGATGTGGCTGCTCTCAAAAAGAGTATCGAAGCAGGGATACTTGAGGAAAAGAAACGCACAGGAAAGGATGAATGGCGAGGAGCTATCCTCGATAGCCTGGTGATGGGGGCGAAGCTTGAATACCCCAACGTTTTGGTAGAAGAAGAGTTGGAGCGCATGGTGCGCCAATTCGAAGGCCAAGTTTCTATGATGGGCTTCACCTGGGCTATGTACCTCGATCGGATCAAGAAGACCGAAGAGGAGCTCCGGACCGAGTGGTTGCCTCAGGCCAAGAAGCGTATCGCGGCTGAACTCATCTTGCAAAAAGTTGCTGCTGACCAAGAGATTACAGTGGAGACGGCTGATATCGAGGCTGAAATGAACAAGATCTTCCAGTACTACAAGAGCCAGGATCAGATTGAAAAGAATATCGACATGAATCGTCTCTACACTTCAGTACGCGGGCGATTGACCAATGAAAAAACTTTGGAATATCTCGAAAAACTTGGACTCTAATCACTACGTATGGAAACCCTACAGAACAACTATCTCGTGCCCATGGTAATCGAAAAGACCAATATGGGTGAGCGGGCGTACGATATCTACTCGCGTCTCTTGAAGGATCGGATTGTCTTTATTGGCTCGCCGATTGGGGATGAGGTGGCCAATACTGTGATTGCTCAGCTTCTCTTTCTCGAATCTCAGAATCCAAAAGAAGATATTAAAATGTATATCAATTCACCGGGTGGTTCGGTGACTGCAGCGATGGCTATTTATGACACCATGCAGTATGTGAAGCCGAGCGTGCAGACGATTTGTATTGGTCTTGCTGCTTCAGCTGCCTCGGTACTACTCTCGGCCGGTGCCAAGGGGAAACGTTTTATTCTTCCCAACGCCGAAGTTATGATTCATCAAGTTTTGGGTGGGGTGGAGGGTCAGGCCACGGATATCGATATCCATGCCAGGCATATCCTCAAGGTGAGGGACCGCTTGAATAAAATTCTCGTCAAACATACAGGTCAGAAACTTGCGAAAATTGAGAAAGATACGGACCGAGATTACTTCATGTCAGCTGAAGAAGCTAAGGCTTACGGAATTGTCGACAAAGTGCTGAGTTAAAAAGAGAGAGATCGAGAGATACAGAAAACCCCGCCAAAAGCGGGGTTTTCTGATGAAACAAATGAAGATTTACATCTCTGAATGAGATTTTTCAGTGCTGAGTCGCCCTATGAGGAGGAGTCCGCCGATGATAGCGAGGTTCTTCAATATCTGGGTGTATTGCATCTGGTCAGCCATCGGATCACCTGTAAAGGTGGTATGCCCGAGAATAGTAGCGAGCACAGTGAAGACGATGAGCATCTCCACAGCGAGACTAGTGCGCCAATTGAGGAGAAGCATGGCACCACCTCCAAGCTTGAAAACAATCGCGAGAATGGCGAGGATCATCGCCAAACTCTCATTGGTTACGCTACCGATAAACATGACTGTCCCGTCAAAATTCATGAGCATCCCAAGGCCGCCTACCACGAATACGAGGGCCAAAAATACTCGTGCCACTGTGACAGTCCAGGGAGCTCGCATACACGCTTGCAAAAACATATGTCGATGTATTAAGGGTTACATTTCCAGTATACCATTGGGAAACGGATGATTTGTCGCTCCGTCAAGCTTTTAATGTGTAGGGAAAGACTGTCTTAGACACACGCATTTGGCGGGTTAATTAAAGCAACCTCTTTCAAAAATT
>CAZQWS010000020.1:0-16513 GCA_964597355.1 uncultured Bdellovibrionales bacterium
TTCATTTGATATGGCGTCTTCGGACGTTAAACGGTTGGCAGTGAAGAGTGTTTGACGAATTGTTTTTGACGCGGGAGTGTAGCTCAGTTGGTAGAGTACTAGTTTCCAAAACTAGGGGTCGGGGGTTCGAGTCCCTTCCACTCTCGCCACGTCAAAAATGATTGGTCAGATACTTTTTCGAGTGAAGGTAATAATATTACCAGTGCCCATATAGCTTAGCGGCAGAGCAACTGAGGTCAGACTCAGGAGGTGGCGCGTTCGATTCGCGCTATGGGCATCACTCATCATTTTGCTTCTTACATTTTGTAAAAAGTTTCTAGAGTATAGTGTCTTGGTGCCTCTAGCGAAAGGGAAACACCTCTTCCCATTCCGAACAGAGCCGTTAAGCCTTTCAGCGCCGATGGTAGCCTCCGGGCAAGAGTAGGTCGGTGCCAAGACAGTGTACTTTAGAACATGCTTACCAGAGTATTTCTTTTTGAAGCTCCCAGTCCTTGGGAGCTTTTGTGTTACAATAGGCTTACATTTTGTGCCGTAAATTAGGCTGTTTCTATGCTGACCCTTACTCGCGATACCAAACGACTGACTATTATTGTTATCTATATTTTCCTCTTCTTGGCTATAGGAACAGGGGGGTATTTTTTGTTTCACGCCGCACCAACTTGTATGGATGGGAAACAGAATCAGGATGAAACCGGTATTGATTGTGGGGGAATCTGTGCGATGGCTTGTATGGAAACAGTGATTGGGGAACCGATTGTTATTAGGGAAGTGATGGTGCTCCCCGTGGAAAATGGTGTCTATGATGTCGTGGCACGGATTTATAACCCCAACAATACAGTTGGTGCCGAGTCGTTTGTCTATACTATCCGTCTCACGGATGGAACGGGCAATGAGGTGGCGAGTGTATCAAATTCAAGCTGGATCTTGCCCCAAGAAACGAAGACACTACTCGCTTTTTCCCTTCCGGTGATGAGTCGACCCACTAAAGCCACGCTCGAAATAACCGAAGCCAAGTGGGAACGATTGACGAACTATGATGGCAAGCCGAAGCTTGGTGTTTACAATAAACGCTATGAACCAGGGAAGCGGCCTGGTGAATTTGGCGGAATAGTCATGGGGCTTGTCACCAACGAAAGTGGCTATGACTTCCGTCTGGTAACGATCAAAGTTATTTTGCGTGATGAGCAAGGGGAGCCTCTCGCCATTAATCAAACTGATCGGCGAACCTTTCTCGTAGGGGAACAACATGAATTCCGACTGACGTGGCCGATGTCCTTTGTGGGACAGGTAGCGACTGTTGAGACGGAAATTGATGCTGATGTGTATCATTCAGACAATTTTCTCCGACGGTATCTCCCCGGAGAGCGCTCTCAAGAGCTTGTTCCTTCCCGAGGTTATTAAAGAGTGTGATGTATGTGGTTTGCAAACTTTCTCCAGCGTTTTGACTGGCTGCTTCTTTCGGCGACGACACTCATTCTTTCAATGGGGATGCTGGCTTTATATAGCTTTTCGGAGACGGCGGCTGGTAATGTTTACTTTGGGAAACAACTTCTTTTTGTCTGTCTTGGAGTAGGGGCCATGTTTTTTATTGGAGCATTGGATTATCGACATATCGCTCGTTTCAGTACATTGCTTTATTTTGTGACGCTGGGCGTATTGCTGCTCGTTCTCTTCATCGGTGAGCCAGTGCGCGGAACGGTTGGTTGGCTTTCTTTTGCTGGTTTTCAGGTACAGCCAGTGGAGTTTTCTAAGCTTACGCTCATTGTTTTCTTGGCAAGCTTTATCTCGAAAAAAAGCACAGAATTGGGTGAGTGGACACGGCTTATTGCTTCTCTCTTTCTTGTGGCCAGTATGATTGTTTTGGTATTGAAACAGCCAGATCTTGGTTCGAGCCTGGTCCTCCTTTTTATATGGGGATCGATGATTTTAGTTTCTGGGATTAGATTGAAACATTTTATCGTCCTTGTTCTTCTTGGTGGGGCATTGTTGGGGGTGGGATGGACGATGCTGGCTGACTATCAAAAAGCGCGCCTGGAAACATTTATGAACCCAGAACTTGATCCGAGGGGGGCGGGGTACAATGTACTGCAATCCATGGTGGCAGTTGGATCTGGTGGCTTCACTGGCAAGGGAATCGGGCACGGTTCCCAATCTCAGCTCAACTTTCTTCCGGAAAAACATACGGACTTTATCTTTGCTGTCCTTTCCGAAGAACTTGGCCTCATTGGGGGCGGCCTAATCCTTTTTTTGTATGCCCTTTTCTTATATCGTATAGAGCGGACTGCCGAGCGGGCACAGGACAATGTGGGATACCTTATCGCTGTGGGAGTATTCGCCCTCTTTTTTATTCAAATCGTAATCAATCTCGGTATGAATATGGGGCTTTTGCCCGTGACTGGACTTCCTGCCCCATTTCTGTCTTACGGTGGCAGTTCCCTACTCGCGTCCTTTATGGCGGTGGGGTTATTGCTCTCAATTTTTCGACTACGGAAAGTGAGAGAAGACCAACTTATTGCCCTGGAACGGCCGGATCTATACCGTTAACCTACTTGAGGCTTGAACAAGCCCTTCTTTGGAGTCGATTGACGTCCTGCCTCTTTTTTGGTAGCATGTAATGGCTTGAATAAAGCCTTTTAGGCTTCAATCCTGACATTTTGTTGATCAGTACAGCAAGTTTTTAAAGCTTGCTTTCGCCAATATATCTTGCTATCTTATGCGTTTTCTTCTTATCGCTCAAGCAGTAGTAGCAGTACTTCTCTCCGTCTCTATTCTTTTACAGAGTCGAGGATCGGGTTTGGGAAGTGCTTTTGGTGGGGATTTTGGCGGTTACTATACAAAGCGGGGCTTTGAACGCTTTTTGGTTTATGCCACTGTCGGCCTATCTATTGCCTTCTTTATCCTGGCGATCATCAATGTTCGCTTGTCGATGGCAGGAAATTAGTCTCCAGCCAAACCATAATTGGTAACTCATGTTTATTCCGAACATCCCCTCTCTTTCGAGATTTTCTCTTCTGTGGAAGATAGTTGGCGCCCTCTCCCTGCGCGATCGATTTGTTGTGTATATTTTTTTGGGTGCCGCCCTTGTTTCGATAGGATTTTGGGGGTGGTCTACGTATCTTTCTTTTACTCAGCCAGTAGCTGAGGCGGGGGGGCACTATATTGAGGGAATGGTATCGCAACCTCGTTATATTAATCCTATTCTTTCCCAGACAAGTGATGCGGATGCGGTGCTCTCTAAATTGATCTATGCGAGTCTTTTTACGACGGGGCCACAGGGATTGCTGGAGAAAAGTTTGGCTAGTGACTATGCAATCACTGAGGAAGGAAAACTTATTACGGTATATCTTAAAACGGGAGTGCGTTTTCATGATGGAGAAGAACTGACGGCAGAAGACGTTGTCTTTACGATTCGAGCTATTCAGGATCCTGCCTACAAAAGTCCACTTCGGAGCAATTGGCTTGGGGTAGAAGTAAGCGCACCTGAACGATATACAGTAGTCTTCAGTCTCAAAAAACCCTACTTTGGTTTCTTGGAAAATCTTACTATCGGTATCCTTCCTAAGCATTTGTGGGAACCTATTCCGGCGGATCGTTTTACTTTAGCTGATGCTAATTTGTTTCAGCCAATTGGATCTGGGCCATACCGCTTCCAGGATCTCAATAAGGATGCTGATGGTAATGTTCTTTCCTACCATGTAGAAGCCTTCGAGGATTATTTCGATAGACCTCCCTTCATCGATCGCATAACGTTTCGCTTTTATTCAGATGAAGAAGAACTTGTGGCCGCTTTCAATCATCAGGAAATCATGGGGATATATTCGATTACCACCCGACAAATTGAGACTCTTTCTGCAAAGCGGCATCCCATTGTCCGAGAGATAGCTCTCCCAAGACTCTTTGCTGTTTTTCTCAACACTAACAAAAGTGTGGCACTGGCTTATGATGAAGTGCGCCAAGCTCTTTCACTTTCTGCTGATCGTGAAGCTATTCTTGGACAAGTGTTGGGAAAGAAAGCCCTCTCGGCTACCGGTCCTATCCTGCCATTTATGTTCGGTTTTGTTGCTTCGAGTGAGACACCTTACAATGTAGATGAGGCTAATAAGCTACTTGATGAGAGTGGTTGGCAACGTGGCGAAGATGGAATTCGTTCCAAGGGGGGGGCGCCACTGCGTTTCACACTCTCGACGCCTGATTGGCCCGAACTTGTTATGACAGCTGACATTCTTCGCGAAGCATGGCGGACAGTCGGAGCAGATGTGGAAATCAAGGTGTTTTCTCAAGCAGATCTTTATCAGACCGTGATTCGGCCGCGCGAATATGACGCGTTGCTTTTTGGACAGGGGAGTATGCTTGACCCTGACCCATATTCTTTCTGGCATTCCAGCCAAAAGGCTGACCCTGGTCTCAATCTCGCTTTCTTTGAGGACAAGCGAGTTGATGAGATTTTGACGGAGGCGCGAGAAACCCTTGATCAAGGGAAACGAGCCTCGCTCTATAAAGAATTCCAGGAGATTATTCGTCGCGAACAACCAGCTATCTTTCTCTATAGTCCCGCCTATTTATCGGTAGTTTCTGACAAGATTCATGGCTTCACACTGCGCTCGCTTAATACGCCGGCTGACCGATTTTTGGACGTGACAGGCTGGTATATTGAGACGAAGCGAGTGAAGAAATGATATAGAAAATATCAAAACTCGAATTTCAAATAACCAATCAAACATTAAAATTAAATCTTTTAAGAAGATGTTTGAGTCGTTTGCATACTCGGATTTAACTTGATAGAGTGATATCTCGATATTTAATTTACATACAATAAATATGTCTCACCCACTCGATACTTCAAATCTCCGTCAGATGATTCTTGAGAGTCCGAAACAGTTTGCCACTGGTTTCGATCTAGCCAAAGATGCTAGTGTCCCTGGCACCTTCCATTCGATTATGATTTCTGGTATGGGAGGGTCAGCCCTTCCTGGGAATCTTTTCCGGATTTATTTGAATGACCTCTTTCGCACTGAAGAACCATCAAAGCAGCCGCTCGCTATTTATCAAAACCGTTCCTATAGCCTTCCTCCTGAAGCTTTCAAAGATTGCCTCAATTTCATTTGTTCCTATTCTGGTAACACTGAGGAAACGGTAGCTTCATTTGAAGAAGCGCTTCAGAACAAGCTTCCCTGTATAGCTCTTTCAGCGGGGGGCAAGATCGAGGTGATGGCGAAGGAATATGGGGTGCCGCATATCAAACTCCCTATTCCTTATGAAAACTTCCAACCACGCGTTGGCACTGGATATTTCTTTGGGGCGATGTTTCAGCTCCTTGTCAATCATGGACTCGTTCCTGATACCACGACCACTCTAAAAGCCGAGGCATTGGCGCTGGCTGACAAGATGGAAGCTATTGAAAAGATGGGGGAGGAATTGGCTAAGAAAATAGCAGGGAAAACCCCGGTGATTTACTCAACCGCCAAGTATAAGTCAGTCGCGATGGTGTGGAAAATCAAACTTAATGAAAATGCCAAGACACCGGCTTTTTGGAATTTCTTTCCGGAACTTAATCATAATGAAATGGTTGGCTGGACTATTCCACAAGAAAAGTTCTTTGTATTGATGCTCCGTGACCCAAGTACTCATGCTCAGAACTTGAAGCGTTTTGATATTACTGCCAAACTGCTTCGTGAGAAGGGAGTGGAGATAGAGATAATCGATATGGAGGGGAAGAGTGTGTTCGAGGTTATGTTCCGAAGTATTGCTCTGGGAGATTTTACTTCGTACTATCTTGCTCTTGAATATGGTCAGGACCCTACCCCAGTTGTGATGGTTGAAGAACTCAAAAAACTTTTGGGATAACGAGTATGTACGCAATTATTCTTTGTGGTGGTTCGGGGACACGACTCTGGCCATTGTCACGGAGAAATCATGCCAAGCAGTTCTTGAAACTCTACAGCGAGCGATCATTGCTCCAGGAGACGTATCTTCGAGCACGGAAATTGATAGAAAAAGATCGAATTTTCTTTGTTACTAACAAAAACGGCTATTCCAAGGTATTGCAGCAGATTCAGGAGTTGGAACCAGGCTTTGAGCCTTCGCAGATTATTATTGAACCAGCAAGCCTGAATACGGCTCCGGCGCTCGCTTGCGCGGTCAAATACCTCATCGATCAAAAGGGCGCGCAGCCCAGCGAGAAGATTCTTTCCTTTCACGCGGATCACTATATCCGGGACACCGAAGAGTACATTGCGCTGCTCGAAGGAGCTCTTCAAGAGCTTGGGGAACATCTCGGAACAATTGGGATACAGCCTACCAAACCAGAGACCGGCTACGGATATATTCGAAAGGGGAAACAAGAAGCTGGGCATTTTCGAGTCGCTGAGTTTTGCGAAAAGCCCCCACTCGAAAAAGCTAAGGCCTATGTAGCTTCGGGTGAGTACGTGTGGAATTCCGGAATGTACCTTTTTACGGTAGGGACATTTTTGGAAGAAATAGAGAAGTATGCTCCGGAGATTTTTTCTCTTATGCAGAAAGACTGGGGGGGTTTTCTTGAAGGCTTTGAAACGCTCTCGGCTATTTCTATTGACAATGCCGTGTCAGAGAAATCCGATCGGGTGATCGTATTTCCAGGTAATTTCGGGTGGAGTGATATTGGGTCATTTGATAGCTTGGCTGAACTTGGCAATGCTGGGTTTACGACTCGGCACATTGATATTGATTCCAAGAATGTTGTGGCTCACAGTGAAAATGACCGATTGATAGCGACTATCGGACTCGAAGATGTGGTGGTGGTTGAGGCAGGAGATAGCATCCTGGTCTATAAACGGGGCCGGGCTGAAGAGGTAAAGAAAATTGTTGAAAAACTCAAAGAAGGAGAGGCTAAAGAGATAGATAGGACCGAAGAGCATGCTGTATAATGGCTTATATAAGCTGTTAGAGTTGTTTCAGCCTTGACGGACTTTTGGGGCCATGCTATATTTCTTTAGTCAGAGATAGAAGACATTCTTCATTCTCGCTTCTCTTCTTGATTTTTAATAGAGCGAACATATTTTCCTCGCTCGAGGAAGTAAATGCCATTTGCTGGTTTTTCTTCTTTTTTATTCTTGAAATAACAGGTATTCACTGATATTACCAACACCCCGTTTGGTCAAACAAGAACAAAATTACCTATTAAAAAATAACAATGCCCTGGTGGCGGAATTGGTAGACGCACTAGTTTCAGGTACTAGCGCTCGCAAGAGCATGGGAGTTCGAGTCTCCCCTAGGGCACAAGAGGCGCGGCACGAAGTTTTTTTCAGTGTCCACGCAAAACGTTAAGGTTTGTACGGGATATTTCCTTACCTCTTTAATTCTTAATCGTGATTACGCGCAGGGTATCTTTATTTTAGATACAGTACGCAGTAGTCCAACTAGTAGTATGGTGGAAAAAACCCACCCACAAACAGAACGGCCGAAGCGGCGCTTTTTTGGTCTCAGTTCAAACCGTTCTGCCCAACAACCTGCGATCGCAGGATCTATCGGAGCCTTTGAAGGCATCGTGGCGCAGAAGCAAAATCCACGCGTGACGAAGCCTCTTCATCCAGTTCGACGTGCTTCCGGTGAAACTGGAGCCGCAAAATCCAAGGGGGATCGAGGTAATGCCCGCCGAGGTGCCGTCAAACGTGGTGGAGCTCGTGGTCGCTTTGATTTCCAGCCGATTGTGCGGAACGTCAATGCCCGTAAAAACGGCGCTGCTGAGGTGCCGCCCATTGGCGAAAAGATTCTTCGGATAATCCCTCTCGGGGGACAAGAAGAAGTCGGTCGCAATATGACGGTGTTTGAATATGGCGAGGATATCATCATCATCGACATGGGTGTGCAGTTTCCGGAGGAAGACATGCCGGGGATCGACTATATCGTCCCCAACGTTTCTTATCTTCGTGGCAAAGAAAAAAACATCCGTGGGGTGCTCTTTACTCACGGCCATCTCGATCATATCGGAGCTGCTCCGATTCTCCTTAAACAATTGAATTACCCGACAATTATTGGTCGCGATTTTACGCTCGCTCTGATCCAGCGTAAGTGCGAAGACGAGAGCAAGGGTTCAGCCAAGCAACTCAAAGCTATTCGGGTGAAAACCTTGGACGATCGCATTAAGCTTGGTGTCTTCGAAATCCGCTTCTTTGAAGTGGAACACTCGATTATGGACGCAATGGGGATTGCTATCGTGACCCCCAATGGTTCTATCGTTCATATGGGCGATTGGACGATTACCAATGAGCCGATCAATCCAGGAGTAACCGAAGTGAAATACAATCACCTTGAAAGTTTGCCCCAGCCAACATTCCTCATGTTGGAAAGTCTGGGTGCTTTGAAGAAAGGCCTGCCACCATCAGAGACGGAAGTACATACCAATTTGCAGAACCTGATCCGTATGGCGCCAGGCCGAGTGATCATCGGGACTTTTGCCTCACAGATTCGCCGTGTTGCCTACCTCATTGAGTATGCCGAACGGATGGGCAAACGGGTAGCCCTCGAAGGCTATAGCATGAAAATGAATATTGAAGTCGCCAAGGAACTTGGCTACCTCAAGGTAAAGAAGGAGACGCTTATTCCCGTAAACGATATTCATAAGTACCCAAATAATCAGGTGGTTGTCATCTGTACCGGTGCCCAAGGTGAGCAAAATGCGGCTTTGTCCCGGATCGTGACTGACAATCATCGCTTCATCAAACTGGAAAAGTCTGACACGATTGTCTTCTCAAGCTCAGTCATCCCTGGGAACGAGCGAAGCATCCAGCGCCTCAAAGATAACCTCTATCGCAAGTGCGACAATGTGATCCACTCGGACATTATGGAGATCCATATCGGTGGCCATGGAACGATTTGGGAAATCGAAGAAATCCTTCGCCAGGTCAAAGCGACGTATGTGCTTCCTGTCTATGCCAACCACTATTTCCTCAAGGAAGCAGCCAAGATTGCATACCGACTTGGTTATCCAGGGAAGAACGTGTTCGTACTCGATAACGGCGGTGTCTTGGAAGTTCCCGAAACCGACAAAGGTTTCCCAAGCGTCCGCAAAGAAAAAGCCGATGCGAGCTATGTCTTCGTGGATGGTCTCGGGGTAGGAGATATCGGCCATGTAGTGCTTCGTGATCGTCAGATGCTTGCCCAGGACGGTATGCTTGCAGTGACTGCTGTCATTGATTCCAAGACCAAGAAGGTTCTCGGCAATATCCAGATCACTTCGCGTGGATTTATTCATGTCAAAGAAAACTTTGATCTGGTGAACGATATCAAACGCAAAGTCCATGATCTTATCAAGAAGAATACCTCGAAAGACACCAGTCTTGATTGGGAACTTGTTCGTAATCAAATTCGTGAACAAGTGGGTCAATTCGTCTTTACGAAAACCGCCCGCCGCCCGATGGTTCTTCCGGTGGTAGTAGAAGTCTAAACTTCTCAAAATCTCGACAAAACAGCCCCTTTGAGGGCTGTTTTTGCTTAACCAACTAAACCACCAGCGTCAGCTGGTGTGTGCGTTTCAAAGCGTAGCTCTCGTAACTGTCTCAAATCTTTCTTCTCAGATACAGTACATTTTTCTTCCATAAGGCATCCTTTCTAACCATTGAATACTCCTAATATTCCCAACTCATCTTTCTTCCAAGCATGATCCCATCGCGTATTCCCAGTTGACGTAGTCAACAAGCCGAAACCGCCGGCGACGAGCCGGGGCGGTAGTTCATTTATAAAAATGTTTGACGGGATGGGAGAAAGAGGAGTATAAAGAGGGCAGATCTTTCGTATTTTTTGGTGAGCTCATCAAGTAGTAGGGCTCTTTTTTCAACCACTAACAAACCCAAGTGAGGGTGAAAAATGGCAAACATTGTGAAGGCACCTGACTGTTGTGGCCGGTACCTGGGACAGTTGTTCAGTCGTATTGCAGCGGGCAACGCAGCAGTCTACTTCAAAGGTTACTTCTGTGACAAGTGTCGCGAAGGCGTCGCTGGGACGGAAGTAGTAGTCAACTTTTCGGATGGAGAACCCATTCGCGGTATGACGGAAGATGGATTGCGACAGTTCAAAGCAACCTATGCCCATGAGTGGTGGGTTACTATCGTCAACAATAGCGATTCCGCGATGATCTTTGACGACAGCGCACCGATTGAAACCGCTATGCAAGTGGCTTTGAAGGCAGCTCTTGGGCAGCCGTGTCATGCCTGATTACAACAAGAGAGGAGAGGATCGGGAAGTCCCGGACTCTCCTTTGTCATTTGTGGTACAATGGAGCCATTATTCCGGTAGATAAGCTTCTATTATGCAACGACTTTTTTCGGGGATACAACCATCAGGGAATCTGCATTTGGGCAACTATTTGGGAGCGATCAAACAGTGGGTTGAGCTTCAGGACAAGTATGAAGCGATTTTTTGTGTCGTCGATCTCCATGCGATTACGGTGCCGCAGGATCCGGTAGAGCTTCGGAAGAAAACTTTGGAGATTGCCAAAGTGTATTTGGCGGCTGGGATTGATCCAGAAAAATGCACACTCTTTATTCAGTCGCATGTGCCGGCCCATACCGAGCTTGGCTGGATCTTGAATACGATTGCCACGATGGGAGAGCTTGGTCGCATGACACAGTATAAGGACAAGTCTCAAAAAGAAGGTTGGGAAGGATCAGGAGTTGGACTCTTTGATTATCCAGTGCTCATGGCAGCTGATATTCTGCTCTATGACGCAGAAACAGTGCCAGTGGGCAAAGATCAAATGCAGCACATTGAACTCACGCGCGACCTGGCACAGAGATTCAATCATCGTTTTGGCGAGACATTCACCTTGCCACAAGGCGTGCTGTCCAAAGAGGGACAACTCATCATGGCCCTCGATGATCCGATGAAAAAGATGTCGAAATCAGCCGCGAGTGAATACAACTATATCGCCCTCACTGATGATGCCGACGCGATCCGGAAGAAGATCAAAAAAGCAGTGACGGATAGTGGGAGTGAAATTGTCTACTCTGACGAGAAGCCGGCTCTCCGGAATCTTATCAATATTTATACACTCCTCTCGGGAAAATCAACGCAGGAGATCGAGACGATGTACCAAGGGAAAGGCTACGGCGATTTCAAGTTGGATCTCGCTGAAGTAGTGGTAAATTTTCTTGTCCCATTTCAAGAAAGGCTCACAGCTATTTCTGATGAAGAAGCCCTCAGAATACTTCGAGCTGGTGCCGAGAAAGCCCGATCTCTGTCGGAGCAGAAAATAAAAGGAGTCTACGAAAAGGTAGGCTTCGTGTGGTAGTTCTATGAAGGCCAAAACTTTGAAGCAGCATCTCAGCGAAGGAAAATCGATGGTTTTGGTTGATGTGCGAGATGTTCAAGAAGTAACTGAACAGCCGTATTTTTTGCACCCGCCGAAAAATTATGTGCATGTGCCAATAATGCCACTTCTTTTTGCGACGCGTGAAGAACTTGAACAGAAGATTTTTGGAGCAGCAGGTTTCCCGGTGACTACGCCAGTGGTGACGCTCTGTCACTCGGGAGGGCGATCAGCTCGAGCTTGTGAAAAGCTTCTCCAGTATGGATGGCACGCCGAGAATCTCGAGGGTGGTGTGGAAGCGTGGGGACAGCCAGTCTAGGGAGTATTTCAAGATGAAAATATTTGCCCCGCCTCATCCGATTTCGGAGGGCGGGGTTGTTCGTCAGATAGACGCTGTTGCCTTGATTGGCACGAGCGGGATTGATTGTCTTTGTTTCTTCGACTCGACAAAGACGAGGTGTATCTCATCCTGGGCCATGTGAGGGAGAGTGTGGTGGGGGTGGCAGGTGTCTCCATGAGTGCACTGGATCGATCGGCCAACCCTCCTCAAATACGCAGCTCGTGTCATTGGGATGTCACAGAACACGACCGGGGCGTTGAAGCGGAGAGGATCTTGGACCATGAGTGGACAGATGAGTCGCTTGGATCTTCTGGCCTCTCTCAGGATGCACCAAATCCAAACGATGAAATTCCGTTGATGCCTGAAGAGAGATCTCAACCAGGCGCGGAGAAGGGAGGAAAACATGGGCAAACCCCTTTCTTAGTTGTTCAGGAGCGAAATTCTGACCACAAAAAAACCGCCGATAGAGGCGGTTAGATCGCTTTGATCTCAAGTGTTAACTTGTTTTTTATATGGTTCATTAAAACGAGTATAGCTTCCAAGAAAAAAACTGGCAAGTTATCTTCGGATGATATTAAGAAGTTCGTCGCGTTTTTCTTCCATAAGTTCACGGGTGGTAGCTTCCATAGTGAGGCGCAAAACTGGTTCAGTGTTCGAAGGTCGCACATTGAACCACCACTCCGGATAATTTACCTTGAGTCCATCGAGTTCATTCTGCATCCCATCTTTGTATTTTTCGCGCAGCGTATTGAGCACAACGTCCTTGTCTTCTACCTCTGAGTTGATCTCGCCCGAATGGACGTAGCGATGAAGGCTGGAGACGAGCTCGGAAATAGGTTTCCCAGTTTCGGCCATGAGATTGAGGAGGTGGAAAGCCACGAGTGTCGAGGCCTCGGCATAGGAATTCTCGATGAAATAGTAGTGACCCGACAGTTCACCGGCAAAAATAGCGCCATCGTCACGCATTTGGCGTTTGATAAAGGCATGACCGACGCGGCATTCAATCGCTCGGCCGCCGTTTTCTTCAATCATTTCTTTGACGGCGCGGGAGGAACGGAGATCATAGAGAATAGTCGCTTCAGGATTTTTCTCAAGGACGATCTTGGCGACGAGGCCGGTAATAAGATCCATGGGGATTACCTCACCTTGTTCATCGACAAAGCCGATTCGATCCGCATCGCCATCATAGGCGATTCCCAAATCTGCCTTTTTTTCTTTGACGAACTCACGGAGTTCATCGAGAGTCTCAGTCTTCAGTGGATTGGGTTCATGGACTGAAAAAGGCTTGGAGAGATCGTCGTAAAGATTATGCACCGTGAGGTTTTCGGGGAATTCAGCATACATCGGAAGCTCTACGATACCCATGGCATTGGCGGTATCGATAGCTAGGGTGAATTTTTTATCACCGAAATGAGCGAAGGAGGCGAAGTAGGAGTAATAGGCTGGTCGAATATCTTCATCGACCACAGTTCCTTTGGTAGAGCTTTCAGGAAAAGTATTTTGCAGGACGAACTCGCGCAAGTCAGTGAGACCTGTTTTTTCGCCGACAGGAATAGCGTCTTTCAGATCAATCTTGAAACCGTTGTATTCGGGCGGGTTATGGGAAGCAGTAACGGCGATAGCAAGATCAAGCTCGAGTCGGCCTGCTGCGAAGTGCACCATGGGCGTGGTGACGACCCCGAGGTTAGTAACGTCACATCCCTGATCAGTAATGCCACGCACGAGTTCGTCGTAGAGAGCCGGGGAGGAAGCACGGACATCACGGCCGACAGCGATTTTTTTGGCGCCAAAGTGGACCACCACGGCACGCCCGAGTCGGTAGGCGAGCTCATCATCAAGCTCTTTTCCATAAATACCACGGATATCGTAGGCCTTAAAAATTTTCGGATCAAACATACAGTAATAATTAATAAGTTTAGTATATCTTAAGCAAGTGTATTCCGATAGTAAGTTTTTAACCTCTCTCTGGGAAGAATAGGGAAATGAGAATGTTGAATATAGATTTTGATCAGTAGTTTCAAGTTTTAGGTTACATTCTAGATTCCACATTCAACATTCAAACTGAAGCTTATTATAGCCAAAAAGTGATATAAAATAATCATTGACAAAAAAGCATTTTTATAGTAGACTGGGAAGTCCAATTCTGGCTGAAACCAGGACTGGCAGTCCCTGGTTCTCTAACAATAAGAATCTCTTTTTCATCAAATCGGCCTCGTGCCACAACCGGGCTTTACTGCCCAAGGAGTTCACCATGAATTGGAAACGCTGGCTCATGGCTTTGGTGGCCATGTTCGTTTCAGCAGCAGCTTCGGCAGCTGCGATCATCACCCCCGACGAATTCTTCGCCTGGGTTGAGGAGGAATACGCGGCTGTTTTCCCGAAAGTCTTGGCTGCTGGGCACGTCGACTATCAGGGCTGCATCTACGATTACCGGCAGTACGATACAGACTACTACCTCGGTGTTTGCCGTACGGATGGTGTTGTTCGCAGCCTCTTGGGGACGGTACTCAAAGAGCACGGCTACATCAACGACTACAAGTGCCAAGTGCGTCCCGATCTCTGCGGCATAGCGGGTGCCGGTACCGTCGTCTTCTCGAAGGAGACCGACGGCGTCTACGCTACCTTCAGTCCGAATTATGTCAACGGTAAGTTGACCTGGCTCGGTGCCGATGGTAAGGGTTTCGAGATCCTGCCGAGCGATCTTGATACACTCTGCGGACGGTCGCTTCGCCTCGGCAACTGGGGCAAGAAGACTGGCTTCGGTTGTGCCACGCCCCAAACAAATGGCGAACTGCGGGTCCGCGTCCCGAACAACGACTGCTCCCGCTTCGTCTTCTGGACGAAGGCAGGCAAGGAGCTGTGGCTCAACCTCGATAATCCGAAGGGATGGCGCTTCACCGGCTTGAATGCCAAGGCCAATGCGGCCTGCGGTATCGAGTACGGTGAAAGCGGCTTCACCCCGGCTGAGATCTCTGCTATTCAGGAAGCTGACGGCACAGCATCCTTGGTCTGGAACTTCGGCTCTGACTTCATCAACGGCTTCTTCGACCGTGGCGGTCAGTCAGTCGTCATCGACCACCCGGCCAAGCTCTACGGCTTTGTCCTGAACGGTAGCCATACCGGAAAGGACTACAGCCATGGCTGGGGCCTCGGCGATGGGCGGAAGACCACTTCGGGTGACCTGATCGCCCCGTCGATCAAGATGGCCTGGCTCGAAAGTGCCAATGGCCAATACTTCCTCAAGTTCAAGAATCTGGCGTGTGCCGACAAGGTGAACGTCACTGTCCACTTGGGGAGTGGCCCGGCTGATAAAGTCGTCTACGACTTCGGTTTCGATGGCTTCGGCCTCGCCTGGGCGGGTCTCCCGTATCAGAACAACCAGTCCATGTGGACGGCTGGTTCAGGCGTCACCTTCGACCGTGCCACAGGCCAGGCTCAGTATGCCGTGCCGTTCTGTACCAAGAAGTGATCGACTGAAGAGATTCGCCCAACAACGGTTCAATGAACCACAAAGCGCCTTATGCTGGGAAGCACCGGGCGCTTTTTTCTTTTTCATTGACTTTTCATACACTTCTTGTCACAATCCTCTTGATATTCTTTAGTGTCATTGCGAGGAACAAGTCATCGAAGTGACGTGGTAATCTCAAAAAATAAAAACGAGATCGCCACACCCTTCGAAAGACTCAGGGTTCGCGATGACAAAATGAATTTTAGAGTTTTCTGAAAACTATACCTATTGCTTATGAGTTTACGTGTCGGAATTGTAGGGTTACCAAATGTCGGGAAGTCTACCCTGTTCAAAGCTCTGACCAAAAAGCCAGTGGATATTAATAATTATCCTTTTTGCACTATCGAGCCCAATGTGGGAATAGTCGAGGTGCCAGATGAACGACTGGGGAAACTCTCGTCGTTTTCCAAGAGTGTTAAAACGGTGCCGGCTGTTGTTGAGTTCGTTGATATTGCTGGGTTGGTCAAAGGAGCATCAGCTGGAGAAGGTCTGGGGAACAAATTTTTGGCTAATATTCGTGAAGTGGACGCGATTATCCAGGTAGTACGAGTGTTTGAGAATGGTGATATTATTCATGTTCACAACAAAATTGATCCACAGAATGATATCGAGGTAATTAACACCGAGCTTATTCTTGCCGATCTCGAGACAGTAAGTAAACGCAAAGTAAAAACAGCTAAGGAAGCTCGGGGGAATAATAAGGAAGCGCTGATGGAACTGTCTCTCCTCGAAAAGCTGGAGGCAGAACTGCAAGCTGGGAAATTGGCTAATGAATACTTGGCTACACTCACCAACGAAGCCGAACAAAAAATTGCCCGGGGACTGCAGCTTCTGACGGCGAAGCCATTTCTCTATGTCTACAATGTGTCGGATGTGGACGCACCGCTCCCTCCATTACTTGCCGAGAAGCCACATGTCAAACTGGATATTAAAATCGAAGAAGAACTCATTGAGCTTTCGGTTGATGAGGCAGCTGAGATGGGTCTTTCATCACATCTTCCGGATCTCATTCGGGCAGCCTACAAACTTTTGGGTCTTATGACCTATTTTACGACCGGCGATACTGAGTCGCGAGCTTGGACGGTACGGATTGGATCGACAGCGCCCCAAGCGGGAGCAGCGATCCACGGGGATTTCGAAGAGAGATTTATTCGTGCTGAGGTTATTTTGTGGGAAAAACTTCTTGAAGCCGGAAGCTATGCGGCTGCTCGTGAAAAAGGTTGGGTACGCCTCGAGGGAAAGGAGTATATTGTCCAGGATGGAGATGTGATTATCTTCAAAATATAGCAAGAAAATCATCTTTCGTTGTGCGGTAAAAAGTCCAATGGGACTTTTTGAATTTGGGAAAATTTCGTGATAGAATTAAAAAGTATGGCCTCTTTTG
>CAZQWS010000021.1:0-13819 GCA_964597355.1 uncultured Bdellovibrionales bacterium
CCTTTTTCAGGAACTCAATAAGAATCTAGAAACGGAGATGAGGGCTTGCAAGGAGGGTGTAGTTTTAACTGCTTCGGAACAAACAGCTGCCTTCCTGACGATTATCAATTGGGAGACACGAGTGAAGAACGCTCTCGAGGGGAGGAAGAGAATAATGAATCGAGTGCTCGATGTACCTTCGGCGGTGACTGCCACACTCGTCCCACAGGCAAAAGACTATACAACCCGTTTTGAAGCGGCCATAGTTGAACTCCAACAAACCGTACAGTAACTAGTATGTCATCTTCCAAGCCAACCAAACAGAAAACCTTTCGAGAAAAAGTCTATGATGTTGTAGTTAAAATCAAACAAGGACGGGTACTCACGTATGGCGAAGTAGCAAGGCGAGCAGGAAGACCTGGCGCGGCTAGGGCAGTGGGTACGGCGATGAAAGAAAATCCTTATCCAAAACAGGTGCCGTGTCATCGGGTAGTACGGGCTGATGGTAGTATTGGTGAATATGCCTTTGGTGGGACCAAGGCCAAACTCAAAAAACTCCAGGCCGAAGGAGTGAGATTTCTTACGAAGACTCGGGTAAAAATCTAATCCTATTGAACTTAGCTTTTCGATGAACATGTAGCTTAAAACGCTATCGCTTATTATGTTACATGATATGAAACAAGGCTTAACAGAGCCACTTTTTACTATTGCAAAAACCAATAAAAAGGTGTATAATACACTGTTGTTTAAAAATCCAGAGTTTTGCCATAGCATCAAGTTTTCTTGATACCCTGAGTGTAGTCGAAGGGCCTAAAAAACCAATAAGATTTGATGCTATGGCAAACTTCTCGACTACTCGAGAGGCTGTGGCAAAAGGAACCATCATGGCACAAGCCGTGACCAATCCGGGCGCTCGCCTGGCTGGACTCTTCGCCGATCTGGGACACAAGCTCCAGAAAGGTGTGGTTACCGAGGATCAACTCGCGTTGTTTCTCAAGAAGCAGAACCCTTTTCAGGAGGTGAGGACGGAGCAAGCCAATTTCCTGACCGTCCCGGCTGACCTTGCCTTCGCCGATCGCATCGCTCGCAGCCAATACGACTGGCACAACAGCGATATCACCGAGAAGCGTTTCCCGGTGACCGCCGAACAGGTGGGCGACTGGGAGTGGAAGCTCTTTCACTTCGGCCGCAACATCTCTTCGGATGAAGCCATCTGGCTGATGAAGGAAGAAGGCTACGAAGCCGGCGCGATCGGCCACGGCCTCACTTTCGGGGAAAAGTATCCCGACGAGCAGAGGAAGTACCCGATCATCATGCTTGGTTCGGTCGCCAAGATCTACCTGTACCGGGACGTCCCTGCTCTGTGGAGCGGCGGTGTCAGGCGCGGCCTCTTCCTCCTTTGGTGCGCTGGCGGTTGGGGTCCGTTCTACCGCTTCCTCGGCATTCGCAAGCGCTTGGCCGCTTAGTCCGCCAGCTGGCGGATCAGCACTCTGGTCTTTGGGCTCTCAAGTCCTTTGGCCCTTCCGCCGCAGGCGGACAGAACCCTCATTTGCACAACATGCGAGTGGGGGTTTTGAATTTTTGATATACTACGGCTATCAGCAGAGAAGTTTCATGGCTACGGCTTGAAACATGCTGGTCGCATACACATATAATCAGCATGGTAACGGTTACGGCTTTTGCCAGAGTATTATTGTGTTTGTCTCAAAAAAGACAAGAGTTGGTATCTTTGCCTGACGACAATAAAGGTCGTGAAGACTATACAATCCCAAGAGCTATCAAAGGATGGTGGCATGGATGGGCAAGGATACGAAATAATCGGTCGCCAAGATCAACCTGAACCGGAACGTCCCTGAACTGTGGAACGACAATGACAGGCGCAAGCTCGATCTCAATTGGTACGATGACGACTGGAATCCGAACTACCGTTTCCTCGGCATTCGCCACTCTTACTTTTCTCCTTACTTTGAGTGGGGAGTTTTTTGTATTTGCTGGCGTTTCCAGGCCCCGAGCATCCGACCAGTTTCTTCAAGTAGGGTACTAATATGAGTGTACTTTTTGGCATCAAGAAACTGGCATTCCCAAGCTAGGAGGAGAAGAATTTTGATGAGATCTACCCTAGAGATAGTCCGATCAATCAGAATAAGTTTATCACTTGATGCTGAGTAACTGGCGAGAAAGGAATATTCCAGAGCATTGAGGCAGGTATCGTCAATTCTTTTCCCCAGAGTATAGCGTGATTGTTTGGCGAAGTGAGGGAGATAGCTCTGCCAAAGACCATAGGTCTCTTTGAGCTTCAGTACCACAGGCACGAAATTTACTTGCTGAACCTTCGGGGGGGGGTAAGCTTAGCGGGATGAGACATAGAAAAAAAATTATTGTCAGTTACTCAGAAATTATATCACTCGACAATCTTCTCCTTGCTTGGAAAAACTTCAGCACAGGAAAGAAACACAAGAAAGATGTTCAAGAGTTTGGACTCCATCTCATGGATAATCTCATTGAACTTCATCAATCTTTGAAAGAGAAAACCTATACGCACGGCCCCTACCACGCTTTCAAGGTAAATGATCCTAAACCAAGAGATATTCATAAAGCGAGGGTGAGAGACCGTGTCGTGCATCATCTTCTCTATCAAAGCCTCGCTCCCTACTTCTTCCGACGTTTCATCCATGATTCATATTCTTGCCAGGACAGAAAGGGAGTCCATCGAGCGATCAAGAGGTTTGAAACTTTCTCGAGGCAAGTTTCGAAGAATCATACTCAGCAATGCTTTGTCTTGAAATGTGATATCCGAAAGTTCTTCGCGAGTATTGATCAGGGTATTCTTCTCAAGATTCTCGAAGAGTGGATTGAGGATCAAGATGTGTTGTGGCTCTTAGAACGGATAATACGAAGCTTCTCTCTTAGCTGTCATCTCGACCGAACAACAAGTGAGCGGAGAGATTCCTCGGTTACACTCGGGATGACATCTAAACGCGGGTTGCCTTTAGGAAATCTCACTTCACAACTCTTGGTCAATATTTACATGAATAAATTTGATCAGTTTGTGAAACATAAGCTCAAGGTAAAGTATTACATCCGGTATGCTGATGATTTTGTGATTTTCTCACAAGACAAGGGAGAGCTTGAAACTTTACTTATCAAGATTCAATGCTTATTGAAACTCAGACTTAATCTCGAACTCCACCCGAACAAAGTCTCGATTGAGACCCTTGGAAAGGGTGTGGACTTCCTGGGTTGGGTGCATTTCCTAGGTTATCGGGTACTGCGGACCGTGACGAAGCGGAGAATGTTGAAAAGAGTGAATGAGAAAAATGTAGCATCGTATTTTGGGACGCTCGGATGGGGGAATGGGTGGAAGCTTTGGGTTACTGTAAACCAGTTGAAGGATAGGTTAAAATAGGGTATGCTGATGTTTTGCTATTATGTATGACTGAAAAGAAGAAAGTAGCCAAAAAAAGTTCAGGTCCAGTCGACGAAATTATCGTCAAAGGGGCCAGAACGCATAACTTGAAAAACATCACCGTCTCGATGCCACGCAATAAGATGGTGGTGTTTACGGGGCTTTCCGGATCGGGAAAGTCATCGCTTGCTTTTGATACCATTTTTGCCGAGGGACAAAGGCGGTATGTCGAGAGTTTGTCGGCGTATGCTCGGCAGTTTTTGAATACCATGCAGAAGCCAGATGTGGATGAAATTGTAGGGCTTTCGCCAGCTATTTCGATTGATCAAAAGTCAGCCAGTCGGAATCCGCGTTCGACGGTTGCTACGGTAACAGAAATTTACGACTACTTGCGCGTTCTGTATGCCAGGCTCGGACGACCACATTGTCTTGAGTGTGGACGCGAAATTAGCCGGCTTTCAACAGAGGAAATGCTCAACGTGGTTAAGGAGAAAGTACACGTGCTTTTAAAGGATCCAAAGAAACAAGATCTCCCAGTGATGGTGTTGGCCCCAGTGGTGCGGGGGCGCAAAGGGGAATACTACCAGATGCTTTATCATGCTCTTGGCCGAGGCTTTACCTCTATCTATCTTGATGGAGCAAGGAAGAGTCTCCGTGAACAGGTGGTGCTCAAGAAAAATTTCAAGCACAATATTGATCTCGTGGTGGATGAATTCCTGGCGCGGGATTTCAAGCAATATCAGACCGATACGGAAGTACGTTTGTCAGAATCAGTGCAGAAAGCTTTGGAAGAGGCTGAAAATATTGTCAAAATCCGTATTGGCGAAGAAGAATTCCTTCTCTCGGCTAAGTTTACTTGTCCATACGATGGTTTCTCATATCCAGAAGTAGAGCCGCGACTTTTTTCATTCAATTCTCCCTACGGCGCCTGCCAGACTTGTAACGGCCTTGGGACCAAACACTTCTTCGGTGATGAACCGTGCGAAGTGTGTAATGGCACTCGACTTCGGGAAGAAGCGCTCCATATCTTGGTTGGTGGTAAGAACGTCGTTGATCTCACCAAAGCGACTACCGAAGAAGCGTATGATTTTTTTATTGAGCTCTCGCTTACTCCACGGGAAAAGCAAATCGCAGCGGTGGTACTCAGGGAAATTGAAAGTCGACTGCAATTCCTTTTGAACGTTGGTTTGAATTATCTTACCCTTGATCGGCGGGCCAATACACTTTCTGGCGGTGAGGCACAGCGTATCCGTTTGGCAAGCCAGCTCGGTTCGCAGCTCGTCGGTGCTTTGTATGTTCTTGACGAGCCTACGATTGGACTGCATCAACGAGACAATGCTCGACTTATCAAAACTCTTGAGGCGCTCAGAGATCTTGGTAACACTATTATTATCGTGGAACATGATGAGGATACGATTTTTGCCTCAGACTACCTCGTTGATATCGGCCCTGGAGCTGGAGTACATGGAGGTGAAGTCGTAGTCTCGGGCGATCTCGAGCACCTCCTCACGGCCAAGAAGAATACATCTGGTTCGCTCACGCTTGCCTATTTGCGGGGTGAAGAAAAAATTCCGGTACCAGAACGGCGGAGTAAGGATAAAGGAACGATTCGTATCCGTGGTGGTAGAGTTTTCAATATTAAGAACATGAACGTCGATATCCCACTCGGTCGTTTCATTGCTGTGACGGGCGTATCGGGTTCGGGCAAGTCATCGTTTCTCTATGAAATTCTTCACAAGAATCTTCAGGGTCGTTTTGATCGCCGTTACAAATCCAACAAAGTAGAGAACTGTGATACCTTTACGGGAACAGAGTACCTTTCACGGGTAGTGATGATCGACCAGAGCCCGATTGGGCGGACTCCGCGTTCCAATCCAGCCACGTATACTGGTGCCTTCAATCATATCCGTGATCTCTTTGCGTCTACGGAAGAAGCGAGGGTTCGAGGGTGGAAGCCTGGACGGTTTTCATTTAACCGGCCTGGCGGGCGGTGTGAAACCTGTGAAGGCAATGGTTTCATCGCGGTAGAAATGCACTTCCTCCCGACGGTATATGTGCCTTGCGACGTGTGCGACGGCAAACGTTTTACTAAAGAAACACTCGAAGTAACCTACAAAGAAAAAAATATCTATCAGGTGCTCTCGATGACGATTGAAGTCGCCTACCAATTTTTTTATGATATTCCGGCCATTGCGGACCGTTTGAAGACCTTGAATGAAGTAGGGTTAGGCTATCTCGAACTCGGCCAATCAGCAACGACTCTCTCAGGTGGCGAGGCCCAGCGAGTAAAGGTTGCGTCTGAGCTTTATCGCCAATCAACCGAGAGAACGATGTACCTTCTCGATGAACCAACAATAGGGCTCCACTATGCGGATGTGCGGAAGCTTATCGAAATTCTTGATCGACTGGTGGTCAAGGGGAATACGGTGATGGTGATTGAGCACAATATGGACCTTATCAAGAGTGCTGACTATGTGCTTGATATCGGGCCAGAAGGTGGCTCTGGTGGTGGCAAATTAGTCGCTAGTGGCACGCCAGAAGCAGTAGCCAAAACTGCCGGTTCATATACCGGGGAATATCTGAAGAAAGCATTGAAGAAATAATGTTGTTTCAATTCTGAGATCCCTCTGGCTGAGAAGTGACTTACCTGCTATGCTTCTTGGCGATATGACTCTGCCCCAAGAAAAACCTATTTTTCCTATGCGTCTCAATCGCTACCTTGCTTTGCGGGGCTTTGCGACGCGTCGGAAAGCTGATGAGCTCATCGCGGCCGGGTTGGTCCGGATTGATGGGCGGGTAGCGAAAATCGGAGAGCGCGTGGAACGAGTAGGGCAGGAGGTTATCGTGGGCAAAGAAGCATCCCTCTTTCAAAAAGATCACGTCTATTATGCCTACTACAAGCCGCGGGGGGTCATCACTCATTCGCCACAAGGCAAGGAACAGTCTATCGGCGATATTGTTTCAATGAAAGGAGTGTTTCCGGTGGGGCGGTTGGATAAAGATTCTGAGGGACTGATGATTTTGACGAGCGATGGGCGAGTGACTGAGCGACTGCTCCATCCACGTTTTGAACACGAAAAAGAATATAGAGTCACTATACAAGAAACATGGCCTCGAGAAGCCAAACAGTTGTTGGAAGCGGGTATGGTAGAAAATGGTGAACGGCTTACAGCTAAACAGTTCGCTCCGCTCGGGAAATCTCAAGCGAGCATTATCCTGACCGAAGGGAAGAAACATCAGATTCGGCGGATGCTGGGTGCTTTGAACCTCACTGTAACCGAATTGCGTCGAGTGCGTATCATGGGTGTACATCTTGGGTCGCTCAAACCCGGAGAGAAACGGGCACTTGCTAGCAAAGCCAAAGCGAACTTTCTCCATGATCTTGACTTACAATAATTTTGTCCTAGAGTTTAGATGTACAATAGAGAATATATATATTTAACTCTATGGAAATAAATTATTGGGCTGTGCTTTCCGGTGCTATTGCTTCGATGGTGATCGGTTCAGTCTGGTACGGGCCGCTCGTTGGATACTGGGGACATGGGGGTAATTCATGGGTGAGAAAGTGATGAGAAAATACTCTTGGTTTCATCGCTTACGTCGCTTGCTTGACCCATGGTCGGTGCCACATTTTCTTTTTGGGATGGTCACCGGTTTGGCGGCAGTTACTTTTATTTGGCCACTTCTGATCACATTGGTCGCTACGATTATTGCTGCCTTGTTTTGGGAATATGTCGAACGACGGGTAAAGATTCACGAGGCCCGAGGTAATCCGTGGGCAGACGTTGTGTTGCCAGTCTTTGCTTTTGGCATGACTCTTCTCTTGGTAGATCAGACTCCATTGCATGATGAACAACATTTCTCCCTTTTTGTCTTAGTACTACTCCTTTTTCTTTTTACGAATCTTGTGGCTTGGCGAGCCCGCCTCCAAAAGGAACGAGGATTTTTGAATTAAAAATTTTTTAAAAGCTTAATTTTCAAGTAAGAATAGATAGCAAAAGGAGGCTCATTCAAGCCCATTTTTCATTTTTTGATACAATAAACATTGGTAGTAGGCGCATCATGCGAATGATTGTGGGGAGGTAGTGACCCAACTGTGATTTTTTATACTATCCTATCGATTCTTACTTGGAATATTGGTATGTTTATCTTCCAGCAAGTTATTCATCAACGTAATCATTAATAATTTATCTATGCAACCAAAAGACCTTCTTAAAGTCGCCTCGCTACCAGTAATACTCGCTTCGCTTTGTTGCCTCTCGCCTCTCATCCTAGCTATGCTGGGACTCTCCACGATTGGGTTTGCTGCGTCACTCGCGGATTCGTTTTATGGTGAATACAAATGGTACTTTCGTCTCGCGGGACTCCTTGCCCTCATCGGAGCATATGTCGCCTATCTCCGAAAACAAGGAGTATGTACACTTGATCAAGTCAAGCGTGAACGTAACAAGATCATTAACCAATTTCTCTTACTCATTATCACTGGTATTATCAGCTATCTCTTCTTCCTTTATGTGGTGGTTCACTATATTGGGGTGTGGTTCAAAATTTGGGAGTAATAGCTGATTTCCTTGACAGATGAGCTAAAAATTGATAGTCTTTACATTCATTCATTATCCTATCATTCATGAATTTTCATATGCTTGGTATTCCGCCGAGCCTTCTCAAGATCCTTGATCAGTTCAGACTTACCGAGCCTACCCCGATCCAAGCTCAGTCTATTCCTGTAGCTATCACCGGCAAGGACCTCATGGGTATTGCCCAGACAGGAACAGGCAAGACCTTGGCTTTTGGAATTCCTATGATCGGGCAAATTATGCTTGATAAGTCCAAGCAGGGCTTGGTGCTTTTGCCTACCAGAGAATTGGCTATTCAAGTAAATGAGTCACTCATGCGTTTGGGTCGACCACTCGGATTCCGTACAGCAGTACTCATCGGGGGTGACTCGATGGAGAAACAAAAGCGTCAAATTCGAAGCAATCCGCATATCATTATCGCAACTCCAGGCCGCTTGAATGATCACTTGGGACAGCGTACCATTTCCCTCAATCGGGTGAGTATTCTTGTTTTGGATGAAGCAGACCATATGCTTGATATGGGTTTCGCACCGCAAATTGCCAAGATCATCCAGCATGTTCCCAAAAAGCGCCAGACTATGCTCTTCTCGGCCACCATGCCACGCGAAGTCGTAGCACTAGCCACTTCCTACATGGAACTCCCGCTCCGTGTAGAGGTTTCACCTCCCGGGAAAGCTGCTGACAAAGTGACACAAGAAATTTTCTTTGTGGCTCATATGGAGAAACTCGATCTATTGGTTAAGCTTTTGAATGAGTATGCGGGGAGCACCCTTGTCTTTACTCGTACCAAATTTATCGCCAAGCGTATTGCTCTGTCGCTTCGTAATAAAGGTTTTACGGCAGCTGAAATTCATTCCAACCGCTCTCTCTCACAGCGTCGCGAAGCCCTCGATGGTTTTAAGTCAGGCCGCTACCGGGTATTAGTTGCCACCGATATTGCTGCGCGTGGGATCGATGTCTCTGGCATCGCTGTCGTGATTAACTATGATCTTCCCGAAAAACCCGAAGATTATGTGCATCGCATCGGTCGCACCGCTCGCGCTGGGCGTGAAGGGCGAGCTATTTCTCTGGCGACTCCCGACCAGCGAGGCAATATCCGATCGATCGAACGTCTCATGAATATCAACCTTCCGATTTCAGGCGGGCAAGAACTTGTAGCCAATATTTCTCCTAACGCTCGTCCGATGCACCACGCGCGATCCAGTCGCCCAAGAGGAGCACGTCGTTTTGGTCGCCGCTAATGTAGTGAATAGTTCTTGGTGACACAATAGAAGTATGTGGAAACGTCTTCTTTTCAGTACACTCGGATTAGTTCTCATGACAGAGACGTGGTTTTGTTTTCAGCATCGCCAATCTCCAGCGGTTCAACCGCTGGGAGAAATCAAGCAAGAACCATTGTTTTTTTTAGGGGTAGTTCAATCTCCAGCGGTTCAACCGCTGGGGGAAATTACCGAGACGATACGTTACGCTGTACCATTTACTTCTCAGGCGCCGACAGGGGATTGGACTAAGAGCGCTTTTCAGGATGGGTGTGAAGAAGCCTCGAGTATGATGGTGTGGATGGCCCGTACGGGAAAAACAATGACACGAGAAGAAGTACGGGTGAAACTTATCGATATGGCCAAGTTCCAGGAAAAACTATTGGGCCATGGTGTCGACACAAATCCTGAGGATACCAATGAATACCTGCTTAAACAGTACTTTGAAATTACCGATGCACGGATAGTGGAAGGTATAGCTTTGGAAGACCTTAAAGAAGCGCTTCTTGATGGTCTCGTCATCGTTCCAACTAATGGCCGAGCGCTCGGAAACCCTAACTTTACCCCGCCCGGACCCTTGCAACATATGCTTGTCTTAATCGGCTACGATGTGGTGACCAAAGAGTTTATTACTAATGATCCGGGAACACGTCTCGGGCAAGGCTATCGCTATTCTGAACAAGTTTTGTATGAAGCCATTCGTGAGTATCCGACTGGGAAGCATTTACCGGTGACAAGCGGAGATAAATCAATGATTGTTGTTCCATTTCAAGAAAAAACCTTGCCCCGTACCAGTACCCACACCAATCCTTGATTCAAATACACTTGAGACGAAGTCGACGCCGTGAGTCGTTCAGTCTTTTATATTAGATATACTTCGGTACTGGTGCGGGGTTGATCTTTAACCTATCTGTGATAGGGTAGGGGCATCCTTTTGCAACCTGACAGGAGACTCCAAATGCAGTACTTTGTCGAACCAAAGACGGCCGAGGCTAATGACTACATCGCTACCTACCTAGCTAATAGACAACTGGCTGAAGACAGTCGGCTGGAAGGCCAAGAAGATACCACTGGTCAAACGCATGATATCTGGAAAATTCCTGATCTCCGGACAATGAAGCTTATCCGGTCGGTAGAGCGTCAGGATACTCGCGTGAAGGTTGAATATTGGAAGCGGGAAGAAACTGGAGGAGCTCGCCTGGAATCAGCCCGCTTTCTGGTGGTGGTAGCTCCTGCTAAAAGAATCCGTCGCACAGCTGCCTTCAAGAAGGCAGTGGCGGGGATTCCGTTCTGAAAAATGCCGGTTTGGGGATTCCCCAGGTCGGCATAAACATTTTTAGAGAGGTATAATGAAGGGGCTATGGCAATTGTCAGATCTAAGAATATTTTCAATCCCAAAAGCGAAGCACCCTTCAAATTGTCGCGCTCGAAATTGGAATTGTTTCTCTCTTGCCCACGTTGTTTTTATATTGACCGGCGTTTGGGGATCGGTCAGCCATCGGGGCCGCCTTTTAACTTGAACAAAGCGGTCGATACGCTCCTCAAAAAAGAATTTGATATTCACCGAGCGGCTGGGACACAACATCCATTACTTGAAAAGTACGGCGTGGATGCTCGGCCGGTAGCGCATGATGAGCTCGATATCTGGCGAGAAAATTTCCAGGGAGTACAGCATCACCATGTTCCAACGAACATCATCCTTACCGGAGCTATCGATGATCTCTGGATCAACTCGCGTGATGAGTATGTGGTGGTGGATTACAAAGCAACGAGCAAAGCAGAAATGATCGATAAGCTCAATGATGGTTGGCACAATCAGTACCGAAGGCAAATGGAAATTTACCAATGGCTCCTCCGTCAGAATGGCTATGCCGTATCGCCCACTGGTTACTTTGTTTATTGTAATGGCATGACGGATAAAGAAGCTTTTGATGCGAAGCTCGAATTTGATGTCCGGCTCATAGCATATGAAGGAAATGACGAGTGGGTGGAAGGAGTGATTTATCAGGCTAAGGATTGTCTTATGAGTGATACGATTCCAGAGGTAGCTCAGGATTGCGAATTTTGTCAGTATGCGGAGGCTCGGGAAAAAATTGAAAAATAAGACAGCCTTTGCTTTTTGATGATAAAAAAAACACCGCTGGCCGGGGAGGGCTAGCGGTGAAGGGAATGCACTGCATTCCACAGGAGTAGGAGGGGAGAGCGATTACTCGCGATCTCCGGGCGGGAGTTGGGCACGATGCGCATCGAATGCTTTGGGATCTCGCCATGCGCGGGGGACAGGCAATTTGGTTTTTTCGGCCTTGAGCGCGTCACGACGTGCCTTGATGAGTTGGGTGGGCTTCTTGCAAACCGTTCGTACGGTTCTCACGTGATACCCGAACGAGCCTCGTTCGAAGGGTCCGTGCCGGTTCATGATTCTTCTGATAAGTTCATCATCGATTGACTGATTGGTTTCTTCAGCCATGATCAGGGCCTCTGCAGCCATGGTGATGATGAGTGCGGGAAGCTCACTTTGCTTCATTCACATCTCCTTGGTTGGAAAGTTTACTGAATTGCATTATACACCCTTTACATTACTTTGTCAACTTGCTAGGATGGTAATCTATGAAAAAACCTTGGGATAAAAAAGTCAGTATTGAAGAGTTTTTGAAAGAAAACACCCTGCCGGAAATGCCGGGGGTGTATTTTTTCCTGAACGAAAAGGACGAGATCCTTTATATCGGGAAAGCCACTATTCTCTCTGATCGGGTGAAGAGTTATTTCGGTGATGATCTCGAGATGACCCGTGGACCCAAACTTACCCTCATGCGTGAGCGGGCGAGACAGATCGCCTGGCGGCCACTTGATTCAGTCCTTGAAGCACTCCTTCTCGAAGGAGAACTCATCAAGAAATATCAGCCTGTACACAACTCCGATGCCAAGGATGACAAGAGCTATAACTTTCTGGTGATTACCAAAGAAGCCTATCCACGAGTGTTAGTTGTACGTGAACGGGACATCTTGTCAGGCAAGATCAATTTCCAGATCAAGGAAAAGTTTGGTCCGTATCCGAAGGGGGAATCACTCCGGACCGCTCTCAAAATCGTGCGGCAGATTTTCCCTTTTCGAGACAAGTGTACGCCGTTGACGGAACTCTCAGCTGAGCAAAAAGCCAAGGCTCGTCCGTGTTTTCATGCCCAGATCGGCCTCTGTCCTGGAGTGTGTACCAGTGCGATGTCCCAAGCTGACTATCGCAAACAAATCAAACGCATCAGTCTCTTCTTCTCGGGAAAGAAAGCCGATCTTGTGAAGCGGCTCGAAAAAGAAATGCATGCGGCTGCGAAGGATCTACGGTTCGAGCAAGCCAATGAAATCAAGAAACTTCTCTTTGATCTCGGACATATTCGTGACGTGGCACTCATGAAAATAGATCGTGAAGAAACATCAGCTGCACGGATCGAAGCCTATGATGTAGCCCACCTCCAAGGTGAAGCGACCGTCGGAGTGATGACGGTGGTGCAGCATGCGATCGTGAAAAAAAGTGAATATCGCCTCTTCAAGCTGCGTGGCGAACATGGTGGTAATGACCTCTCAGCGCTTGAAGAAATTCTTACTCGACGTTTGGCTCATAAAGAATGGACGTTGCCAGAACTCATCGCGGTCGATGGAGCCTTGCTTCAGTCGGACGTCGCCGCTCGGATCCTCAAGAAACATCGGCTGACTATTCCAGTGGTCGGGGTAGTCAAAAACAAGAAACACCAACCAGAACGCATCATCGGGCCACGAGGTCTCGTGAAGCGGTTTGAAAAAGACATTCTTCTCGCCAATGCCGAAGCTCATCGTTTTGCCATCGGCTTCCACCGTAAGAAAAAACGGGAGGCTTTTCTACAGGGCTAGTCACTTGAAAGCTAAGTTTTCAAGTAAGAGAATATCATGTAACTTAAAACGCTATCGCTACTTATGTTACACAACCAGAAATAGGGCTTAGATAAAGCTTAATCTTACTATTGCAAAAAACACTAAAAAGGTGTATAATATATTGTTGTTTAAAAATCCAGAGTTTTGCCAGAGCGAAGAGATTTTTAACTGAGAAACTTCTTCACTCTGGCAAATCCTATGCCATAGTCCGTACCTCCGGAAGAGGTAATTCTTTGGCAAATAGCCAGGAAAGGAATTTCACCATGAAGTACGGTAACGTGACCATGGGCCAAGTCGAAGCCGCCATCAACAAGCTCGGCGGACTTTCGGGCTGGCAAGCGCTTCTCGACGACAAACTCGAAGTGCGGTCCAAGATGTTGGGCACGACGAGGATGGAGCAATCCAACCTCCTCACCGTCTCGGCCGACATCTCGTTCGCCGAGCGCATCACTCTCGGTCGCTACGACTGGTGCAACAGCGACCTGACCGAGAAGCGATTCCCGGTGACAGCCGACCAAATCGGCGAGTTCGAGTGGAAGCTTTTTCACTTCGGCCGCGATATTTCTTCGGATGAAGCGATCCGGTTGAAGAAGGCCGAAGGTTTCGAACCCGGCCAGATCGGGCATCTTCTCGTCTTTGGGGAGCAGTACCCCGAGGAACAGCGGAAGTACCCGATCGTCGCCCTCGGTTCGGCCGCT
>CAZQWS010000022.1:0-10559 GCA_964597355.1 uncultured Bdellovibrionales bacterium
ACATGGACAGCCATCTGGTCACCATCGAAGTCGGCATTAAAGGCGCTACACACCATCGGATGGAGGCGGATAGCCTTTCCTTCAATAAGCACCGGCTGGAACGCCTGGATAGAGAGGCGGTGCAAAGTTGGGGCGCGGTTCAAGAGTACATAGTGGTTTGGGATAATCTCATCGAGGATTTCATAGGCTTCCTCGGTTTCAGCATCCACCATCCGACCAGCGGTACGGACATTGTGTGCCATTTCCTTCTCGATCAATTTGTTGATAATAAACGGCTTGAAGAGTTCCAGAGCCATTTTCTTGGGAAGTCCACACTGATAGAGCTTGAGCTTTGGCCCAACCACGATGACTGAACGCCCAGAGTAATCAACACGTTTTCCCAAAAGGTTCTGGCGGAAACGACCCTGCTTCCCTTTGAGAGCGTCCGCAAGCGAACGGAGTGGTCGGCGCTGACCAGTCGCTGCAGCAGTCGAAGCCTGGCCACGGCGAGCACTGTTGTCGAAGAGTGCATCTACCGCTTCCTGGAGCATACGCTTTTCGTTGCGCGTAATGACTTCTGGAGCACCAATCGCAATCAGTTTCTTGAGCCGATTGTTTCGATTGATAATGCGGCGATAGAGATCGTTGAGATCGGAAGTGGCAAACCGTCCACCATCCAGTGCTACCATCGGACGAAGATCCGGTGGGATGACGGGGATCATTGTAGGCAGCATCCACTCGAGCTTTAGCTCGGCCTTCTGGAAACCCTGATACACTTTGAGGCGCTGTAGCAGTTTCTTCTGATCAAGCGAGTCATCTTCTACTACATCTCCCTTGAGCTTCTCCACCATAGCAGGGATATCCATTTTTTCGAGGATTTTGCGGATAGCTTCGGCACCGATACCGGCGGTAAACACTTGACCGAAACGACTCGACAAATTGAAATACTCTACCTCAGAGAGTATCTGGTATGGCCGGAGATTCTTAATATCCTCCTTGGTGCCCCGATACTGATCCTTCAAGTCTTCAAGAATCTTCTCGAGTTTCACTGGATCTTTTTCATCACCACGAATTTCTTTTTGCTTGGCCTTGTATTCCTTTTCGAGCGATTCGAGCGACTGTTCCTTGAGATCTTCTTTGACCTCCATAATGATGTAGGCCGAAAAGTAAATCACTCGTTCAAGGTCCTGAGGACCAATACCAAGCGCAAGGCCGATCTTGGATGGTACACCACGCAGGAACCAGATATGGGAAACCGGCGTAGCCAGTTTGATATGGCCCATACGTTCACGACGTACGATGGCGCGCGTCACTTCGACGCCACACTTGTCACAGACGATTCCCTGGTAGCGAATACGCTTGTATTTACCACAATAACATTCCCAGTCCTTGGAAGGACCAAAGATACGTTCGCAGAACAGTCCATCTGGTTCATAGCGCTGCGTACGGTAGTTGATGGTCTCAGGCTTGGTAATCTCACCCTTAGACCAGAGAAGGATATCCTCTGGTGAGGCGAGCGTAAGCTTGACTGAGTCGAAGTCACTAACTTTGGTGATGTTTTCAATTGGTTGAGACATAGGTGTAGACGTTAGACAGTTTCAATATCATCTTCTCCTTCCTCATCGAGGGAAGTTGTTTTGGCACCCTTGAGCTCAACATTGAGACACAGCCCTTTCAATTCATTGACCAAAACATGGAATGAAGCAGGGATATTTGGACTCTTGATCGATTCACCCTTAATGATCGATTCATACGCTTTCGAGCGACCCAAAACATCGTCTGACTTAATGGTAAGCATCTCCTGGAGCGTATGCGCGGCACCGTATCCTTCAAGCGCCCACACTTCCATTTCTCCGAAACGCTGTCCACCAAACTGTGCCTTACCACCGAGCGGCTGCTGGGTAATGAGAGAGTATGGTCCGATGGAACGCATGTGAATCTTGTCGTCAACGAGGTGATTAAGTTTCATGATATACATGACACCAACAGTTGATTCGTTGTCATATTGCTCACCGGTCTTTCCGTTGATAAGACGAATCTTACCGTGCTCCGGAAGGTTAGCCTTCTTGAGTTCGGCTTTGATATCGATCTCTGACACACCGTCGAGCGAAGAACTAGCAACCTTATAATCAAGCTTCATAGCCGCCCAACCAAGATGAGTTTCAAGGATCTGACCAATGTTCATACGTGAAGCTACACCAAGAGGATTCAAGATTACGTCAATTGGGGTTCCATCAGGAAGATATGGCATATCCTCAACTGGAGCGATATGAGAGATGACACCTTTGTTTCCGTGACGACCGGCGAGTTTATCACCGACTTGGATTTTCCTAAGCTGTGCTACCGATACTTGAATCTGTTCAAAGACACCCATCGGGAGTTTGTCACCCTTTTCACGAGAGAAGATTTTTACATCCACTACTTTACCGTGTTCGCCATGTGGAAGATACAGTGATGAATCTTTTACATCGCGACTTTTCTCACCAAAGATAACTCTGAGGAGACGTTCTTCGGCCGTGAGATCACCTTCACCTTTTGGCGTAATCTTACCAACCATGATATCGCCTGACGACACTTCGGCACCAATGCGAATAATTCCGTTTTCATCAAGGTTCTTGAGACGATCCTCACCAATGTTTGGGATATCACGAGTCACCACTTCCGGCCCAAGCTTGGTGTCACGTACATCGATCGAGAAGTCTTCGATATGAATCGAACTCCAACGGTCTTTCTGCACGACTCGTTCGGAAAGGATGATAGCATCTTCGTAGTTGAATCCTTCCCAAGGAATAAAGGCAACCAGCATATTCTGACCAAGGGCGAGCTCGCCATGTTCAGTCGAAGCACCGTCAGCAATAAGGTCCCCCTTGTCGAGTTTCTCACCCTTCTTCACGCGAGGCACCTGGTTCATCGACGTAAACGCGTTGGACTTTTCGAAACTCTGGAGTGGATATTCACGATCGATATATTCTTTTTTGGCACCAGCAGGAGCCTTGGATCGAACCACAACATGCTCAGCATCAGCTTCGATGACTTCACCGGCTTCTACCGCGAGCACCACCTGCCCCGAATCACGAGCAGCTTTGTCTTCGATACCAGTACCAATAATCGGCGATTCAGGAACCACACAAGACACCGCTTGGCGCTGCATGTTCGAACCCATGAGAGCACGGTTGGCATCATCATGCTCGAGGAAAGGAATGAGTGCGGTTGCGATCGAGATACACTGCTTTACCGAAACATCCACATAGTCGACAAGTTCAGCTTCAATCGTTTCTGGATGCCCCTTCACGCGAGCTTCCACCATCGGCTCCGTAATATTACGGTGCTCATCAAGGAGAATACCGGCATGAGCCATGACTTTGCGATCTTCAACGATAGCGTTCAGATATTCAATTTCAAGCGTCACGAATGGTTTCACTCTTACGGTTTTCCCCTTCATTTCTTTGGCAACCTTGGCTGCTGTTTCAGCAGTAAGCTTGGTACCACCTTTCATTCCAGCTACTGTCTCATCGAGAACACGATGTTCAAGCTCTTCGGCCTTAGCCTCCACTTCCCGTTTCACTATAAGATACGGGGTTTCAAGAAATCCATATTCGTTTACGCGCGCATATGTCGCGAGGTGACCAACGAGACCAATGTTCGGACCTTCTGGCGTTTCAATCGGACAGATACGGCCATAGTGCGAATGGTGCACGTCACGTACTTCGAAACCAGCGCGTTCACGAGTGAGACCTCCAGGTCCCATCGCGGACAACCGGCGCTTGTGTTCAAGTTCGGCCAGCGGGTTTACCTGGTCCATGAACTGTGACAATTGAGAGCTTGAGAAAAATTCTTTGATCGAAGCAGCTACTGGACGAGGGTTGATGAGTTGTCCAGGGACGACGGTCGTTACATCACAGGTCGACATACGATCCTTGATGTTACGTACCATGCGGTAGAGACCGACACGCAACTTATTCTGGATCAGTTCACCCACAGCACGTACGCGGCGATTGCCAAGGTGATCAATATCATCGGCCTTGCCTTCTGGATCATTATTGAGACGAATCACTTCGCGGATAATGAGATTGAGATCCTCAACATTGAGCACACGGTTTTCTTCGCTATCAGAGCGCTCTACTTCGAGTCGCTGGTTCAAGCGATACCGGCCGACGGCACCGAAATCATAACGTTCGAAGTTGAAAAACATTGCGTCAATCATCTGCTTGGCGTTCTCTTCGGTAGCGAGGTCACCTGGACGAAGACGCTTATATACTTCTCGATAGGCTTCTCCACGGTCACTCGTACTATCCTTCATTAAGGTCGTTTCGATAAACTTCACCTCACCAAGGTCGATATCGGCAAAGGCTTTGCGAATATCCTTGTCACTCTGGCCGAAAGCCTTAAGCAAGGTTGTAATCGGGAGCTTGCGCTTACGGTCAATTTTGACAGAAACAACCCCGTCCAGATCGGTTTCGATTTCAAGCCAAGCACCGCGATTCGGAATGATTTTCGCGCCAAAGAGTTTCTTACCCTTTTGGTACTCCATGGTGAAGAAAACACCTGGGGAACGAATAAGCTGGGACACTACCACGCGCTCGACGCCATTGATAATAAATGTCCCACGTTCAGTCATAAGTGGCACTTCGCCGAGATAGATCTCTTGCTCTTTGACTTCGCCGGTCTTCTTCATCACCAAAGTCGCCTTGGCCCGCAGTGGCGCTTCATAGGAGATATTCTTGGCTTTGGCCACGCTCGTCCCATACTTGGGCTCATCGAGATAGTACTGGTCCAAAGTCAATTCGAGATCTTTGTTGGCAAAGTCTCCAATTGGATTAATCTCATCCAAGAGTTCCTTCAGTCCCTTCTCCCAAAACCATTTATACGAAGCGGTTTGCACTTCGATCAGGTCTGGCAATGACACCGTAATACGGTTTTTGAAAAACTTCCGCTTGGAAAGCGACGACCCTGCCCCAAACGCATCCTTTACCCGAAGAGTTCTGGTACTCTTTGTCATAGAAAAAACGCCTACGGAGCTGCCTTTCTTGGCGAAAAAAGAAAGGTAGTCCAGTAGGATGCTATTGAATTAAATTGTTCCCGAAAAGCCCTTGATACATCACCCGTACTTTAAGCTTTTGAGTCCGTCAAAACCTCACTTACCGGCCCACAAGAGAACATCTTCGAAACACCCATTCACACTGTTTTGAAAAAATTCCCTCTTTACTATTGAAACGACATTTCGACGGACCTCGATCTTGAAATCGAAAACGCATTCAAAGGTACTTGTCAATGTACCAAAAAGCCAAAAAACTGTCAAATAAGACAGAGAAACCCAAGGCTCAAAGGAGTCTTAAATGGATTTTTAGCTTTTTTTGGTTGTTTTTTCTTCCACACTGACACCCCAAGTATACACCTTGGCCACTGTTTCAGCAATCTTCACACTCGTAAAATTATCAGAAACATCCGTATTAAGCTCGAATTTATCCACATCTGTTGGTCCGAGCCCATTTTCTTGAAGTAGTGCCACAATAGCCTCAAAAAGCTGTCGGCCCATATCTCGGCTTTCCGCCCACTCTTTGGTGGCATTTACCCGATCCCCCTCTCGGAGTTCCAGCCTGGCATTTTCTTTGGTAAGAGTAAGAAGAAATGAATACATATAGCTTAGAGGTTAGGTGACAAGAAAAGCATCATCCCCCTTGGGAACGAGCCGTTTCGACATAGCGAGTTTATTATACATTTTTCCATCGGCGGCGGGCTGGTCAGATAACTCTTTGGCAACTCCAAAGCCGAGTCGCTTATAGAGTTCCACCGCGCCGACTTCGTTTGATTCACGATGGGAGTCATTTCCGTAGCTCGTTCTCTCTGTACCGTATCAATAAGCTCCCTAATCAGTCGTTCACTGAGACGCCATCCGGCTTCATCAGTATCAATATTTTTTCGATGCGCTGGATCTACAAATACCGTGTGAAGCTGCCAAACGCTTTCCTGTTTCTTCTTAGTATCGGCCATAGCTACAAATTCCCATTTTTCGTTTACGCCTATCTGAATATTCCCTTCCTCGATAGAGGTCTGCCAGTCTTCATCCATCCAACCTTTTCGCTCAGGAGCCTGCGGACCGAAAGCACTCAGGTCAAGCTCGAGCGCAGCGAGATTGAGCTTTCTCACTTGAGAAAAATCTTCAGGATCCGCCAACCGCAAACCCGCCACGGGCATTTGTTCCGGTCTCACTTCTATCACGTTTGAAACTTGCTCTAAGCACATAAAGATAGGTTATTCCAATTTCTTCCAATCGAATTTCCAGGGGTCGGTTTTGCGGGTAGGCGCGATGTCACCATGGCCGATGATGTCTTTGACCCTATAACGAGTCTTGATATCGGCAACGAGTTCATTCACCGCATCGTACTGTTTAGTAGTAAAGCCACTTTCTTCGGTACCGACAAGCTCAACCCCAATAGAGAAGTCATTCACATTCTTGCGACCATCAGGCATTTTGCTCTCGCCAGCGTGATAGGCGATATCGCTTTCACGAACCAATTGGTATATTTTCCCATCCCGAGCGATCAGGTAATGTGCACCAACACCATACTGTTCATACTGACCGATAATTTTTTCGAGATTGTACACATCGCCACCTGAGGCATTGTAAGAAGAATGCAAAACAATCGTATCAATACTTCGTTTACTCGGTGGCGTGCGAAAGCCAAAGCTGGTAAGTCGTGGAATAATTTCCAATACTGTTTGAGGAGTTGCTTCAGGGAGCGGTGCCGGCATCATAGTCGTCGAAATTTCTGTCAGAGTTTCCCCCACTGACTTATCTCCTTCTTTGATCGGCTCATCCTCCCGTGCTGTTTCTCTCTGCTCTTCCACTGGTTCTAGTGTCAGCGAACGCTCGTTTTCGAACGCCAAAGGTTTGGCTGGTCGCAACGACCACCAATACCCCCCGCCAATGACGAGTAGTCCCCCTACAAAGAGGCATAATAATTTCATACGCCTCCAGTATACCACCCACTCTCCTGGGGCATGGTAAGCTATGCGTATGGAAGACCAGCCACCAACCTATACTACATCCCTCTCGAAAGCCTATTTTGCTGGTGGTTGTTTTTGGTGTATCGAGGCTGATTTTCAAAAAGTTGCCGGGGTGCGCGAGGTTGTATCCGGCTATGCAGGGGGAGAAAAGAAAAATCCGACTTACGAGGAAGTCAGTCGCCACACAACCGGCCACCGAGAGACTATTGAAATTCATTATAATCAGGACATCGTAAATTTTCGCCAACTGGTTGAATATTTCTTTGATCACATTGACCCGACTGATACAGAGGGGCAGTTTCACGATCGAGGAGAAAGCTACACTTCGGCCATTTTTTACCAAGACGAAGAAGAGCGCCAGGACGCCGAGAGCGTGATGAACTGGCTTACTGAACACCAGATTTACGAGAAACCAATTGTGACAAGCATCATTCCTTTCAAAAACTTCTTTCCCGCCGAAGAATATCACCAGAATTATGCAGAAAATAACACTCTCCGCTATAGCCTGTACCGAAAAGCGAGTGGGCGAGACGCACTCAAACAGAAAATCTGCAAGGTGAAGTTCGATAAAAAACTCCCCCTCTTTAGCGGTAAACTCAAAGAAACCTAAGCTTTTTTGTAGCCACTACCAATCACCGTCCCATATACAAACAAAAGACCGGGCAAGCCCAGTCTTTTCCTTATCTAAAAGAATATCTCAGCGCTTTTTCTTGCCACTCCTCATGAAGAGAGCCATGGCCGCTCCAAGTGCGGCTCCGATGCCAGCACTAATGAGAGCTGCCTTCTCTGGATTCTTCTCGACAAAGCGCTCTACCTCTTTCAGTTTTCCACTCACCTGCGATTTGATCTTGGTAAGTTCTCGCTCAGCTGCCTTCTTGGTAGCTGCTAATTCCTTCATTACTTTTGCTTCCAACTCTTCCTTGGTCATCTTTGGCGTAGCCATAGAATAGTATGTTAAAAAATTATTTCTTACGAATAAGCGTAATCACTATAGCCGTAATACAGAGAAGAAGCGCTCCGACTACAATCTCTCCCACCCCGACTGAGTCGAGGAGCTGATTAATAATCTTAGCCACCCCAGAGAGAATAAAACCTATCCCGACCATAATCAGGAGTAGCCCGAAAAGCTTTTGGACCGCCCGAGAAACTACCCCATCCGCTGATTCCGACACGATCGTCATGAGCTGACTCACAAACGTTTCTACCGTACCGAACACTCGATCAACGAGGTTGAGAAGAAAAGAAGCGCTAGACGTCTTTCTGGTTGAACGATTTTCCTCTGGCATAGATTTGGTGGCTGTGTGGTATTAACGAAACCGCTGAAAACGATTCTTGAACACTGAAAGCGCTTCATACGTATTACGCTCCCCTCGATTAACTGCATTGATAGTATCGACCATAAGCGCTTCGACAGCCTCGACGTTTTTACCCGGCTTCCAGCTTTTGGCAATGAGATTTCCAGTAACAAACGGCGCCAGCGAGAAATTCTCTTTTTGGCTTTCGAGAAGATCCCTTCTGGCGGCTGGCTTTTTGGTAGCTTCCAGATACATCAACGTCGGATCCTTACTCACTATCATTTCTTTGGATGTCGGAGTAAGCGCGTTGTACAAAGTCACCTTGTTTTCAGGATGAGGGAAGGTGAGATAGTGGAGAAACTGCCAAGCTTCATGTACCCGCGCCACCTGATAACCATCAGGAGAAAGCTGTGGCCCATCACTCAAACTGGCTGGCATGGTTTTGTTTTTGGCAACCGCAAAACCCCAATAGTTAGCAAAGTTCATCGGTGCTTGGCCAGCGAACTGAGGCAAAGGCGCTACCGCAAAATTAAACTTGGCGTTTTTCTGACGGAAGGTCTCATAGTGATAGGAGTAGTTCACTGTCATGCCAAGCGTACCCTCGTAGAAGGCATCGATAGAGTAGTGTTCTCGCGGACTCCACGTATAGAAAGGTGAGTCGAGTCGGGAAAACTGGGAGTAAAAATCGAGGGCTTTGATTGCCGCTGACTCATCAATAAAGTTAGATGATCTTGTGTCGGCTCCCAACTGAAGCATGAGGGCAAGGAGGAGATCGGCTGAGCGGTTGATATTCTCGCCCGTTCCCAAGGCAATAGCTGAGCGGTTGATATTGCCATAGGCGTCGATATCCGTCAGTTTCTCCACTATCCTCAAGAGATCCTCCCAGGTTTTAGGGGGTTCAGCGATACCGACGGCGTTAAAAATATCTTTGTTGTAATAGAGAGCAAGCGAATCAACTGACAATGGTACAGCCAACGCCTGCCCCTGATCCGTCAGAAAGTCATCGGCCACCACATCGACAAACGTCTCACGGAATTTCTTTTCATTAACAAACAGAGTTGGGGACGGCACTACCTTGTCACTAAACCCCTCCTGCCACGTGTTGCGCATCATGAAAATATCAGGCCCGCTACCAGCGGCGAGCGCATCCAAAAGATCAGCCTTGTATGTGTCAGGAGACAACTTGCGATATTTTATCTCCTTAATATATGGATTGAGTTTTCGATATTCAGCAAAAATACTCTGGATCACGTCAGAGTCGTCAAAAACACCCCATACCTCAAGTGAAACAGTATAAGCGGCCGGCTTGGGGTCACCGCATCCGGTCAATACGAGCACTGCCAAAAGAAGGATTGCTCGAGAAGTGATAGCTGAAAATCGAACCAACATACGTTATGATTTTTTTACCACAAAAGCATAGTGAAAGCCGCCTACGGCTGGCTCGTCTACGACTTCCAAGCCAGTCTCTTCGACAAGCTTGCGGAGGACCATTGGAGCAATACGCGTCTCCTTGTCGGGACCAACGGTAGCCTCATCTGGATGCCACTCGATGACAATAGCCTGGCCGTTTGGTTTGAGAATACGGCTGACCTCTCGCAAAATCACCGATTTATCCTGATTCTGCATAAGGACATCTTTGACGATCACCCAATCAACACTCCCTGTACCAAGGCCTGAACCGTTGGGCCGCTCGAGATTCACTCGCTGAGCGACTATGTTGGCAAGTCCGAGTGTTTTAGCACGACTCGTGATCGCTTCGAGAGCGCTCGGCAAGACATCGAGAGCGTAGACTTTTCCCTCACTCCCGACGGCTCGCGCAAATTCAAAAGAGAAGTAGCCAGAGCCAGCGCCAAAGTCAGCCACGGTGTCCCCGATGCCAACAGAAAGCTCTTTGATAACACGCCTAGGTTCTACGAATACTAAACCCTTCGGTACGTTCATACGAAGTTTGTTCTTAGTACTTAATATTGTACACTATGGAACTCATCTCAAGAATAGTTTTGTAACGCTTTTAAAGGATTTTCGAGCGAAAATATGCTTGGATCGAGAAAGGCTATCAGATGATAACCCGACGAGGTACCAGTATTTTGCAGCCGAAAAGATTAAAAAGTAAGTCCAAGAGTATTCTTGAGATGAGTTTTGACCTTGAAATAAAACGATTTTTCCTGTACAAGAAAGAAGCTACTGGTGAGGTGGCCGAGTGGTTGAAGGTACTTGCTTGGAAAGCAAGCGTACGAGCAATCGTACCGAGGGTTCGAATCCCTCTCTCACCGCCAA
>CAZQWS010000023.1:0-10323 GCA_964597355.1 uncultured Bdellovibrionales bacterium
TTGACAAGATTTTTTTTGGTTGCTATGATCCTGATTGACGCTTTCTTGAGCCGTTTTTCGTGTTCTTTGCGGTTGAGAGAAATAGTCGCCCATTTTTTAGATAAATTAATTTACTCATATTTTGGTACACGTCTCCCATGGGTCAAGAGGAGCGTGACGCACACTTATGGCAGAGCAATTTCAGCGTACTAAACCACACGTAAACGTTGGTACCATCGGTCACGTCGACCATGGTAAGACCACGACGACAGCAGCCCTTCTCCATGTGCTTTCTATGAAGGGGTTTGCCAAGCCAAAAGGCGTTGACGAAATCGATAAGGCTCCAGAAGAAAAAGAGCGTGGTATTACCATTTCCACCTCTCACTGTGAGTATGAGTCAGACAAGCGCCACTATGCTCACGTAGACTGTCCTGGGCACGCTGACTATATCAAGAACATGATCACTGGCGCTGCTCAGATGGACGGGGCCATTCTCGTTGTATCCGCTACTGATGGTCCTATGCCTCAGACTCGCGAGCATATTCTTCTTGCTCGTCAGGTAGGTGTGCCAAATATCGTGGTTTTCCTCAACAAGGTTGATATGGTAGATGACGCTGAGCTCGTAGATCTCGTAGAAGCTGAAGTTCGTGAACTCCTCTCGAAGTATGAATTTGACGGTGACAATGCTGCTGTGATTCGTGGTAGTGCCCTCAAGGCTCTCGAAGCGAAGTCTGCTGATGATGCTGACGCCAAGCCAATCCTTGATCTTGTAGCAGCGCTCGATGAACGTATTCCAGAACCAGTTCGTGATACCGACAAGCCTTTCCTCATGCCGATCGAAGACATCTTCTCTATTGAGGGTCGTGGTACGGTTGTGACTGGTCGTATCGAGCGTGGTGTAGTAAACCTCAACGAAGAAGTAGAAATCGTAGGTATCCGTGACACTGCCAAAACAGTTGTGACTGGTATCGAGATGTTCAATAAAAACCTTGACCGTGGTCAGGCTGGTGACAATGCTGGGCTCCTTATTCGTGGTATCAAGAAGGAGGATGTGGAACGTGGACAGGTTCTGGCCAAGCCAGGCTCGATCACTCCTCATACCGACTTCGAGGGCGAAGTATATATTTTGAACAAAGAGGAAGGTGGACGGCACACCCCTTTCTTCAAGGGATACAAACCACAGTTCTACATCCGTACTACCGATGTTACGGGTGAAGTGATTCTTCCAGAGGGAACCGAAATGGTTATGCCTGGTGACACTGTCAAACTCAAAATCATCCTTATTGCTCCAGTAGCTATGGAGGAGGGTATGCGTTTTGCTATCCGCGAAGGTGGACGTACTGTTGGTGCCGGTGTTTGTACCAAAATTCTTAAGTAAATTTGATGGGACTGACCCAGCACCTGTTTTCAAAATCTTTTTCCGAAAACAGGTGCTGGGGACTGTTCTCTCAAACTGAGAACCAAGTAACTCAACAATGATGGCTACGAAGAAAAAAGAAGAAGTATCGACGCGAGTCCGCATCAAGATCAAAGCCTACGATCACAAAGTGATCGATCAGTCTGCGAGAAAGATTGTCGAGACGGCAGAACGTACCGGTGCCCAAATCACTGGTCCAGTGCCTCTCCCGACGGATATGCACAAAGTAACCGTGAATCGATCGACGTTTGTTCACAAGAACTCACGTGATCAGTACGAGATGCGGGTACACAAGCGACTTATCGATATCACCAATCCAACCCAGAAGACGATTGAGAATCTCACAAATCTTGATCTCCCAGCTGGTGTCGACGTAGAAATCAAAATGTAAATCTTGTTTAAGTCCTTCCTTGTGAAGCTACGGAAGTAGGGAGGATACTGAACGGGCCGGTATACAAAACTGGCTAAGAGATATGGTCAGTTTTTAAATTATCCTCGAATCTGTCTCTCACTACTCACGTGTTACTCGACTATGAAATACATGCTCGGCAAAAAAATAGGAATGACAACGATCTTTGATGAGAAAGGGATCGCTTTGAATGTGACATTGCTTGCTTGTCATGGGGCAGAGGTAACGCTTCACCGGACTCGTGAAAAAGATGGTTACACTGCTCTTCAGCTTTCTACTGCTAAAACCAAGCGCAAGAAGATGAGTAAAGAGTTTCGCGTTGACGGAAAAGTTGAGGTAGGAAAAGAGGCAGAAGAATTAGCTACATTTCCTGTTGGAACCACACTTTCTGTTACTCAGTTTACTCTTGGTGAGCTTGTTCAGGTGACAGGAGTGACTAAAGCTAAAGGTTTTCAGGGTGTAGTGAAACGCCATGGTTTCAAAGGACAGATGACGAGTCACGGACGAAAACATGATATTCGAAAACCAGGTTCTATCGGAGCGACATTTCCTGAGCATGTCATCAAGGGGCGCCGGATGGCTGGGCGCATGGGAGCTGATCGTTTTACTATCAAGAACCTTCGGGTAGCGCTCGTTGACGAAGTCGAGGGAATTCTTGCAGTCAAAGGAGCGGTTCCAGGCGTAGCTGGGCGCATTGTAGAAATCAAGAGTACTAAGTAAACGTATGCCATCAATCGCTGTCAAAAATCTGGAAGGAAAGAATGTGGAAGAGCTCACGCTTGATGCTTCACTTTTTGATGTGGCGAAGAATGATGCACTGGTGCACCAGGTATATGTTGTTCTTTCAGGCAATCTCCGGACAGCTATTGCTCATGCCAAGGACCGTTCCGAACGTGCTGGTTCCGGTAAGAAGCCTTGGAAACAGAAGGGGACTGGCCGTGCTCGCGTGGGTTCAGTACGCAGTCCAATTTGGAAAAAAGGTGGAGTTACACATGGCCCAACCAAGGATCGTAACTTTATCCGTGAAGTGTCTCGTAAGATGCGTCAGAAAGCCGTGTTGGTGGCTCTTTCGGAAAAGCTTCGTACCGGTAAGCTGATTGTTGTCGACACTATGGTGATGCCAGAAAAGAAGACGAAACTTTTTGTGAAAGCCCTTCAATCATTAGCCATTGCCCCTAAGCGAGTGGCGGTGAGTCTTTTGGGTGATGAAGCCAAAGAATCTCGCGTGATGCGCAATATCCCTAAGCTTTCTCTCGTGCATCATCCCGATCTCAATGTAAAGCATATTCTCGACAATGAATTTATCCTTATGACCAAGGCAGCCCTTCTTGATGTGGATCGTCGCTTTGTGAGCTGGAAAAAATAATTCTTATGGCAACTAAGACTCTTACTATCAAGAAATCTCCTCATGCATTGGCGCTGGCTACAGCGATATTGGCCCGTCCTCGCATCACTGAGAAATCGTATGCTGTGAACGCTTTGAATCAGTACGTATTTGAGGTGGCTCCAAAGGCGACGAAGACGGAAGTAAGAAAAGCAGTAGAGGCAATCTACGGAGTGACAGTGGTCTCGGTGAATATCACTAAGTTACCTGGGAAGAAGAAAAATATTGGTCGTATTATTGGGGAGCGTAGTGATGCGAAAAAGGCAGTAGTGCGTCTTAAGACCGGTGAATCGATCACTCTTTTCCAGGCTGGTATCTAACGAGAAGAAACGTATGGCAATCAAAGTCTACAAAAAGAATAACGCTGGCCGACGGTTTATGTCGGTAGTAAAGCCGGAAGGCGTGACTGATTGTGCCCCAGAAAAGAGTTTATTGGCTCCAAAGTCAAAGCGCGCCGGTCGCTCACGTGGAAAAATCTCGGTTCGCCATCAGGGTGGTGGCGTAAAACGACGGTACCGCTTGGTTGATTTCCGTCAAGATAAACACGGTATCGTTGGCAAGATTGTCTCGATTGAGAAAGATCCAAATCGCTCAGCCCTGATCGCGCTTATTAACTACGTTGATGGTGAGAAGCGTTATATTTTGGCCACGCATGAGATGCGTGTCGGCCACACAGTTATGTCTGGTCCTGAAGCGCCGGTCGCTCCTGGTAACCGTCTACTCATGAATAATATTCCGATTGGGACGACCATCTGTAATATTGAGCTCGAAAAGGGGAAGGGTGGACAAATTGTTCGAAGCGCTGGTTCTCAGGCTACGCTCATGGCTCTCGATGGTCCTATGGCCCAGATACGTCTTTCTTCAGGTGAGATCCGTCTTGTTTCAAAGGACTGCTATGCCACACTTGGCCAAGTATCAAACTTTGAACACAGTGCAGAGCGTATCGGTAAAGCTGGCCGCGCTCGTAAAATGAACCGCCGCCCAACAGTCCGCGGTACGGCCATGAACCCAGTGGATCATCCACACGGTGGTGGTGAAGGACGACAGCCTTTGGGTATGCATCCAAAGACTCCTTGGGGAAAGGCTGCCATGGGAAAGAAAACTCGCAAGCGTAAACATCGAACCAATAGATACATCGTCCGTAGCCGTCACCTTAAGAAGAAATAACAAATATAAAATGTGTTTTTACCAGTACTCCGTTCGCTAATAAAAGCAAGCTTTTAATTCACTCGCTCCGTTTAGTAATAAGTATGTCACGAAGTCTCAAAAAAGGACCATATGTCGATCCACGCGTGCTCTCGAAGCTCGTAGGGAAGAAGTTTGGCGATCGTACTATCATTAAGACTTGGTCGCGCGCTTGTGTTATCTCCCCAGAAATGGTAGGCTTCACTTTTGGCGTCCACAATGGCAAGGACTTTGTCAATGTCCTTGTTATGGAAGAAATGGTTGGCCATCGTTTAGGGGAATTCTCTCCGACGCGAAAGTTTAGCCGGCACGGTGGAAAGATGCAGAAAGAGATTGAGCTCGCAGCCAAACAAAAGGAACTTGATACTGCTAAGGCTGCCAAAGCCAGTACTGAAAAGAAATAATACCATCGAAACTTTTGAACGAAGTCTATGCAAGTCACTGCTAACCTCAACAACTTACGGATCGCTCCTCGCAAGGTGCGTCTTGTAGCCCACTCGATAATTGGGCTGCCTGTTCAGGTTGCTTTGATTCGCCTGAAGCAAGAAGTACAGCGGTCAGCCGAACCGATGCGTGTGCTCCTTGAGAGTGCTATTGCCAATGCAACCAACAACTTCAAGCTTGAAAAGGCGGGTTTGTATGTAGCGGAAGTGCATGTGACAGATGGGCTGCGTTTGAAGCGTTTTACACCCAAAGCCTTTGGTTCAGCTACGCCTATCCTGAAACGGAGTTCCAAAGTGAAGATTATCCTAGACGAAAGAGCGGTAGCCCAAAAAGTAGCTCCGAAAAACAAAGTTGTTGCGAGAAAAACTGAGTTGAAAGCATGGAAAAAGGAAACTGTAACCACTGAAAAAGTACAAACCGCATAAACACTTATGGGACATAAAACGAATCCAACTGGTATCCGATTGGGAATTACGACTGACTGGCAGTCACGCTGGTTTGGAGTGCGAAAAAATTATGTTGCCAACCTTCGTAAGGATGTTGAGATTCGCGATTTTATCCGTACTAAGTGGAAATCAGCGATGATCGCTTCAGTAGAAATTGAGCGTTCAACCGGAGCATTACGTCTTATTTTGCGTACTTCTCGTCCCGGTGTTCTCATTGGTCGTGGCGGTACCGGTATTGAGGACTTGACTCGTATTATTAAGAAGCGATTTTTCCCAGGTAAGCGTATCGATCTTAAGGTAGAGGTACAAGAGGTGAAACATGTGGAAGAAAACGCGATGTTGGTGGCGTATCAAGTAGCCGAACAACTCGAAAAGCGCATGCCGTTTCGTCGAATTTTGAAAACAACCCTTGAACAAATTGAAGGAAGTAAGACGGTTCAGGGTATGAAGATTGAGGTAGCGGGACGTTTGGGTGGTGCAGAGATGTCTCGTCGGGAGTGGCTTTCCAAAGGTAAGATTCCTCTTCATACGCTTCGCTCAGATATTGATTTCGCCAAGGCTGAAGCTCGAACAACATACGGAGTGATCGGAGTGAAAGTATGGATTTACAAAGGAGATAAGTTTGTGGCCAAAGAAGAAGCTGTATCAAGTGAAGAAGAAGCCAAGTAGAAATACTCATTGAAAGAAGACCGTTATGCAACTCATGCCCAGAAAAGTAAAGCACCGAAAAGTCCAGCGAGGATACAATCCCGTAGGAACTATCGCCACCCGTGGTGATAAGGTGAGTTTTGGCTCCTTTGGCCTCAAGGCCGTGGAAGGTGGTCTTATTTCTGGACGCCAGATTGAGTCTGCTCGCCGTGCCATGACCCGCTTTATCCAGCGTGGTGGGAAAGTCTGGATTCGTATTTTTCCTGATACTCCAGTAACCAAAAAGGGTGAACAAACCCCGATGGGTAAAGGTAAGGGTTCTCCAGACCATTTTGTTGCTAAGGTATCGGCGGGCCGAATGCTCTTTGAGCTTGATGGAGTGACCGAAAAAGTAGCGGCGGAAGCGATGCGATTGGCGGCTTACAAACTATCGGTAAAAAGTAAATTTGTCGTCAAATAAGATTCACCCGTATGAAAATGAAACTTTGGCGAGAAAAATCAGGCGGCGAACGTGAGAAGGCTCTCCAAGAGAGTGTCGAGAAATTGCGAAGTCTTCGTTTTGATATCGCTACTCGCACCACCAAGAAACACCGTGAGTATCGTGAGCTCAAAAAAGACATTGCTCGACTCAAGACTCTCTCAACCGAAGAAAGCGTGAATATTAGCTCCGAAGCATAAGTCTATGACTACTCAACCAGAAAATCAGAATGCATCCAAAGCCCCAGTCATTGTGGGAACTGTTGTGTCAACTAAGATGCAGAAGACTTTGGTCGTGGCTGTGGAAACCTTTAAGACTCATCCAAAGTATAAGAAACAGTACCGATCGACCAAGCGCTATAAGGTCCATACAGAAGAAGGGGAATATGTGCTCGGACAGAAGGTGAGTTTTCGAGAGTGTCGGCCAGTGAGTAAAGACAAACATCACGTTATTGTGACCGCATAAATTCTAGACAGAAGTTACTCGTATGATCCAAGCTGAAACCAGATTAATCGTAGCCGACAACAGCGGTGCCAAAGTCATCGAATGTTTCAAGGTGCTTGGCGGTAGTCGCCGTCGTTATGCCGCGCTTGGAGATATTGTAGTGGCTTCAGTCAAGGTCGCCATGCCGCGTGGCATGGTAAAAAAGGGAGATAAAGTAAAGGCAGTTATCGTCCGTCAAAAAGAAGCATATCATCGTAAAGACAACTCATATATCCGTTTTGACGAGAATGCTGCGGTTATTCTCGAAGGTGCTACGCAGGATCCTAAGGGCTCGCGTATCTTCGGTCCAGTGGCGCGGGAATTACGTGAAAAGGGTTATACGAAGATTGTTTCACTCGCTCCAGAAGTTTTGTAAATACGATTATGAAGATTAAGAAAGGTGACCAAGTACAGATTCTCTCCGGTAAGGATCGCGGTAAGCGCGGGACCGTCCTTTTGGTGCTGCCTCAAGAGGAACGTGTTGTAGTTGATGGAGTGAATGTGGTGAAGCGTCATCAACGGGCAAAATCGAGCACCGAAAAAGGCGAGCGTATCGAAAAATCTGCCCCTATACATGTTTCGAAAGTGATGCTTATCGATAAGGAGACCGGAAAACCAACTCGTGTCGGGTATACATTTGAAGGAAAGGAAAAAGTTCGGGTAAGTAAACGTTCTGGAAAGTCAATTGCCTAAAAAAGTTATGCACCCTCGTACGCAACAACTCTATAAAGAAATTCTTCCGGAACTCACGAAGTTTCTCGGAGAGAAGAATCCCAACGCCGTGCCACGTATTGACCGTGTGGTGGTAAATGTTGGTGTGGGTAAATTCCTCAAGGAAGAGAACCGTATCAAGGAAATTCGTGAATCGCTAGAAATGATTACTGGTCAAAAGGTAGTTTCAACCAAAGCTAAAAAAGCTATTGCTGGTTTTAAGACCCGCGAAGGGCTTGAGGTAGGAATGCGAGTAACGCTGCGAGGAGAGCGTATGTGGCAATTTCTCGATCGACTTATCCATGTAGCTCTCCCTCGTGTCCGTGACTTCCAGGGTATCACCCGTTCTTCGGTGGATAGCTATGGCAACCTTTCTATTGGTATTAAAGAACACATGGTATTTCCAGAAATTATTCCAGAAAAAGTGCAGACTATGTTCGGGTTTCAGATTACGGTGGTAACGACTGCCAAAGACAAAAAGGCAGGGGAGAAGTTGTTTGAACTGGTCGGTCTCCCACTCCAGAAAGAAGGTGTAACCAAAGAGCGCTAAGCATACACGTATGGCAAAAACTTCTACCATGGCTCGTTCGGAGAAGACTCCAAAATTCTCGACTCGAATCGTTAGGCGATGTTGGCGATGTGGTCGAAAACACGGATATCTCCGTCGATACGATATCTGCCGTATCTGTTTCCGGGAACTCGCCAGTCGTGGCGAACTTCCTGGAGTGCGCAAGTCCTCGTGGTAAGGTAACAGCTTCCAGAGCTTCACTAGCTTCGATAGCTTCTTGAGACTCTCTCGAGGAACCATCCAAGCTCCTGAAGCTGACGAAGCTTACAGCTAATAGCTTATAAGAACTATGTTAGATCCAATCGCAGACATGCTTACTCGACTTCGAAACGCTCAAGCAGCGGGTCAGACTTCAGTGCGCCTTCCTGCCTCAAAATTAAAGCTTGCTATTCTGAATCTTCTTGTGCGTGAACATTTTATCGAGAGTGTTTCGGTAGAGGAAGACGGTGCTAAGAAGACGCTTCTGGTGACTCTGAAATATGAACAGGTATCCCTTACAAAAAAGCGTTCTGCTATTCAGGATATTGTCCGTATGAGCAAAGAAGGTCGGCGTATGTACGTGAAGCATAATGAGGTGAGTAAAGTAAAAAACGGTTACGGTATCGCGGTCCTCTCTACCTCGCAAGGAGTAATGACTGGTGGTGAGGCGTATGCCAAAGGCTTGGGCGGAGAATATATTTGCAAAGTGTGGTAATAGCAATCCTATGAGTCGAATTGGAAAGAAACCAGTAACTATCCCAGATAAAGTCGAGGTCACTCTCTCGGCTAATGTCCTTACGGTCAAAGGAACCAAAGGCACTCTTACCTTTGCACACCACTATGAAGTGGCTATTAAGATAGAAGAGGGAAAGGTATTGGTAGAAAAAAAGGGTGTGACGAAGCGCGCCCAGGCATTGTGGGGGACTACCGCAAAACTTATCCAAAATATGATTGAGGGAGTCATGACTGGTTTTACGAAGCAGCTTGAGCTTAATGGTGTAGGCTATCGTATGAGTTTGGCCGGAAAGAAGCTAACACTCGCTCTCGGGTTTTCGCATCCAGTAGTAGTAGAGCTTCCCGAAAAGGTTGAGGGTAAGGTGGAGAATAATGTTCTTACACTCACGAGTATTGATAAACAAATCCTTGGGGAATTTGCCGCCTACGTAAGAAAACAGAAGCCAGTTGAGCCATACAAGGGTAAAGGCTTCCGTTATGTTGGCGAACAGGTCCGCCGCAAGGAAGGCAAGAAGGCCGGTGCCGCCTAGTAGATTTTAAGAGAATACGTATGAAGAAAGTCATCAACATTAGAGAAAAGCGGGAGCGCCGCAAAGCCAGAACTCGCGCCCGGATTAGTGGAACTATCGAGATTCCTCGGGTTTCTGTTTTCCGTAGTTTGCGTGGGGTAGTCCTCCAAATGATTGATGATGTGGCCGGAAAGACATTGGCTCAGGCCCATTACCAGGAGTTACCTAAGAAATCCAAGAATACGGTCGTTGAAGCTAAGGCAGTAGGTCAGATGCTTGGAGAACGAGCCAGTAAACTTGGAATCAAAAAAGCTGTCTTTGATCGCTCTGGCTATCGTTATCATGGCAAGGTAAAAGCTGTAGCTGAAGGGTTGCGCAAGGCGGGGATTATGTGTTAAATTTTGTATCAATTCTTACGATATGCAAACTGGTAATAAAGAATCAGCAGTGAAGGGAAACGCAAGAAAGGGTCGTGGAGGTCGCGGAGGAATGCGCCGTGAAAAGCCTGAATACGACCAGAAAATGCTCGATCTCGCTCGTGTCACCCGTGTCGTAAAGGGGGGGCGTCGCTTTCGTTTTCGTGCAACCATCGTGATTGGGAATCGCAAAGGGAGGGTGGGAGTAGGGGTTGCCAAAGGGACTGATGTTTCAAATGCTATCCAGAAGGCTTTTGCTGCCGCTAAAAAGAATCTTGTTACTCTCCCTCTGATGGGCGGATCGATTGCTCATGAAGTAGCTGGGAAATATGGAAGCGCCAAGGTACTCCTTAAGCCTGCTACTACTGGGCGAGGACTGATTGCTGGTGGGGCGGTCCGCGCAGTGATGGATCTTCTCGGTGTCCGTGATATTGTAACCAAATCTCTTGGTAGCTCCAATAAGCTCAATGTGGCCCAGGCTACACTCGTCGCCCTGGCTACGCTCAAAAACGTTGCTCTACCAGTAGCGGAG
>CAZQWS010000024.1:0-9493 GCA_964597355.1 uncultured Bdellovibrionales bacterium
AACCCGCTAGCCTAAAACCGCTATATGTGTGTACGTATTACCCTGATTTATTGACTTTACTAGTTATATATGTTTTTTTAATTTGCCAAGAAAGGGAAGTAGTGCTAGGATGTTTTCTAACCTAAGAGAATATGGAACTCCGTCTTTTCAATAGAGGGAAGGATATCCGTTTCGTACGGCCGCATCGGATCGCTCTTTTTGAGTGGTTGCGAGTGATGCGTCATAATCTTTACTGTGAATTGACTCTTATGCTGGATAAACTGCGGACTCGCCTGAATGATTATCGTGTTTATTGGAAACGACTGAGCGTTCAAAATGAACTGTTTCCTACAGAAGGTTCTGTCGGGGTGGGGATACGTGAATGGGGGAAGAAAGTTCGTGAAACGGTGAGTGGCCGACGAGCGGCTTTGTTTACCAAAACTATATGGACCCAACTTCGTGACCGAGGAGTCAAGCAGACTTTTTGGCCGCTACTCTTTGTGCTAGGTCTCATTGTAGGTTTTTGGATCAAGACATGGGCCGAAGACCGAATTACTATTGGCTACGAAGATTACAAGCTTGAAGCAAGTGAAACTTTGTATGACCTCAATGCGCTCGAAGTGAAGTTTGTCGCCGAACAAGAACGCCCAACCGCGAGCGATAAAAAAGTGTATCCGGCCTGTATTCATTGAGTAAATAATTTATCATAAACACTGTTAAAACTTTGTATGGAACCAACACCACTCCCTACTCTTGCCCCTGTTACTTCGTCGGTTGAGATGAAACTCAAAAATACCTTCGCACTTATCATTATTTTGGTAGGGTTATTTGTAGGGAGTTTGTTTGTTGATGTAGCCCAACTCATCACGGGGAGTGGATTTTCAGGTACGGCTTTACGCGAGCAAACAGTACTGGAAAGCAGCGGCAAGACGTGGGTAGCCTACACCGCACCGACTATTGGTGTTAGCGTGATTACAGATGATGACTGTGTCGATTGCGCCCCCGATGAAGCCTTGCTCTGGATGCGCCGTATCATGCCGACAGTGAATGCCAAAAAGGTAGCCTATGACTCTCTGGAAGGCCAAGAACTTATCGTTCGCCACGAGATTAATTCGTTGCCAGCTTTTGTGTTCGACAAAGCTGTCGAAACGACAGACTTCTATCTCGAGGCGGGGCCACTCTTTTATGTTCACGGTGATGAGTACTTCTTTGACATGAACAAGATTGGTTTACCAGTCGGAAAGTATCTCTCTGCTCCTGTGTATAGTGAGGGCGATATCCAATTTGGAAACGCTGAAGCCGCTATTCCTGTGACTATCTTTACGGATTTTGCTTGCGAATACTGCAAGGGTTATCATGCCACCTACAGAAAACTTGTCGAAACGTACGGGGATCGAGTAGCCTTTACTATTAAACACTTCCCACTTCCCAATCATCCGCAGGCTGAAGCAGCCGCTCTTGCGGCCAGTTGTGCCAATGCTCAGGGTCTGTTCTTGCCCTATGCCGATATTTTGTTTGAACGCCAAGCTGAATGGGCGGAACGTGCCAATAGTGTCCAAGCTCTGAAGAATTACGCCTGGCGTGTTAAAGGTATGAAAGGGAATGACTTCGCTCGGTGTATGGATACCCAGCAATTTTCCTCTGTACTTGAAGCCAACAAAGCAGAAGGCACCTCTTTCAATCTTCAGGCGGCCCCAGCCACTTTTGTTGGTTCAGAATTTGTTTCTGGCGCTGCTCCATATGAAGACATCCGATTGCTGATTGAGACTATTCTTTCGAGTGGCGAGTGAGTTTTTGCTCATAGAACCCTTGCTGAACTCCTAAATTTTGCTACTATAAAAGCTGTTCTTGGGCAGCCTTTTTAGTTTTAGTAAAACCGATATATTTCCGTTGGAGATAGATAAACTCCACCTCCAGGCTAACTAAATGAATATATGCCAGCGTAGCTCAGTTGGTAGAGCGATGCACTCGTAACGCATAGGTCGCCGGTTCAATCCCGGCCGCTGGCTCACATATGCTCGAAGAACTCAAACAACAACTTGCAGCACTTGAAAAACAGCATGCCCGCTTGCGGGACTATCTTTGACTGGGAGAAAAAAGAAGCGAGGAGAAAGGAGTTAGAAGTAAGGAGGAATGACCCGAAGCTTTGGGACAAGCCAGAGGAAGCTCGGGAAATCATGCAGGAACTCAGTTCCCTTGAGGAAGAAGGAGTAAATTTCCAAAAGCTTCAGGGAGAACTCGATACTGCGCATGAATTTCTTGAACTCGGAGAACTCTCAGCCCATGACACGAAAGCTCTCGAGGATTCCCTTGATCATATCGAAACGGTCTTGGTCCGGTCAGAACGAGAACTCCTTTTGGGTGGACCATACGATAGCGGCCACGCGCTTCTCACGGTCAGGAGTGGTGCCGGGGGAACCGAAGCCCAAGACTGGGCTCTGATGCTCCTTCGTATGTACCTCCGCTATGCTGAGCAAGCAGGTTTTGGCGCGGTAGTACTCGATGAAACACGTGGTAGTGAAGCAGGGATTAAAAACGCCACGATTGAAATACGGGGGCGGTTTGCCTATGGGTATCTCCGAGGAGAACGCGGGATACATCGACTGATCCGTCTCTCACCTTTCAATGCCAATAATTTGCGTCAGACATCATTCGCTTCCATTGAAGTGCTTCCTGTTCTTCCAGAAACGTCCAAAGCCGTAGAAATTCGCCCTGAAGAACTTCGGATTGATACCTTTCGCGCGAGTGGCGCTGGTGGCCAACATGTCAACAAAACGGAATCAGCGGTACGAATCACCCATATTTCGACGGGGATAGTCGTCAGTTGCCAGAGTGAACGCTCACAACTTCAAAACCGCGACCAAGCCATGAAGATGCTTCGTTCCAAATTGCTTCAGAAAAAAATCGAGGAAGAAGAAGGAGAGAAAGCGAAACTAAAAGGTGAAGAACGGGCGGTAGCCTTTGGGAGCCAAATCCGAACCTATACCTTACATCCGTACACATTGGTCAAAGACCACCGTACCGGCACAGAAACGAGCAATGCAAGCGCTGTACTTGATGGAAACTTGGACATTTTTCTCGAAAGTGGGTTACAATATGAATACCAACAAAAACACTAACGCCTGCTATGTCGACTGAGGACGAATACCAGCCCATCATTCGTTTTGATAATGTGACTAAAACCTACCCTGGCGGAATAGTGGCACTTGAAGGTGTCAATGTTTCGGTTATGCCGGGAGAGTTTATTTCGATTATCGGTCCAAGTGGTGCTGGCAAATCAACTTTTATGAAGCTCATCTATGCCGAAGAAGAACCTACTGAGGGGACGGTATACTTTAAGGGACGAGCTATCAAAGATATCAAACGTTCTATTCTTCCATTTTACCGACGCAACATCGGGACAATTTTCCAGGATTACAAGCTCTTGCCCCAGAAAACCGTCTTTGAAAATGTGGCCTATGCCCTCGAGGTAGATGGCAAGCCGGCCAAGGAAATCCAGGAAGAAGTCACGGAAATACTCGAAATTGTTGGGCTCAAGGAAAAAATGGTGAAGTTTCCTCGCGAGCTTTCTGGTGGAGAACAACAGCGAGTAGCTATTGCTCGGGCACTGATCCATCACCCGACGGTGATTTGCGCCGATGAACCAACAGGAAACCTCGACCCTGTTTCGACCAAAGACATCACAGATCTCCTTCTTGAGATCAACTCGTATGGTACGACTGTGATCGTTGCTACACACAAGAAAGAAGTGGTGGATCAGATCAGTCGTCGCGTGATCGCTATCCAAGATGGTCGAGTCGCGCATGATCAACAAAAAAGCAAATACTATATCTAAGTAAAGTTTATATGTTGAAACAGCGTTTCCTTAAACTCTGGCGTACCTTTAAAGAGGGGGTGGTGAATTTCCGTCGCAATGGTTGGCTTTCTTTTGCCACTATTTCTGTCCTCACGCTTTCACTTTTTATCATCAGCGTCGCATTTCTTATTAGTCTCGGAGCGAGACTGGTGGTTGAAAGTTTTGAAAACCGAATTAATATCACCGTTTCTTTCAATCCAGACGTAAGCGAGGATCGGATCCGTGAAATGGAGAGTAACCTCCGTCGTTTCCGAGAGATTGAATCTGTCGAGTATGTTTCGCGCGACCAAGCTTTGGCCCAATTTCTCGACCAAAGCGGTAATGACCCAGAGATCCGTCAAGCCATCGAGGAAATCGGAGAAAATCCGCTCCTGGCATCACTCGTAATTCGCGCCAAAAATCAAAGTGACTACGAAAAAATTGCTCGAGTACTCAATCAATCCGAGTACAAAGGCGATATTAGTCGGGTGAACTATGAACGCAACAAACGGATCTTTGAACGTCTGAACAGTATTAGCAATGCCGCTAAGCGTTTCGGCCTGATAGTCGGAGTAGCTTTTGCAGTAATTGCTGTTCTCATTACGTTCAATACCATTCGTATTACCATTTACTCGCATCGCCAGGAATTTGAGATCATGCGTCTCGTTGGAGCCTCGAATATGTACGTCCGGATGCCATATATTTTCGAAGGGATACTCTATGGCCTCTGTGCAGGGATTATGACCCTTGTCTTGCTCACGGGAGCTACCTATGGGGCCAAGAGCTTTACGGAGGGCGCCTTCCCTCAGGGTAACCTGTTTCAAGTGTACGTTGATTATCTCCCTTGGCTTATCCTCGGCACGCTCCTTATGGGGGTATTTCTTGGGGTCGTCTCAAGCTTCCTCGCCATCCGCCGCTACTTGAGGGTCTAGGCTTGATTTTAAACTTAGGCTGAGCTAGTATAGCTGTGCGTTTTAAGTTAAGCGCTTTTTTGTTTTTTGATCACTGTTCACTGTTTTTTGACCTTGGGGAGTAGCCAAGTGGTAAGGCACCGCGCTCTGGACGCGGCATTCGAAGGTTCGATCCCTTCCTCCCCAGCTATCTTAACTAAATATCTATGGAAACACCTCCTTTTCCAGAAGCTCCACGACAATCTATTCGAGAAAAACATATTGAGACGCTTCGTAGCGTAGCTGAAAGATTAGGGTTAAATATCCTTAGAAACGACAGGTTTAATAATACCGATACTCTTGTGGTAGAAGATGGTTATGGGGGAGAAGTCCACATTGGCTTTCCAGATCGGATGGATAGGCTAGCATCTACAGGAAAAATCCTAGGGATTAAGATGTATTCTTACGGTCATGGCGCTTGGTTACGAGGAATGGATCTCACCTAAGAACGCTCTAGCTTTGTTCCAGTAGATTTATTCAGCTTCGTCTTCAGTATTTTTCAGTGCTTTGACCGAGAGACTGGTACTTTCTTTCTTCTCACGGTATGCTTCGGCTTGCTTGCGCACTTCAGCGGGGAGGGCAGCGAGAACTGACTTGAGGGCTACGCCATCGATTTTGACGACATTATCCCATTCACCGAGGGGTGAGAGGAGTTCACGTAGCTTTGCTTCATCATAGTTATAACTAGCCCGGACTGATTTCCCGATAATGCCTGTCGTACCAAATAGGCGTTCGACTCCTTCTTGATCCATATAGCGCATAATGGTTTCTTGGAGTTCTACCATCCGTTTCTTTTCTTCACTCGTTTTGGCTCTGAGCGCGAGGAATTCTTCGACGGCTTGCTCGCCTTCGCTTTTCTCAACATTCTTGGTTTCTGTTTTGAACTTATGCTTCCAGAGCGGGCAAACTGGCTGGAATCCACACCAATCACAGAGCGGGGAAAGAATCGGATCAAATTTCTTGGCTTCAATACTATGGACAACTTCGAGTACAGTTGCATCCAAAGCCTGTAGGTCAGCTCCTGTGCGCTTCGATGAGAGCTTTACTCCGTGTTTAAGATAATACAAACTCACGGTAATTTTATCCAAATTTTTCTTTTCAACTGGGTAACGTTCGAGAAAAGCTCGGAGATAAATGGTGAGCTGTAAATCAGTATCGACTTTTTCCTGACTCGGCATCTTGCGAGCAGTTTTGTAGTCGATAATCTCATAACCATCGTCGGTCTTGTCGATACGATCGATGATGCCTGACAAAACATGCTTAATTTCATTGCCACCGTCAATCTCAATCCCAAAACGGCTTTCAAGCGCAATCACCCGCGCATCACTCGGCCGATTGTCTTGATAGTAGCGCTGGATCATGCCGACGCCCTGCGAAAAAGCCGTCCGTTCCTCGATCTCATCGGTCCAAATATCGCTATTCCAATTCTTAGAAAAATGATCCAAAGCCTGCTCGAGAGTAGGGGAGAGAAGGGCTGGATCATGGATAAACTTCATGGTGGCGTGAATAAGCGTCCCAAACACGGCTTCCTTGGACTTTGGCTCAGGCAGCTTATCAACTTCCCGAAATTTATACTTGAGACCGCAGGTGCGGTACGTATCAATACCAGAATATGAGAGTCTCATGATCTCATTGTAGCTTACTTACTTTCCTTACTCTAATATTGACAGTTATATTTATTTATGCTAATGTCAGACTTACCTTAAAAATTCCCGTTTGTGCCCAAACAGCACAATTTCCTTATTCTTTACTCAACAAGGAGCCCGTTATGGCGGCTATTGCCCTTTTCGGCACTTTCCGGCGGTGGTTCTGGAATTTGGTCTACCAGTGGAATCCAGAACTCTTTCCGGAGAAGCAAATAAACGATGGACTGCTCTCTGAAAACGCTCACTTGAGGGAGACTCTCGAAAATTCCCAGGACGAGGTCATCCTCCGTGGTAAGGCGCTCCAGTGCCAGGGCCAGCTCCATGAGTTGGACCGCAAACACTGGTATCGCCAGTTTGACATCATGGCCAATGAAATCGTAGCCAAGAATGGAGAACTCCTAGTTCTCGAGCAAGAAGTCGTGAGACTGAAGCAACTCATCGGTACTGATCCCTTGACCGGTCTCGTCAATCGAGACGAACTGGCCAGGCGTTTCAAACAAGAGTTCTCGTCACTCGCTCGCAGTCTTCCACCTCATCCGCCGCATGCTGTCTCTGAGCAGGTTGATCTGCCGGGCATTTCGCTTCTTGCGATCGATATCGATCACTTTAAGCGGATCAACGAGATCTATGGCCACCCGGCCGGAGATTTTGTCATCGGCACACTAGCGACACTCATCAAGAATGAGCTCGGCCATCGGCCAAACGACATCCATGCTCGGGTCGGGGGAGAAGAATTCATGGTGGTGCTTCCCGTTACCACAATAGGAGAGGCGATAGCCCAGGCAGAGAATTTCCGTCAGATAGTCGAGCAATCGGCTTTTGTGGTCACTAATCTTTATGGCGACAAGGTTGACCTTCGGGTCACTATAAGTTGTGGGGTAGCGACCATCGAGGTAACTGATCGACATCAGCTGGCTAGCGTTGCTTTCAAGCAACTCTACGCAATGGCTGATCGAGCCCTCAACTGGGCCAAGCATGGCGAAATCAGATCTCCGGGCCGCAACCAAGTCGTGCGCTACGACCAGTTGCCGAAGGAATAAGAGGAGGGCAAAGACCAATTAACGCCAGGACCAACACTCACGTGCTCCTGGCTTTTTCTTTTCCTCAGTCATCTAGACAATAAAGAAACCACGTGGTACTTTACAATATTGTTCTTTCCCATCCCGTCCCAGGGGGACATATATGACGCAATGTTGATAAAGAGAGGCAACCTTTATGCAAGAAGTCTGTATTCACGTACATCCTCTTTCGGAGAAAACCATCCACGGCCGAGAACTCAACCCTGAAGAGTTCATCAAGCCTGGCGACCACTACCCAAATCTCAGAGGGGAATGGATTGACTGCGCTGATGATGGTTTTGGCCAAAATTACAAGGCCAAGGACTTTGCCGTATTTGGTGGTCCTGTTATACGACCCGTCATCCGGGAGGAAGTGGCATGTCCATAATCTCACTGGTTTCTGTGTTTCTCAAGGAGAAGGTTACATGTTTCAACCTCGCATACATTACCACTCACGCAACATGAGCGCGGAAGGAGAGGTCTATGGTGAGCGGCTTGAGTCGCATGATCCGATCGACGAGAATTTTGATGTTTATGAGGCCCAAAATGGTAAGTGGTGTCCATGCAAAGGGCTCCATGGTCAAAAAGCGGTAGACCTGGTCGTAATCCGACGACTTCCTGTGTGGTGTGTAACCCCTGCTTGTAGCAGCACATACATCACGGGAGAATCCCATGAGTGAAGCCATCTATTTCAAGGATGTCCCGGTCAAAATTGGCGACATCATCGCCATCACGCCGATGGAGGAAATGGAAAATCCTCTGTCTATCCCAGACCAAGCGGAGGTGGCAGTGCTCGACATCGAAACCGATGGCTATCTCCTGACGCTCGTACCAGTGGCATTGCTCCACCTGGCCAACCAACTGAGGATCATGTCGCTCAATCCAAATGATGTCTATTCGGTTAGAGTGGTTTCGGAAGCAGCAGAAGCCATTCCGGAACGGTCGGGCAATCAACAGTTCCAGCTCCATGAACAAGTAACGTTTCGCGCTGGCGGGACGACTTGCGAAGCAATCGTCATCGCTGCTCTTGAGGGGATCGTGGCCATTCGCACCGACTGCGGTAGTATCCGTGTTGCGGTGGCCAAGAGCTTCGATCATGTTCGAGCCAAGCGCGCTACTTGAGCTCTGACCCAACATAGCCAACCAAGCCAAAGCGACTGAGTCTTCACTGATCAGTCGTTTTTTTATAGATACCCATGGGTAAACCCATGGTACTTTATCGTATGGACAACACGAATGCTGTTGAGGCTTCGCCAAGACTCATTCAACCCAGGGTAAACCCTGGGTGTTCTGTCTACGACCGAATAAAAAAAATCCCACCAAAGCAAAGTTTGCTGGTGGGAGTGGAAGAAAGAAGATCAATCGTCGGCAGTAGCCATCGGTTGTTGATTGACATCGGCTTTGGTGATTTCATACCAGCCGCCGATAGTGATTGGGTCCAGGTCAACGAAGATGTTTCCTGTCATCATGTCGCCGCCAGTCTTCTCTATGTTTAAGACGTATATCTTTCCCACTTCTTCGGGAAAGATAGGTGCTCCCCGTAAGAGCTCGGGCATTTCATCGAGCCGTAATTCCTGACGGGCTCGTCCTTCTCGTTTGAGGGAGCGTTCTTCCATGGTCGAGTTTCTCTCAGTCATGGCAAATCACCTCCTAGGGCTAGGTTGAAAAGCGTCTACAATATAGCTCTTTCTCACCTTTCTTGTCTAGGTTGAGCGTATCCTTATTCTTGTATTGACAAATACTTATATGCCATGATATGACCTACTCTTTATACCGTCCGTTTCAAGCGGGGAGTATCCCCTTCATATTTTCTAAAAGGATATTATTATTTCTGGTAATGAAAATAATTCATGAAACTTTTTTAAAAACTATTCCCAACATTTTTATCACCAGTGCGAGGAATATATGACCGAAGTTTTTAAAAAATAGAATAAAAAAGCGAAGACTTAATGAGTGTCCATGTGTATCGGGAAGGATCCTCTCTCCTCTGTACAATACGTCGCATAATGTAACTTATGCGACATT
>CAZQWS010000025.1:0-4772 GCA_964597355.1 uncultured Bdellovibrionales bacterium
ACCGATGACCCTCGCATTGCAAATGCGATGCTCTAGCCAACTGAGCTAACGGCCCAAGTATTTACTCAGAGAGTATACGGAGAAATGAGTAAGCTGTCTAGGGTAGAAGAGATGGTATACTAATAAAGAAGCATTAACACTAACTGTTTATGGGACTTTTTTCATTGTATACCTCGAAGAAAAGCACGGGTGGAGACAATACTGGTATAAGTAGCGGGGGAAATCCAGATGATCGACCGCGGCCGCATTTCAAACGAGAAGAGGATGAAGACGAGGATATTGTCTCATCCCGACATAAGAGTGGTGTTATTACCAGGGGTGAATTTGAGGGTCGAGTTATGCGTCGACTCCGAGCAAAATTAGGAGATAGAAGGGCGAGCGTGATTGAGGCGGTTGTCCATCCTTCGATTGAGGAGAGCGGCACTCAGCGGGGTATGCGGGCGAATGAGCTGGATGAAACTATGGCGGCGCTTACCGAGGATCACCACAAGCTGGGTCTGAGCGAGAAAAATCTTGGCGACGCGAAAGCCATCTTGGAAAAAGAGCTTTAAGGTTATAACAGCATGGAACTTTTTCTCCATCATATTGAGCGGATGGTTCTTTTTTTGGCCGAGTATGTGCCACTCGAGCTGTTTGTTTTTGTTGGGTCACTTATAGAAGAAGTGGTGGCCCCGATTCCTTCGATGCTCATCATGACTACGGCTGGGTTTTTAGCTGTACTTGATGGACACACGCCATTTTTCCTTCTCTGGCTTGTTTCTATCGGAAACCTAGGAAAAGCGTTGGGATCGTTGGGTTGGTATGTCATAGGTGATAAACTCGAGGATGTTGTAATTGGAAAGTTTGGCCGATTTTTTGGTCTCTCACATGGAGATATAGAGCGCATAGGCAATCGTTTCACGGGCAGTGAATGGCGAGATGGAGCGGTTATCTTCATTCTTCGGTGCATTCCCTTTTTCCCAAGTCTTGCCCTCTCGCTCGCTTGTGGAGTGATCAAAATTAAATTGCGGACTTTTCTCTTGGCGTCGTACCTCGGCAATTTCTGCAAAGATATCTTTTATATTTTTGCTGGGTACTATGGGGCGAGGACTCTTAAGACCTTCTTTGTTGAGATCGAGCGGATTCGATTTGGATTAGGTATTCTTATTGGCGCTACAGTTGCTATCGCTCTTATTTTGGCGTATCGTGAACGTCACCGAGGCACTCGACTTCTCAGTCGTTTCTATGTTTGGGTGAAACAAAAGTTAGGGTAGTACCTTCATCAAAGAGAATGGGAATTTGAAGTATGTCAGTATTTAAACTTAAATCTGATTGGCCACCAGCCGGGGATCAGCCCCAGGCGATTTCGTCTTTGACGAAGGGACTCGAAGAGAAAAAACGGTTTCAGACTTTGCTTGGTGTCACGGGGTCAGGCAAAACGTTTACCATGGCCAACGTGATTGCGCAGGGTGGGAAACCAGTCCTTGTCATTGCGCACAATAAAACCTTGGCGGCGCAGCTTGCCCAAGAGTTCGAGGAGTTTTTTCCAGATGCCGCGGTGCACTATTTCGTTTCTTATTACGACTTCTATCAGCCCGAGGCCTATATGCCGGTTACGGATACCTATATCGAGAAGGATGCTTCGATTAATGAAGAAATTGATCGCTTGCGCCATGCTTCGACCCAGTCACTCCTCACGCGGCGCGATGTGATCATTGTGGCGAGCGTTTCGTGTATCTATGGTTTGGGGAGTCCCGAGGAATATTTGCGGGAGAATTTGAAACTCGCCATTGGTGATGCTGTTTCTCGCCAGGAACTCATGCAACGGTTGGTTGCGATTTTCTTTGAGCGGACCAATGCCGACCTCACGCCAGGCACTTTCCGCTCTATCGGAAATCGCCTTGAAGTAATGCCTATCTCTGAGAAAATTCTCTATTCCATCGAGCTTGGAGCTAACCGAATTGAGGCGATTACTAAAATTGATCCCGTATCCCAAACTATTCTTGGACAAGAACAGGCGATGTTTCTTTTCCCCTCCAAGCATTTCATCATGGACAAAGATAAAAAAGAACGAGCGCTTGAAACTATTCGTCTCGAACTGACTGAGCAGTTGAAGAAGTTTGAACATAAGGGGAAGCTCTTGGAGGCTGAGCGACTGAAACGCCGGACCCAATACGACGTGGCCATGATCGATGAGATCGGCTATTGTTCGGGGATTGAAAATTACTCCCGCCATCTTTCGGGGAAACAGGTGGGTGATCCGCCCGAAACCCTACTTTCGTATTTCCCGCACCATGCTGACGGCACGCCAGACTTCCTTATTATCATTGATGAGTCGCATGTGACGTTGCCACAACTTCGCGGGATGTACAATGGCGATCAGGCCAGGAAGAAAACGCTCGTTGACTATGGTTTCCGTTTGCCGAGTGCCTTGGATAACCGCCCGCTTCGATATGAGGAATTTCTTGAGCGAGTGGGTAATATCGTCTTTACTTCCGCTACACCAGCCGAATACGAACGGGAAGTGAGTGAAAATACCGTGGAGCAAGTGATTCGTCCGACGGGCCTGATTGATCCAGAACTCTCCGTGCGCGGAGTCAAAGCGACTGCGGAGTACGGGGGCCAAATCCAGGACTTTATCCATGAGGCGGTAGTAGAAATTAAAAGAGGTGGTCGAGTCATTGCTACGACTTTGACCAAGAAAATGGCGGAAGATTTGGCCCAGTATCTTAAGGAAAAAGAAGTAAAAGCTGAGTATCTTCACAGCGATATCAAAACCATCGACCGGATCAAAATCTTGACCCAATTCCGCAAAGGCGAATTTGACTGCCTTGTCGGAGTGAACTTGTTGCGCGAAGGGTTGGACCTGCCGGAAGTATCATTTATTGGAGTACTTGATGCCGACAAAGAAGGTTTCCTTCGTTCCGAAACTTCCCTGATTCAGATCATTGGCCGGGCCGCCCGCAATGTTTTGGGGCGAGTAATCCTCTACGCTGACGTGTTGACAGGTTCAATCGAAGCAGCTCTCAGAGAAACGAATCGGCGTCGGGAAAGACAGATCGCCTACAACAAAGAGCATGGCATTACACCGAAAACGGTGCAGAAAAATATCCATGATATTACTGAGCGGCTCCAGAGTGAACACGACAAGGCGGTGGCTATTTCATTGACACTTGATGCCAAGGGTTTTGCCAAGAATCCAGATAAAATTATCCGGGCTAAGGAGCGGGAAATGAAAGCCGCCGTCAAAGTCTTGGACTTCGAAACGGCGGCGATACTGCGCGATGAGATTCGGGCGCTTGAGGCCAAGCTTGGGTCTGGCACAAGAAAAAGCAGGAAATAATCCGGACATTTTTCTTCTCATTCAAAACTTACTACTATACCGTCATCAAGATGCCACTCCTTGATAAAAGGAGTGAATATTTGGTGGTTGGTGTCGAGGTATTCTATGACCTTGGAAGCGAGCCTGGAAGCCCAAAAGCTCGTTTCCTGAATTTTTTCGTCCCGTGAAGACTCGTATTGGTGTAGTTTGATCAGTCGTTGCACGAAGTAGTTGAAGAGTGCCTCGAAAGCAGCTTGTTCTCGTGAATCTGCTTGGACAATGTCTGAATAAACAATTTTTTCCTGATAGGTGGGTTTGGCTTTTCCAGCGAGGTAATGTGGAAACTTTTTCGTAACAATGACCGTGAAATATACAGGATTGTTTTTGGCAGTGTAGTCTTTGGGAAAGGGGAAAACGAGACTCAGGATTGATTTCATGAGAATCTCCTTGTTAAATAACAGGGTTGGTTATTTTGAACATAGCTCTTTTTTATTACTTCTACAACATGACTTGTCAAGTTAAGAATGGAAAGTGTATACTGGAAAGGTAATATCTCTATTGGTCAAGAGAACAATAATAAAAATACATATGGATACTAATCCTTCGGTTCCTCCAGTAAATCCTCCCGAGTCAGTGAGAGGCGTTTCTACGCTTGATACCAGCACACATAGAGTGTTTGGGGTGCCGCGCCGCGTGATCGCTTTTGGGTTTGTTTTGTTTCTTATGTTGGTGGTTTTGGCGGTTGTGTATAGCCAATTTATAAACACATCAGGGACTCCGGTCAATACGAAAATGATGGAAACAAGCGTTCCTACACCGATGAAGCCATCATCAGAGATGCAGACGACCACTGGTCCAGTCACACCAGAAACAGTAACAGATGATCTTATTGATGACGCAATTTCTGATCGTGATGATTTGAGTGGTTATGACAGCGACGAGATGTCTGATATCGAAGATGGTAGTAATTATTAAGCATGAGGAACTATATGAAAACTACTCAAACAATTGCAAGTTTGCTTGCGGTAACGGTGCTAATCTTTCCGTTTGGAATTTCGGCTGAGACTGGTGCGAATACACGGGCCACTGAACGGGCTGAAGCGGTCAAAGCGAGGGTGGAGGCCAAGATGGAAGAACGAGCAACTAAGATAGAAGAGCGCCAAGCAGCTTGGGCAGAAAAGAAAGAAGAACTACAAACGAAGCGGCAAGAAGCTTTTTGTGCTCGTTTTACTGAACGAAAAGATGGCAAGACTGACCGAATGGAGGATCGGGCTGGAAATATTTCCGATCGAGTAGCTAATCGGGGTGAAAAGCGCACGGATCGTCGTGAGAACCGTGATGATGCTTTGAGTGAAAAACGTGATACTCAGGACGAACGCCGGACCACGCTTTATGCGAAACTCGACGAACAGGCTGATACTGACGAAGAAAAGGCAGCCGTAGCTGAGTTTAAATCAACGGTTGACACAGC
>CAZQWS010000026.1:0-3123 GCA_964597355.1 uncultured Bdellovibrionales bacterium
CTTCTGTCGGACTTGAGCGGACTTTTCTTGCGGTGATGACTGATGCTTACACTGAAGAGACAGTCGGAGAGGAGGATACCCGTATCGTGATGAAGTTTCCTAAGCAGCTTGCTCCGGTACAAGTCGCGGTCTTTCCACTCCTCAAGAATAAGCCAGAGCTTGTCGAGAAAGCTCGGGAAGTCTATCGGGCTCTCAAGAAAGATTTTCGAGTTGAGTTTGATGACAATGGCAATGTGGGGAAGCGCTATCGTCGTCAGGACGAGATTGGGACACCCTCTTGTGTTACGATCGATTTTGACACGCTTGGTGCAGGGGAGGATGCGTCTCTCACTGGCACGGTGACTGTCCGTGAACGCGATACGATGAAACAGGAACGGGTGAAAATTGAAGAACTTAAAAACTATCTCGGATAATTCTATGAACCTTGAGCGGCCAACAGCGAAGTCTCCAGAATCTCAGCTTCAACTTGAAACACTCCAGAAACTGAACCATAAAGAAAAACTTTGGCTCTTTGAGTTAGCCTATCGTCTAGGGGTAACGTCGAAAAAGGAAACAACAACGAATTTCTTGAGCCAACTTCATCCAAATCATCTCATGGGGCTTTATGAAAAATGGCATGCAGTAGATATGAAAGCAGGTGAACAGGGTATGGATATCGCGAGTCTTTCTGATGAAGAGACCGAATCTATCCTGACAGAAGTGGTAGGAGAACAGCGTTAACAATGATTGAAAGATACGTATGCACTACAAGAAACATACTCTAAAAAATGGACTACGGATTATTCTTGCCCCAATGCAGGACAATCAAACCGCTACGGTTTTAGTAATGACTGGTGTTGGAAGTCGCTATGAAACCCGAGCGGAGAATGGACTTGCACACTTTCTAGAGCACATGTTTTTCAAGGGAACCGAAAAACGACCGACAGCGCTGGATATTTCCAAGGAGCTTGACGCGGTGGGAGCTGAATACAATGCTTACACTGGAAAAGACCGTACGGCCTACTATGCCAAAGTTGAAGCACACCACTCTGAGACGGCACTCGATGTGGTGGCGGATATTTTTATGAATGCCAAGATTGATCAGGAAGAAATCGATCGGGAACGGGGAGCGATTCTCCAAGAAATCAACATGTATGAAGATATGCCAATGCGTCATCTCAATGATCTTTGGGAAATGCATCTGTATGGTGATACACCACTCGGTTGGGAAATTGTTGGGCCGAAATCCAATATCAAGACTTTCCAACGCAAGGACTTCCTGAAGTATCTTTCGCGAGGGTATGTAGCCGAGAATGTGGTGGTAGGAGTGGCAGGAAATATTGATCCCAAGAAAATCAAGAAGGAAATTGAAAAGCGTTTTGCCCATATTCGTACAGGCAAAAAGCCAGGCTTCAAGAAAAACACCGTGAAACAGACAAAGCCAGAGGTGTTTGTTCAAGAGAAGAAAACTGATCAGACACATATGCTCCTCGGCGTGCGAGCGTATGATATGTATCACAAGGATCGGTATGTGCTCTCGGTACTAGCTACGATCCTTGGGGGTGGTATGTCATCGCGCCTCTTTATGGCGGTGCGTGAACGGCGAGGATTGGCCTATTCGGTGCATACCGGTGTCGAAAGCTACCATGAAGCAGGGTATCTCGCGACACAGTGCGGGGTGGAACATGAGAATCTGGAGGAAACAATCAAAGTTATTCTCGAAGAGTATCGTAAGATTGCGATTGAAAAAGTGGAAGTTGAGGAGCTTAAGAAGGCTAAGGAGTATATCAAAGGGAAAATGGCGATGGGACTCGAGGGATCGGATGATGTGGTGGAGTATCTCGTGACACAAGAAACTATTCGGGGAGAGATTGTCTTACCCAAGGCTAAAGCCAAGCTGGTTGATAAGGTTACAGCAGACGATGTGCTCCGCGTGGCCAAAGATATTTTCCAAGACAAGAAGCTTAATCTGGCTGTAATTGGGCCACATTCTGATAAGAAAAAATTAGTGCCACTCGTACAATTTAAAGCTTAAAAAGAATGCGACCGTCGGGCTGTTGCCAAACGGTCGTGGAAGTCAGTGAAGCACGATGACGTGCTCATCAGAGGCGATGGTTTCGGTCTCGGGAACGTTCTTGACCATGGCATCACTCCTGAAGAGACGCCTCCCTTTCCCGTCGGCTGTTTTCTTAAAGATGCAAGGGTATGGTAGGACTCCGCCCCTGGGAGTCAGGTCTCGTTCTCGTACGAAACAGTCCTCTGCATCAAGGTCACCAAAACACTCGGCTGGTACAGTCAGATGATCAAGGAACATGGTCGTCTCCTAAAAAGGTTGATGACGAGATACCTTTGAAATATCATGAAGACGTGTTAGAGTCAACAGTCAGATGTTTGATGGTAGAGGATAGACAATTGAAGATATGGAGAGGAAAATACAGTCATTTACAGAGTTACAGGCTTGGCAGGAAGGGAGGAATTAGCCATCCTTGTTTACCGAGTAACTGAAAAGTTTCCAAAAAGCGAGATATTTGGACTTACTAATCAAATGCGGCGAGCAGTGGTCTCTGTGCCGTCAAATATTGCAGAGGGATTTGGCCGCGGATCACTTAAAGAAAAAGTACAGTTTTACACAATCGCTCGATGGGCGGTACTTGAACTTCAAAGTTAGTTATTTATCGCAAGTGATTTAACACTATTTCTAAAAGAAGATCAGAAACTTATTGTCGAACAGGTTGAAGCAACTGGAAAACTTATAAACGGGCTTATTCGAAAAACAAAGTCTTTTTCCAATGACTAACATCTATCATTCATCATCAGGCATACTTTACCTCGTTGGGACCCCTATTGGGAATCTCGGCGATATTACTTTGCGCGCGCTTGAAACCTTGAAAAGCGTTGATGTAGTTTTGTCCGAAGACACTCGAGTGACCAAAAAACTTCTCTCACACTATGAGATTACTACCCCGACGCTTTCTTGCCATGAGCATACCGAGAAGGGGAAGTTAGCTCAGATTATTAGTCGGCTTCAAAACGGAGAATCGATGGCGCTCGTGACTGATGCTGGGACTCCGGGACTTTCTGACCCTGGCAATGTCCTGGTTTCATTAGCGCTGACATCTGATATTATCGTCGTTCCGGTACCTG
>CAZQWS010000027.1:0-1519 GCA_964597355.1 uncultured Bdellovibrionales bacterium
ACCATCTTTCGTTACTCGTATTGAGTCGATCAAGAGGTGTGCCTAGGTCTTAGGAGAGAGGGAGGTATCGATCACTCCCTGTATTCCTAAGACCTAAGTTGGAGACTCGTTTCAAGGTACTGATCAGGCTGGAATCACTTTCGCTTTTCTCATCCTGACACCATAGTATAGCTCAAAATGACTATACTGTCAATAATATTATGTCATTGTTTACACACTATTTTTATTTACAAAAAGCCATTATTTGATATACTGTCATTACTTTTATGACAGATATAGAAACTAGTGCTGGTGAGAAAAGGGAAATCACTGAAAAATCTGTACTTACCGAGCACGGGCAAGCAGCGGCTATGCTCCAGGATTTCGGCCTGTCTGAGAATGAAACAGTCGTCTATATCAGACTCCTTGAGGCTGGCCGAGAGCTGGGGGGATCAGAGATCGCCAAAAAAGCAAATATTCCCCGCCAGTATGTCTATGCCGCCATCCCGCCCCTTCGCGCCCGCGGACTTATCGTTGAGATTCCTCACGGCAAGCAATCCCGCTACAAAGCCATTTCCCAGGTAGAGATTGAAAAAATTGCCAAACGCAAGCTGGTCGAAGCGGAAAAGCTCGTCCAGGAACTCTCTACGTTCTCTAAGGTAGGTTATGAGCAGGATTTCGAAATGTACGTAGGTGCCGAAGCGATCCAAAAGTATGAGTATGCGTGGGTGCAATCGATCAAGGGACATGAGGAACAATATATCATTGGTGGCAACACCAAGGGCTTTACCGAGATGATGGGCAAGACTCTAAACAAATACCTCACTGATAAAGCGAGGGAGCATGTCACCACGTACTATCTCGGCAATACCACAGAAAAAGATCTTTGGTACAAAACGCTCATCGGGAGCCAAGATCTTCGTCTGAAGTTCTTGGATACGCTCCCGCAAGGAGTGGCTCACATGGTGGTCCGCAATGATAAGGTGCTCTTCTATTCATTCTTGAAACCTGAACTCCTCTATATCATCAAGTCACCGGCGGTCGCCGAGAATTACAAGCAATTCTTCCTCATGCTTTGGGAAATGGCGGGTGAGCAAGCATAAGTTTTTGTAAAAGAAAACCAGCAGCCGTTTGGTTCAACGACTGCCAAGTGATTGGCTTGCCTACCCGCGGGACAAGCGGCGCAGTGGAGTTTTCCGTCATCCTTGGGATTTGTCGGATGTCGCCCCTTTTTGACGAGCTTCCCTTTTCCTCAAGATGTCATCGCATGTCCTCTTGTAGGACTGGGCGAAGGCCTCCCGGTACTGCGGAGAAAACCCTTGGGTCTTGAGTTGAAACAACGACTGCTCCAGCGCCGGGAAGGAACAGCCGTTTCCCCGGTACGCATGCAATCGTGCCGTTTCGTACCCATGGTATCCGGGCGCAGGCTCGGCCACACAACCAGCAAGTAGTGCCACAAGAAAGAAAGTGACGATTCTCATGATACCCCTCACAAAAAATAGTTGACTCCAGGAGACGACTGCACGATCCAGAGCTCGGA